>NZ_AP019822.1:981741-1308988 GCF_007990505.1 Pseudoleptotrichia goodfellowii | reverse complement strand
AGAAAGTGATGTCGAGCTTCTGGATTCTGTTGATGCTGCAAAAAGAATGCTTAATCGTGGAGAGATTATAATTTATGTAGCGAGAAATAAAAATCTGATCGGGATAATAGGTGTTTCCGATCCTCCGAGAGAAAATATAAAAAAAGCAATGAACAGATTGAGAAATCAGGGAATAGACGATATAGTTCTGCTGACAGGAGATTTGAGACAACAGGCTGAAACAATAGCCTCGAAAATGTCCATGGACAGATATGAATCTGAACTTTTGCCTGAAGATAAAGCAAAAGACATTCTTAAATTTCAGTCGATAGGCTCCAAAGTAATTATGATAGGGGACGGAATTAATGATGCACCGGCTCTTTCCTATGCCAATGTCGGAATAGCTTTGGGAAGTACAAAAACCGATATAGCAATGGAAGCTGCAGATATTACTATTACTTCTGATGATCCTTTGTTGATTCCGGGAGTAGTAGGACTGGCTAAAAATACGATGAAAGTTATAAAAGAAAACTTTGCAATGGCGATAGGAGTAAACAGCTTTGCTCTTGTACTCGGTGCAACGGGAATACTTCCGGCTATATACAGTTCCATATTGCATAACTCGATAACGATTTTAGTAGTGGGAAATTCTTTGAGATTATTGAAATATAATGTAAACAAGTAGGAAAGGATAGATGTAATATGAAAAAGTTAAGTTTAACAATATTACACAGATTACCGAACAGAATAAGATTTAAAGTATATCCCCGTATCAGAAATTTCAAAGTTTTTGAAGAATTTTTAAATGTTGATAATAATATGGAAATAAGATATAATACTAAAATAAATACTTTGCTGGTAAAATTCGATCCTAAAAAAATTTATTTACAGGAAGTAATTTATAAAGTCGTTACCGCATTGTCTATCCAACACGGAATGATGCCTGTAAAACTCATAGAAGATTATGAAGAAAAGTCAATAGATTCTCTGTCATTATATTCGGGAGCGGCAATTTCACTGTCACTTTTGCATAATCTGATTAAGAAGAATACAGGAAATCTGCAGACAAATATAAATCATTTTACGGCAATATTGACAACAGGTGCTATAGTCGAACATGCATATAGAGAAACGAAACAGAAAGGCTTTTTTGATATTGAAATCCTGCCTGCTCTATATTTGTTGAAGTCTTATCTTAACAGTAATTCGATTTATTCGCTTCTGCTCATGTGGTTGACTACTTTCGGAAGACATCTGATATTGAATAATATTTCCAATAAAGAAATAAGAGTATTCAGGATTAAAGACGAAAACGGCAAATACCAATATATAGCCGATATAAGAGAGGATAATTCCATAGGAAGTATAAGTGATCTGGTTTACAGAATTTTTTTTAACAACATAAGATCTAACAGATCTGATGAAAAATATATAACATTACAATAAAAAATAGGAGGTATAAAAATGTTAAATTTAGGAAACGGTGTGAAAAAAGAACATCTTGTAGGAGCTGTTGTAGGAATAGGGGCAGTAGCTGCGGGATATTATCTTTATAAGAAAAATCAAAATAAGGTTGATAATTTTTTAAGAAAACAGGGAATCAATGTAAAAACTTCCAATACTGCAAATTATGAAAGTATGGATTTGGAAAGTCTGATGACTGTAAAAGAACATATTGAAGACTTGATTGCGGAAAAAGAATTGTCTGCGGAGAGTGTTTCAAAATAGTAAAATACCTACTTTTTTTAAAAAAAGTAGGGCAAAAAACTTTTAACCTCAAATTTTACATACTCAAAAATGCACGTCTGCTATGAAAATAAAAAGGATGTTTTCATAACGCTCACTGACATATTTTTTACGTTGTAAAATTTGAAGGTTATGAAATCAATCGTTTTATTTCAGTTTTACTGTTATGAAACGATTTTTTTGTAAAAAAATAAAAAAATATCTTGACAATCAAAATATATAATGGTAGTATAAATATAGAAATTAGGTGAGCCTAATTTAAAAATTAGGGATAACTAAGAAGAGGAAGGAGTGAGTATGAGTAAGAGTATAGAAGATTATTTGAAAGGGATATATACATTGAAAAAGAATAAGCAGTATTCAAACAAAAAATTAGCCGAATATCTGAATATATCTCCCGCTTCAGTCAGTGAAATGATAAAAAAACTTGTAAATGACGATTATCTTAAAGTAAACGGAAAGAGTGTTACATTAACTGAAAAAGGAAATGATTTTGCTTTAAATGTAATAAGGAAGCACAGAGTGTGGGAAGTATTTCTATATGAGAAATTAGGATACGGAAAAGATGAAGTACATCCGGAAGCTGAGGCTCTGGAACATGTAACGAGTGATAAACTGTTAAAAAAACTTGAAAAATTTTTATTTTATCCTAAAGAATGTCCGCACGGAAGTCCTATATTTTACGGTATTAAAAAGTTTGATGAAGAAAATATTATTAAATTGTCCGAAGCTGAAGAAGATGACGAGATAATTATATTAAGAGTGGAAGATAATATTGAACTGTACGATTATCTGAGAGAGCTTAATATAAGTATCAAAGAGATATATAAAATAGAGAGAAAAGATCCTTTTGACGGTCCTATATACTTGAGCAGTAAAGAAAAAAATATAAAAGCAGTGGCTTATAATGCAGCCGGAATGATAGAAGTTTACAAAAAAAATCAAAATACGGAGGAGACAGATGATGACTAAGAAAGTTAATTTGAAAAAAAGTTTTAAATTTTTAATTATGTTCGGGATAATGATGATAGGATTACTTGCCTGCGGTAAAAAAGAAGGCGACGGAGAAAAAAAGATGCAATGACTAAAACTGAAACAGGTAAAAAAATAAAAGTTACGACGACAACAACAATGCTCGTAGACCTTATAAAAACCATAGGCGGAGATAAAGTCGAAGTTACAGGATTAATGGGAGAAGGAGTAGACCCCCACTTATATACTGCAAGTGCAGGAGATATTGATAAATTGTCCAATGCAGATTTGGTAGTTTACGGAGGATTGCACTTGGAAGGAAAAATGGTTGAAATTTTTGAAAAACTGACTTCTCAAGGGAAAGTAGTATTGAACGTAGGAGATGCTTTGGATAAAAGTAAAATAGCCTATGTAGAAGGAAATACGCCTGATCCTCACGTATGGTTCGATACAGAATTGTGGGCTAAAGAAGCTGATGCTGTTGAAGCCGAATTAAGTAAAATGGATCCTTCAAACAGTAGCTATTATAAAGGAAATCTTGATAAATATAAAGCGGATTTAACAGAATTGACAAATTATGTAAAAGCAAAAATAAATGAAATACCTGAAAAAAGCAGAGTTCTTGTAACTGCTCACGATGCTTTCGGATATTTTGCAAAACAGTTCGGATTACAGGTAAAAGCTATACAGGGAGTTTCTACAGACTCTGAAACAGGAAGTAAAAATATAAGTGATTTGGCGAACTTTATAGTAGAAAATGATATAAAATCAATATTTATTGAATCTTCAGTTCCTAAAAAAAGTATAGAAGCATTGCAGGAAGCTGTAAAAGCTAAAGGAAAAGAAGTAAAAATAGGTGGAGAATTATATTCGGATTCATTGGGAGATGAAGCTCATAATACAGAAACTTATATTAAAACAGTAAAAGCTAATGCTGATACTATTTCAAATGCTTTAAAATAAGAACATAACTTTGTGTGAAGTGTAAATAAGGGGAAAAATATGGCTGAAAAAGATATTACAAAAGAAATTATAATTAAAGTGGAGGATTTGACAGTTGCCTATGAGGACAAACCCGTTTTATGGGATATTGAATTGGAAGTAAAAAAAGGTGTATTAATGGCAGTTGTAGGTCCTAACGGAGCGGGAAAATCTACATTGATAAAAGCAATGCTGAATCTGTTGAAGCCGGCTACGGGAGAAGTGCATTTTTACGGAGAAAAATATAATAAAGTAAGAAGTAAAATAGCATATGTGCCTCAAAGAGGAAGTGTCGACTGGGATTTTCCGACTACTGTTTTTGATGTAGTGGAAATGGGAAGATACGGAAAAGTAGGATGGTTAAAAAGAATAAGAAAAATAGACAAAGAGAAAACTGAAGAAGCTATTCGTCAAGTAGAAATGGAAGAGTTTAAAAGCAGACAGATAAGCCAGTTGTCAGGAGGACAGCAACAGAGAGTATTTTTGGCAAGAGCTTTGGTTCAGGATGCTGAAATATATTTTATGGACGAGCCTTTTCAGGGAGTCGACAGTAAAACTGAAAAATCCATAGTAAATATACTGAAAAAGTTAAGAGATGACGGTAAAACTGTAATAGTAGTTCATCATGATCTTCAAACTGTGAAAAATTACTTTGACTATGTTACTTTTATTAATGTTTCTGTTGTGGCTTCAGGACCTGTAAATGAAGTGTTTACTCAGGAAAATATAGAAAAAACTTATAAAAGCAAGTTTTTATCTGAAAAGGAGGCGTAATATTATGAATATAATAAGCCTTCTTGTAAGTGATTATACTTTCAGAACTATTGCAATGGGATGTATGCTCTTGGGAATAGTATCGGGAGTGCTTGGATGCTTTGCGATTTTAAGAAAACAGAGTTTGCTCGGAGATGCTGTTTCACATGCTTCGTTGCCCGGAGTATGTCTTGCTTTTATGATAACTCATATAAAAAATACCGAAATTCTTTTGTTGGGAGCTTTGTTTATAGGAATAGTCTGTATAGGATTGATTTATCTTATACAGAACTATACCAAAATAAAATTTGACAGTGCATTGGCATTTATATTGTCGGTATTTTTCGGGTTGGGTCTTGTATTGCTTTCTTATTTGAATAAATTACCCGGAGCAAACAAATCGGGACTGAACAGATTTATTTTCGGACAGGCATCCACTTTTGTGGAACGTGATGTAAAACTTATGTTTTATACGGGATTATTGCTGTTGGCTATAATAATTCTATTTTGGAAGGAATTTAAAATTGTTTCTTTTGATGCAGAATTTGCCAGAACATTAGGATTTCCAAGCAAAAAAATAGGTATATCTATTTCTGTTCTGATTGTAGTTACAGTTATAATAGGGATTCAGGCAGCAGGAGTAATACTGATAAGTGCGATGATTATTTCTCCGGCAGTAGCGGCAAGACAGTGGACCGACAAGCTATCGGTAATGGTTATTTTATCGGGGATATTCGGAGGATTTGCCGGATTGACAGGAACACTTGTGAGTATTACCGAAAGCAATCTTCCTACAGGACCTGTTATAGTTTTGATAATAAGTCTGATAGTGATTTTCAGTATACTTTTTTCTCCGAAAAGAGGAATAATATTCAAATTTTCAATGAACAGAAAAAAAAGAAAAATGCTTAGTGAAAAACTTAAAAATAAAAAATCCGAATTGAGCAGCTTGAAAGGGGGTATAAAATCATGAGTGCAGGATTGACAATACAACTTATAGCTATTTGTGTTGCGGGATCGTGTTCTATTTTAGGAACGTTTCTCGTACTGAAAAGCATGGCAATGGTATCTGATGCTATAACTCACACTATTTTGCTCGGAATTGTAATAGCTTTCTTTATGGTTCATGATTTGAGTTCGCCTTTTCTTATCGTAGGAGCAGGAATAGTAGGAGTTTTGACAGTTTATCTTGTAGAACTTTTAAATTCTACAAGGCTTGTAAAAGAGGATTCGGCAATAGGAGTTGTTTTTCCCTTGTTATTCAGTATAGCCGTAATATTAATATCCAAATACGCTTCAAATGTTCATCTGGACGTTGATTCGGTATTGTTGGGAGAATTGGCTTTTGCTCCTTTTAACACTGCAAAAATATTTGGAGTTACTGTTGTAAAAGGATTAGTAACTACATTCGGAATATTTCTTATAAATTTCCTGTTTGTCGTGATATTTTTTAAAGAGTTGAAAATATCCACTTTTGACAGAGTTCTTGCAGCAACTTTGGGAATGAAACCAATATTAATCCATTATATGCTGATGTCGCTTGTGTCTATGACTTCAGTAGCTTCTTTTGAAGCGGTAGGTTCGATATTGGTAGTCGCATTTATGATCGGACCGCCTATAACAGCTTATTTATTGACAAATAATCTGAAAATGATGATGTTTTTGAGTGTTGTTTTAGGGGCAATATCAAGTGTAATCGGATTTTTCCTGGCAAGTGCGTGGGATGTTTCCATAGCGGGAATGATTGCGGTAGTAATAGGAGCAATATTTATTGTTGTACTGATTGTTTCCCCTAAAAGCGGACTTGTTTCCACATTCAGACGTAAAAAAAATCAGAAAATCGAGTTTTCCACAAAAATGCTGTTAATCCATATTTTAAATCACAAAGATACTGCTGAAGAAAAAGAAGAATGCGGAATCGATACAATGGAGTATCATTTGCGTTGGGAAAAGAGTTTTTTTGAGAAAATATCGGAAAAAGCAAAAGACAGAAAACTTATATATGTAGATAACGGAATATTTAAAATTTCGGATAAGGGTAGGGAATATATCAGATAAAAATTAAAGCTGTCTCGTAGTACATTTTGAGACAGCTTCACTTTTATTCCTAAGGAAAGTAAATTTAAATTTAATGATTAAATAAATGATTAGAAATCAAATTCAATGATATGTTTTGCAAATTATATAAGAGGCGTAAGCCTCTTTATTATCTTTTTATCAAAAAAAATGTATGACAAAATATCCAACATAGTTGGATTAAAAAGATTTAATAATATCTTTTAGGTTTGGGATATAAATAATGATAAAATTCCCATACAATCATTCTAATGTTACATATAGGACAATAGAAAGGATTTATACCGAAAGTTTTAAATGTTTGTCTTTGATAAAAAGAAAATTTATTAGGGACAATATTCTTCTTAAAAGGAATAACAGCTCTTTTTAGCTTATTGGAAATATGTCTTGCATATAGTCCATATCTATTAACCATTTTAAAATTTTTAGGAGGTACATGGATTAAAATTTGGGAAATAAATTTTTGAATAGGCATAGTAATAAATGTTTTTTGTTTATCATTAGCTAAATCATTGTAAAAGAAAGTAACTTCATTGTCAGTAATATCAGTAATTTTATACTCAGCAATAGGAGAACGTGCAAGATATCGACCTAAGTATTTGATAATACCTTTGGTGTTATTGACATCACCGCTTCTGACATTAAAAAAGAATCTTGCATTTTGACTATATAGCTTATTGACAGTAATTTTAGCTAATCTTTTAATTTTTGATTAGGATAGTTCCCTTAGAAATAATATCAAGGACGTGATATTTCCATTGAGCTGCAATAGTATCAACATTAAAGTATTCAAGTTTTTTAAAATCAAAATTTTTATTAAATCCTCCGAGAGAAACGATAGCGTGAATATGAGGATTCCATTTTAAATCACGCCCGAAAGTATGAATAACAGAAATAAGACCATAATGAAGAATATCAGAATCAGTGAAGTAATATTTAGAAGATTTGGAAATTTTATTAATTCTTTTATTCTTTTTAGAAATATTCTGCATGCTTTAGGAATAGTAAAAAGAACATGTCTGTGAGGAATGTTTAGAATATGTTTATGAATATTATCAGTCCAAAGTTGAGAATATTTGTAACCGCAAGAAGGACAGAGTCTGGATTTACAGGAAAGAGGGAATTTGTGAGTAATAGGACAGTTAGGGCATTTGAAAGAAACGAAGCCTTTGGATAAATCTCTACAAGCAAGAAATTTAGAGATAGAAAATTTAATATATTGAAGGTGTTTAGGGTTAAGATAATTTTTCTTGCAAAAGTTTAAAGAATTTAGTACAATGTTTTTATTACTGAAGATAGTTTTCAGTTTATTTTGTATAAAGTGTTTACTAGTCATAAATACAGTATACAAAAAAATCAGCCGAATTTCAATTCGGCTTTTTTTACTTTTCATTTTTTAATAAATGAATTAATAGATTTAAAATCCGCACTGAATTTTTAATTACAGGATTATCCGTATTTTCTTTTAAATATGACTTTAAGATAGTATCGGGAAGTATAAACCAAGTCGCATAACCTCTTGATTGAGGAATTCCCATTGTATTTTCTTCAGTAGGATTCCATCTGGCAGCAATGGTATCTTTTCCTTCCCAGCTTAAGATAGCAATTGTATAATCAGTGTTCTGTTCTATTATTTCAATATTTTCTACTTTACCCTTAGGAGAAAGTATAGTTTTAGGATCCAAAGACATAATATGTTCACCTCCTTATCCTTAATTTCAAGTATTTTTTTTAAATAAACTTATTTAAATTATTTATAACATGTTTTCAGAAAAAGTCAATATACAATATATATATATATATATATATTGTTAATGATTTAGAAATGACAATTACTGAAAAATGAAATTCAACATATATAAAATAAAACAAAATATTACATTGAATAAAATTATAAAAATCACTTTTTTCATAAAAAAAATTTATGAAAAAATTAAAAATATTAATTATACAAAAAAAAGAGGGAAAAATTTCCTTACAATTTTCTTTTTTGAAAGTATAATAAAAATGTAATTACAGAAATTATTTCAAAAATGAAAAAATATTTCATTTTCGGCTTTTTACTATTGAAGCAGGTAAGAAGTGAAATAAGTTTCGGTAAAATAAAATTTCATTTTCTTACGAGGAGGTAAGTTAAACATGGCAATTAATGTAAAAAGTGAAATAAAACCGTTGAAAAAAGTTTTATTGCACAGACCGGGAAAAGAATTGTTGAACTTGACACCGGATACTTTGGAAAGATTGTTATTTGATGATATACCTTTCCTAAAAGTTGCACAACAGGAACACGATGCTTTTGCACAAATTCTTAGAGAAAACGGTGTAGAAGTTGTGTATCTTGAAGATTTGGCAGCTGAAACAATATCACAATGTCCTGATTTGAAAAAACAGTTTCTTGAACAATTTATAACAGAAGGCGGAGTTTTAGTTCCTGAATATAGAGAAGCTTTAATGAAACTTTTTGAATCTTATACTGATAACAAAGAACTGATTATGAAAACAATGGAAGGGGTAAAATACGGAGAATTAAAATTAAATTCCGATTCATTGATTTCAAAATTAATTGATGAAAATGAATTAATTTTGGATCCTATGCCTAACCTATATTTCACGCGTGATCCTTTCGCTTCAATAGGGCACGGAGTGAGTTTGAATAAAATGTATTCAGTAACAAGAAACAGAGAAACAATTTATGCAGATTACATTTTCAAACATCATAATGATTATAAAGGAAAAGTACCTTATTTCTATGAAAGAGATAATCAATTCCATATTGAAGGTGGAGATATACTTAACTTGAATGATAAAGTTCTTGCAATAGGTATTTCTCAACGTACTCAAGCTGCAGCAATAGATCAGATTGCTAAAAATATATTTGATTCAAGCGACAGCTCTATAAAAACTATATTAGCGTTTAAAATACCTGAAACAAGAGCGTTCATGCACTTGGATACAGTATTTACACAAATAGATCATGATAAATTTACTATTCACCCTAATATTATGGGACCGTTGGAAGTTTACGAATTAACTAAAAATGGAAATAAAATAGAAGTTAAATTATTACAGGATACATTAAAATCAATCCTTGAAAAATACTTGGGAGTACCTAATGTTACATTGATCAAATGCGGTGGAGAAGACAGAATCGCTGCTGAAAGAGAACAATGGAACGACGGATCGAATACATTATGTATAGCTCCGGGAGTTATCGTCGTTTATGAAAGAAACGATGTAACAAATGAACTTTTAAGACGTGCAGGATTAAAAGTTCTTGAAATGCCGAGTGCTGAATTGTCCAGAGGACGTGGAGGCCCTAGATGTATGAGTATGCCTTTAGTCAGAGAAGACTAAAAAATTAAATTCAAAATAACAAAAATATGCTATAATAAAATCAATTAACCGACTATTTCATAGCCGGTTGATTGGTTGTAAAAATAATTTTAAAAATAAGAGAGAGGATGATTTAAATGCCTAAAAATTTAGCAGGAAGAAATTATTTGAAATTGTTGGATTTCACAAGTTCCGATATAAGATATTTGTTGGACTTATCAAAAAACTTTAAAGAATTAAAATTAACAAGAACACCTCACAAATATTTGGAAGGAAAAAACATAGTTCTTTTATTTGAAAAAACATCTACACGTACAAGATGTTCATTTGAAGTAGCAGGAATGGATTTAGGAATGGGAGTTACTTACCTTGATCCGGGAAGTTCTCAAATGGGTAAAAAAGAAAGCATCGAAGATACTGCACGTGTTTTGGGAAGAATGTATGACGGTATCGAATATAGAGGATTTGATCAAACTATAGTTGAAGAATTGGCTGCAAATGCAGGAGTACCTGTATGGAACGGATTGACAAACGAATTTCATCCTACTCAAATGTTAGCTGACTTATTAACAATCGAAGAAAACTTCGGATACTTAAAAGGAATCAACTTTGTTTACATGGGAGATACAAGAAACAATATGGGTAACTCTTTATTAATAGCATGTGCTAAAATGGGATTGAACTTTACTGCATGCGGACCTAAAGATTTAAAACCTACTCCTGAATTGATAGCTCAAGCTGAAGCTATTGCAAAAGAAAGCGGAAGTAAAATAAGATTTACTGAAGATGTAAAAGAAGCATGTACAGATGCTGATGTTATCTACACTGACATATGGGTATCTATGGGAGAACCTGATGAAGTTTGGGAACAAAGAATTAAAGAATTGAAAAAATTCCAAGTAAACAAACAGGCTATGAGCTATGCTAAAGATACAACAATCTTCTTGCACTGCTTACCTTCATTCCACGATTTGAAAACAACTATCGGAAAAGAAATTAACGATAAATTTGGATTGCCTGAAATGGAAGTTACAGACGAAGTTTTTGAAAGCCCTCAATCAAAAGTATTCGACCAAGCTGAAAACAGAATGCATACAATTAAAGCAGTTATGTATGCTACATTGAAATAATAATGGCGAAAAGAGTAGTAGTAGCACTTGGCGGAAACGCTTTAGGAAATTCTCCTGAAGAGCAGTTGCAATTAGTAAAAAATACTGCAAAATCAATCGTTGATATGATCAAAGAGGGATATGAAGTTATAATAGGTCATGGAAACGGTCCTCAAGTGGGAATGATAAACTTGGCAATGGATTACGCTGCAAACGGAGAAGTAAAAACTCCTTATATGCCTTTTGCAGAATGCGGCGCGATGAGTCAGGGTTATATAGGATATCATCTTCAACAGGCAATAAGAGAAGAATTGCAGGCTCAAAATATTAAAAAAGGTGTTGTAACATTAGTTACTCAGGTAGTTGTCGATAAAGATGACCCTGCTTTCACTAATCCTACAAAACCTATAGGTATGTTCTACAGTAAAGAAGAAGCTGACAAAATAGCAGCCGAAAAAGGATTTACATTTGTAGAAGATGCGGGAAGAGGATACAGAAGAGTAGTACCTTCTCCGTTACCTAAAAGAATAGTTGAACTTGAAGAAGTGGAAACACTTGTAAATAATGGTACAGTTGTAATAACTGTAGGCGGAGGAGGAATACCTGTAATAGAAGAAAATGGTCGTTACAAAGGTGTTGACTCTGTTATAGACAAAGATAAATCAAGTTCAAAACTTGCTGCTGACTTAAAAGCTGACATGCTTGTAATATTGACAGCAGTTGACAAAGTTTATATTAACTATAATAAACCTGATCAAAAAGAATTGGATGTTATAAATACTGAAGAAGTTAAAAAATATATTGATGAAGGTCATTTTGCCAAAGGAAGTATGCTACCGAAAATAGAAGCTTGTGTAGAATATGTAAAAAATAATAAAAATGGACAGGCAATAATAACTTCATTACAAAATGCAGGTTCTGCTTTGGCAGGAAATACAGGAACTGTTATTAAATTTTAAATGAAAGTAGGAGAAAAATATGGCTAAGAAAAAAGGTATTCAGTTATCAGCTTTTTCGATATTGTTTTTAATAATATTTGCTTTGGCAATTTTAACATATCTATTTCCTCAAGTACAAGATGCTTCGTTGGCAACAGTAGTAATGGCACCTTTTAACGGATTTAAAGAAGCTATTGATGTATGTATATTTATATTATTACTTGGAGGATTTTTAGGAGTAGTTACTAAAACAGGAGCTTTAGATGCAGGAATAGGAGCTTTAGTAAAAAAACTTAAAGGAAATGAACTTGTCTTAATTGTTATATTGATGATTTTATTTTCCATAGGTGGAACTACTTACGGAATGGCAGAAGAAACAGTTGCATTTTATGTGTTAATCTGTTCTACAATGGTTGCTGCAGGTTTTGATACTACTGTGGGAGTTGCAACAATAATGCTTGGTGCAGGAGTCGGAGTTTTAGGATCTACAGTAAATCCGTTTGCAGTGGGAGTTGCTCTTGATGCATTAAAAGAAAAAGGAATCCAATATAATAGTGCAACTGTAATAGTATTGGGAGCTATATTATGGCTTACTGCTCTATTAATGGCTATTTTCTATGTGTTAAGATATGCTAAAAAAGTAAAAGCTGAAAAAGGTTCTACTATTTTGTCATTACAGGAACAAAATGATATGCATGAGCATTTTGGACATGCAAATTTTGATAATATAGAATTTACAGGAAAAACAAGAGCTACATTAATAGTATTCGGGATAACATTTATTATAATGGTAATTTCATTAATACCATGGGAAAACTTTGGAATAAATATTTTTGTAGGTTGGTCCAGTTTCTTAACAGGAACTCCTTTAGGAAAATGGTATTTTGGTGAATTATCAATGTGGTTCTTAATTGCTGCAATTGTAATAGGTGTAATTAACAGATTTAAAGAATCTGAAATTATAGATTCTTTTATGGACGGAGTAAAAGATATACTAAGTGTTGTATTGATAATAGCAGTTGCTAGAGGTGCTTCTGTATTAATGGCTGCTACAAAATTTGATACATTTATTTTGGAATCTGCTTCAACAGCATTAAAAGGATTATCCCCTGTTATATTTGCACCGGCTTCATATGTGTTATTCTTGGTATTGTCATTCTTAATTCCTTCTACATCGGGATTGGCTTCAGTTGCATTCCCTGTATTGGGACCTTTGACATCTACTTTAGGATACAGTGCTGAAGTTATGGTATTAATATTCAGTGCGGCTTCAGGAGTTATAAACCTTATAACACCTACATCAGGGGTTGTTATGGGAGGTCTTGCAATAGGTAAAATGCAATACGGAACATGGTTAAAATTTGTAGGAAAACTTATTGCAGCAATAATTATTGCTGATGTAGTTATATTAACAGCAGCAATGATGTTTATCAGATAATAAATAAATTAGATATAGTGAGGAAATTTGATGTTTAACGAATTGGATTTACAATTTCAGTCGAGTTACAAACATTATAAATTGTATTCGTTTGATGCCGAATATGTTGAAAATCCGGTTTCACCGACTATATACAGCGTATCGAAATTGTTCTTTTTCAGTAAAGGGACAGGAAAAATAAAAGTCTATGAAAGAGAGTATGAGATTATTCCCAATACTCTCTTGGCTGTTTTTCCTTGGGAAATAGTGGAAATAACAAAAGTGAACGAATCGCTGGAAATAATGGAAATATCTTATAATTCGATTTTTAATAGTTTAATATTAAATGTGTTGAACAGGTACAAAAAAAATAAGACACATATTTTTTCACTTATAAAAGAAATTCCTTTTGTATATTTTGATGATAAAGAAGCAAAAATTATAAAAAATATATTTTACGAAATAAAAAATGAAATAGAAATAGAATCATTTTCGAATTTTGATAAAATTTCCGATAAGAAAAAATTTGATGAAGAAAATGATTTTGATTTAAGTAAAGTATATATAACAAATAAATTAACAGAATTAGTAATACTTATCGCTAAAAAGATTATTTCCGAAAAAGATAATCTGCCAAAAAAAAAAAGATAATCGAAAATAATATTATTAAGTACATCTATGCACATCTAAATGAAAAATTGACATTAAATAAACTTTCAGTAATGTTTTTTATGAGTGAGTCGTCTATAACAAAATATTTGGAAGAAGTTACAGGATTTACATTTAACGAGTTATTAAGGCATATGAGGATTTCTAAAGCATTGAATCTGCTTGTATATACTGATCTTAATATTGAAGAAATAGCCTATTCCGTAGGGTTTGTAGACGGAGCACATATATCCAAATTATGTAATAAATATTTACAGATGAAGCCTAATGCTTATAGGGAATATTACAAAAATATATATAGAATATTTAATGAAAAAGAACAGAAGCTCGTCTATGAAATAGTAAATTATATTCAGAATAATTATACTCAGGAAATCACTATTAACGATGTAACAAACAAATTCAATATTACCGATACAAAATTGAATAAGATTTTAATGTCGTATTCCGGCAAAAGATTTATCGACTTTCTGAATTTTTTAAGAATTAATAAAGCCTGTGAATTATTGGTTACAACCGACAAAAGTATTATTGATATTTCTTTTGAATTAGGATATAATACCGTTAAAACATTTAATAATAATTTTTTTAAATTGAAAAATATAACGCCTACAGATTTGAGGAAAAATGTGAAAGCAGAAATTTGATAATACTTAACGGAAATGGAGGGCAAGATGAAACCGATAATAATTAAAGTCGAAGATATATTAAATAAAAATATTGAGAAGATATTCGGTAAAAATTCTCAAAAGGTCGAAATTCAATATTCGTCAAAGAAGGAATTTGCCGATTTTCAGACTAATTTTGCTTTGATAAATTCAAAAATAATAGAAAAAAATCCGAGAGAGATTGCCGCAGAAATAGCGGATAAATTTGAAGATAACGATATTATCGATAAATTTGAAATTACAGATCCCGGATTTTTAAATATATATATAAAAAATTCAAAAATTATTGAGGAACTAAAAAAAATAGGAGAAGGAAAATATATTTTTCCGATTGATACTTCCAAAAAGACAATTATAGACTATTCTTCGCCGAATATAGCCAAAAGGATGCATATAGGTCATTTGAGAAGTACAATAATCGGAGATTCTTTAAAGCGTATATTGGAATATGTAGGTTTTAAAGTGTTGGGAGATAATCATTTAGGAGATTGGGGAAGCCATTTTGGAAAGCTGATAGTGGGATGTAATAAATGGCTGGATGAAGAAGAGTATAAGAAAAATCCTATAGGAGAATTGGAAAGAATATATATAAAGTTTTCCGATGAGGCTCAATTAAATCCGGAATTGGAGGTTTCGGCAAAAGAAGAATGGGAAAAATTGAAAGCAAGAGATAAAGAAAACGTAAAATTATGGAAAAATTTTGTAAAATGCTCATTGAAAGAATTTGAAAAAGTGTACAATATATTAAACGTAAAATTTGATATGTATAACGGGGAATCTTTTTATGCAGAAATGATACCGGAAATACTCGAATCTCTTAAAAATAAGAAAATTGCAGTGCTTGATGATGGTGTACTGACAGTATATTTTGCCAAAGAGGAAAAAATAACACCTTGTATACTTCAAAGAAAAGACGGTAATTATATTTCTTATCCTTCAACGGATTTGGCAACAATAAAATACAGAAAAGATGTTTTGAATATTGAAAATGCTATATATGTGATGGATGAAAGGCCGAAAGAGCATTTCAGACAGGTATTTAAAATATCCGAAATGGCAGGAAAAGAATATGCTTATGAGAAAACTCATGTATGGTTCGGAATTATGAGATTTGAAGATGATATTATCTCGTCGGCAACAGAAGAAAATAATATAAGGCTTATCAATATACTTGAACAGGCAGTAAAAGAAGCCGAAAAAATCATTGATTTGAGGAATCCCGATTTGTCCGAAAAAGAAAAGAAGGAAATTGGAAAAATTGTAGGGATAGGAGCTGTAAAATACTTTGATTTAAGTCAGAACAGAATGACTCCGATATCTTTTTCATGGGATAAAGTTCTGAATTTTGAAGAAAATACTTCGCCTTATCTCCAGTATACATATGTGAGAATAATGTCCATTTTCAGAAAAATTAAGGAAAATAATATTGATTATAACAAAAATTATAGGCAGATTTCCGAAAACTTTAACGGAGAAGAAAGAGAACTGGCTACTGCATTACTGAAGTTTCCTTATTCGGTCATGAAAGCATGTGAGGCTTATAAACCGAATCTGATAGCGGATTATCTGTTTGAAACAGCCAAAATTTTTAATACATTTTATGCAACAGAATCCATATTAAAAGAAGAAGATAAAAGCAGATTTTATATGAAACTTTTACTTGCGGAAAAAACAGCTTATATAATAAAAGAAGGGTTACAATTATTAGGGATAGAAGTGGTCGACAGGATGTAAAACAGAATTATAAATAATATTCAAATTAAATAGAGGAGGAGAAATTATGCCAAATAAACAGAAAAAATTAGGGATTTTTGCTTTGACAGCATTAGTAATAAGTTCTTCTCTGGGAAGCGGAATTTTCGGTATATCGGGCGATATGGCATCAAGTGCCGGTCCGGGTGCTGCTTTACTGGCTTGGGTAATTGTAGGATTCGGTGTATTAATGTTATGTTTGAGTTTAACCAACTTAAATGAAAAATGTCCCGATTTAAGCGGTATATTCAGTTATGCAGAAACAGGATTTGGTCCTTTCGGAGGGTTTATAAGCGGTTGGGGATATTGGTTATCTTCCTGGCTTGGAAACGTAGCTTTTGCTACAATGATGATGAGTGCAGTAGCTTATTTTGTGCCTGCATACGGGCAGGGAAATAATCTGATATCTATTTTATCGGCAAGTGTTATTTTGTGGTTAATGTTTTACCTTGTAAACAGAGGAGTGGAAAGTGCCGCAATATTAAATGCCGTTATTACTGTTTGTAAATTGGTTCCTTTAGTTTTATTTATCGTTATTGCGGTAATATCTTTTAAAGCCGACGTATTTTCAGCAAATTTTTGGGGAACAGTTTCGGGAAATTTTGAATTTTCTCAGGTTTTCTCTCAAATACAGAAAAGTATGATGGTATTAATGTGGGTATTTGTAGGTATTGAAGGAGCGGCAATGATGTCGGATCGTGCTGAAAAGAAATCAATAGTAGGAAAATCCACAATTTTAGGATTGACAGGATTATTAATCGTATATATTTTGGCGTCTATTCTGCCTTATGGGTTAATGACAAGAGAAGAACTGTCGAAATTAGGACAACCTGCAATGGGTTATATACTTCAGGCTCTTGTAGGTACATGGGGAGCAGCTCTTGTAAATATCGCATTAATTATTTCGATTTTCGGTTGCTGGCTTTCATGGACAATGTTACCTGCAGAAACTACACTTCTTATGGCAAAAAGAAATCTTCTGCCTAAAAAATTCGGAGAGTTAAACGAGAAAAAAGCTCCGACTTTCTCGCTTTTATTTATGACAGTATTGACACAGGCATTTGTATTTACTCTTTTGTTTACGGATAAAGCTTACAGTTTTGCGTATTCATTGTGTACTGCAGCAATATTTGTTTCATGGTTGTTTGTAACTCTGTATCAGGTAATATATTCATATGAAAATAAAGAGTGGAGTCAGCTTTTTATAGGACTCTTCGGATCGGTATTTTATCTTTGGGCTATTTGGGCATCGGGAATAGGATATTTTCTTTTGTGCTTGACAGTATACATATTAGGAATATATCTTTATGCAAAAGCAAGAAAAGAAAACGGGATTTCAAAAGTATTTTCACAAAAGGAATCCATTGTAATAATTTTTATAGTAATAGGAGCATTATTATCAATTTATATGCTCTTTACAGGACAGATAGCCGTTTAAAAGTAAGGAGATGATAGTATGAAAATAGCAAATTTCGGAGTGGAAGAGTGGCTGAATGTATGGGAAAATGATGCTGTTTATGATATTGCAGGAAGTTCAATAGCCTCGTTTACTTTAGAAGAAATTATTAAAATAGGGGGCAAAACACAGGAAGAATTTTTTAGTGATTTATTGAATAAAAAAATGAATTACGGCTGGATAGAAGGCTCTCCCGAATTTAAAAAACAGGTAAGTATGCTGTATAAAAATATTTCGCCTGAACAGATTTTACAGACAAATGGAGCTACGGGAGCAAATTTTCTGGCTCTATATTCTTTAATTGAGCCGGGAGATCATGTGATTTCACTTTACCCTACGTATCAGCAATTATACGACATTCCCCGTTCTTTAGGAGCAGAAGTTGATTTGTGGCATATAAGAGAAGAAAAAAATTGGCTGCCTGATTTGGATGAATTACATAAAATGATTCGACCTGATACAAAGATGATTTGTATTAATAATGCGAATAATCCTACAGGGGCGGTAATGGAAGAAGAGTTTTTAAAAGAACTGGTAGAAATAGCAAAATCCTGCGGTGCTTACATTCTTTCAGATGAAGTTTACAAACCGTTGGAGGAAGGGCTTTATATACCTGCTATTGCAGACATATATGATAAAGGAATTTCTGCAAACAGTCTTTCCAAAACTTATTCCATTCCCGGAATAAGAATAGGCTGGACTGCAGCTAATCCGGAAATAACCGATATTTTTCGTAAATATAGAGATTATACTATGATTTGTATGGGAGTTTTTGATGATTATCTTGCTGCTTATGTACTGAAAAATAAAGAAGCAGTTTTGGAACGTAATCGAAAAATAGTATCGGAAAATCTGAATATAGTAAAAGAATGGGTAAAAAATGAACCGAGAGTTTCATTAATTTTTCCGAGACATGTATCCACTTCTTTTATTAAATTGGATATACCTTTGGAAATCGAGGAATTTTGTATTAAATTGCTTAAAGAAAAAGGAGTTCTTCTTGTTCCCGGAAATCGTTTTGATATGCCGGGATACGCAAGATTAGGTTATTGTACTCACACCGAAACATTGAAAAACGGATTAAAAGCTCTTTCAGAATATTTGAGAGAGTTTGATAATCATTAATCTGAAAATATAAAAAATGGAAGTATAGAGACAGTTTAATTCTCATATACTTCCTTTGAAATTTATTTCAAAATCATATCCAAATGAGGAATGTTATCCTCAAGATAAACGTCCGAAACGGCTTTAAAGTCGAAAGAATTGTAAAAATTCTCTAAATACGCCTGTGCCTGTGCATGAATAGGCATATCTTTCCATTTTTCTTTTATAACTTTCAATGCTTCGGAAACAAGTTCACGTCCTGCCCCCGATTTTCTTTCGTTTTTTGCAACTAATACCCGTCCTAAGTGAATACCGTCATTTTCAGGAATAATACGACAATAAGCAGTAATTTTATTATTATCGATTTTAAAAAGATGAGTTGCGATTAAATCATTATCATCAACTTCCTGATAAGGACATTCCTGTTCTACAACGAATACAGCAACTCTTTCTTTATAAATAAGAAAAAGTTCATTTACATCAAGTTCGTTAAACTCTTTACAAATCCAAGCCATTAAAATTCACCTCTCTTAAAATTAATATCCTTTATTTCTTGCCATTTTTTCAAGTTCGCTTATTCTTTCTTCGGTAGAAGGGTGAGTTCTGAATAAATTTGCCAAGCCTGACAATCCTGCCAAAGGATTTACTATGAACATATGAGAATAAGCAGGATTTCTATTATTCATCTGTATTCTTTGACTGTAAGTTTCAAGCTTTACAAGAGCGTTTCTTAAATATAACGGATTTCCCGAAAATTCGGCACCGGCTCTGTCTGCCATAAATTCTCTTTTTCTTGAAATAGACATCTGAATTATTAAAGCACCTATAGGAGCCAATAATGAAAGTAACATCGCCAATGCTGCAGTTCCTCCGTTATCATCATTACGACGACGCCTTGTTCCTGCACCGTAATAAGGCAAAAATCTTGCTATATTGGAAATAGCACCGGCAAAAGTTGCTGCAATGGTACTTATCAAAATGTCTCTATGTTTTACATGCCCCAATTCGTGTCCCAAGACTCCTGATAATTCTTCATCGTTCATTATTTCAAGTAATCCCTGTGTACAGGCTACGGCAGCATGTTGGGGATCTCTTCCTGTGGCAAAAGCATTAGGCTGCTGTTCGGGTATAATGTAAATTTTCGGCATGGGAAGACCGGCATTTTTAGCCAGATTCTGTACCATTCTGTATAACCTCGGATTATTTACTTCTGTGACTTCCTGTGCCCTGTATGAGCTTAAAACCAGTTTGTCACTGTTCCAGTAACTGAAAAAGCTCATTCCTCCGGCAATTAAAAGTCCCAATAATGCTCCTTCCCGTCCGAATAAACTTCCGATTGCTACAAATAAAGCTACAAGTCCTGTCATAAGCAATCCTGTTTTTAAACTGTTTTCAAACATTATATTCTCCTTTTTTAAAAATTACTTTTATATCCTAATTATAATATATAAAAACTTATTTTTCAATGAATATTATTTAAAAATCTTATTTTTGATTTTCATTGTCAAGATAAAGATTAATATATTGAAAAAAAAGGGAAAAAATTGTAAAATATATGAAAATTATTAAGGAGAAATTTATGATTACTATAATTGCAACAGTATTGCTTTTAATTTTGAAAATAGTCTTTAATAAAAATGATAAATTGAAAAAAATAATCAGTAATTTATTATTAGTAGATTATATACTAATTACTGTGTATTGGCAAATCTTATTCGGATTTGGAATGATAGTGGTGAATATGTATAATTCACCGGGTTTTGGGGAAAATTATAAATTTAAAATTGAAGATTATATGCTTTTAATTATGGCTATAACAGGAGTTGTAAAACTTATTGCAATTATTGTATTATTGATAAAAAGAAATATAAAAAAATTTTATAAAATCTTTATTTTATCTGACATTGTGAGTATAATAATTTTATTATATTATATATTTTTTATTTACTATAAATGATCTAACGGGAGGAAAGTATGAAAAAAATTTTTAAAATTTTAATGATTTTAACGGGGGTGACGGCACTTGTAAGCTGTACCACAGCACCTTTGACGGGGAGAAAGCAACTTAAACTTGTAAGTGATGATAGTCTTGTGGCAGAGTCGAAACAGCAATATTCAGAGTTTATAAGTAAGCTGCGTTCCAAAAACATGATTGCAAATGATACACCTGACGGGCGTAGACTTGCTGCAATAGGGAGAAGAATATCGACATCTGTGGAAAAATTTATGAATGAAAACGGAATGAGCAATAAAGTAAAAGATTTGAGTTGGGAGTTTAATCTTATAAAAAGTGAAGACATTAATGCTTTTGCACTTCCCGGCGGGAAAATAGCTTTTTACACAGGGATAATGCCGGTATTAAAAACCGATGCAGGAGTAGCTTTTGTTATGGGGCATGAAATAGGTCACGTAATAGGAGGACATCATGCAGAAAGTCAGAGCGGAAGAACAGCTGCAGGATTGATTATGCTTGGAAAAGAAGTAGCCGATGCTCTTACAGGAGGAGCAACTTCTGTTGTAAATAATGATTTGGTGGGTCAGGGACTTTCAGTAGGACTCTTGAAGTTCAGCAGAACACAGGAATATGAAGCCGACAAATACGGAATGATATTTATGGCAATGGCAGGATATAATCCTGAAGAGGCTATAAAAGCTCAGGAAAGAATGATGGCAATGGAAAAAGGAAGAAATGTAGAAATATTGTCGACACATCCGTCTACGGAAAAGAGAATAGAAGCATTGAAAAACTTTTTACCTGAAGCTATGAAATATTATAAAAAATAATTGAAGATCGGAAAAGAAAGATTTACATGAAAAATATTATAAGTATTGCACCTATGGTAGACAGAACCGACAGAAATTTCAGAAATTTTGTGAGAATGATAAATAAAGATGTGCTGTTATATACTGAAATGATAACGGCACAGGCTGTCATAAACGGCGACAGTGACTATATTTTGGAATTTGATGATACGGAACATCCTATTGTTCTTCAGCTTGCTGTTACAAATAAAAAAGAGGCATACGAAGCGATAAAGATTGCCGAAAAGTATAATTATGACGAGATAAATCTGAACGTAGGATGTCCTTCAGACAGGGTGTCGGGTAATATGATGGGAGCCTATTTAATGGCTTTTCCTGAAACAGTAGCTGAGATAGTGGCGGAAATTAAAAAAGCTACTGATAAACCTGTTTCTATAAAGCACAGAATAGGAATTGATGGGAAAAATATATTGCCTGAAACTTTTAAAAGGACTTTACTCGATAAATATGAGGATATGCTGAATTTTGTCAATATCACTCAGAAGGCAGGAGTAAAAAAATATGTTGTTCATGCCAGAATAGCTGTTCTTGAAGGACTTGATCCTAAACAAAACAGAGAAATACCGCCACTGAGATATGAAGAAGTATACAGATTGAAAAAGGAAAAGCCTGAACTGCATATTGAAATGAACGGAGGGATAAAAACAACAGAGCAGATTGATGAACATTTGAAATATGTGGATGCTGTGATGCTCGGAAGAGAAATATATGATAATCCTATGATATTAAGTAAGTTCGGAAAATATTACGGAAAAAATATAGAAATTACAAGAGAAGAAATAATTGAAAAAATGATTTTGTATGTGGAAAAAATGGAAAGAGAGAATAAAAGACCGCATTTATTTTTGATGCACACTCACGGACTTTTTCACGGGGTAAAAGGAAGTAAATACTGGAAAAGAGAAATAAATGCTCCTCAAGCTGATTCTCATACTTTAAGAAGATTACTGAAAGAAGTAAAAGATTTTAGTGAATAGAGATAATTATGAAAAAAATCAGTAATTTTAAAGAATTTTATAATGATAAGGTTAGCAAATTACAGTGTTGAGTAAAAAGTCTTATAAAAAAACATTTTTTAAACCTAAAATAAAAGGTTTTGAATAAATCGGATTAAAAACAAGAAAAAATTTAAAATATTTTCATTTTTATGTTTTACATTTTTCAAATTTTATAGTATACTAAGGTTGTATATAAAAAAGAAATAAATAATTTGCGAAGGAGAGTTTGAAAAAATGAAAGTAGTTGTAATAGGGTGTACACATGCGGGGACAGCAGCAATTCTTAACTTGAAAAGAATAAATCCGGATGTTGAAATAACAGTATTTGAAAGAAATGACAATATTTCGTTCCTTTCATGCGGAATAGCATTGTATGTCGGAGGCGTAGTAAAAGATCCTCAAGGTTTGTTCTACTGTTCGCCTGAAAAATTGAAAGAATTAAATGTAGATACAAGAATGAAACATGATGTTAAAAATGTTGACATAAAAGGTAAAAAAGTTCGTGTAGTAAATATGGAAACAGGAATTGAATTTAACGAAACTTTTGACAAGTTGATCATTACTTCGGGATCGTGGCCTATAATTCCTCCTATTAAGGGGATAGATTTGAATAATATTTTGCTTTCAAAAAACTTCAATCATTCAAATGAAATAATTGAAAGAGCAAAACATTCCAAAAAGATAATTGTTGTAGGTGCGGGATATATCGGAGTGGAACTGGTAGAAGCATTCAGAGATAACGGAAAAGAAGTAGTTCTTGTAGATGCCGAAGAAAGAATTTTAAGTAAATATTTTGATAAAGAATATACGGACATTGCTGAAGAATCTTTCAGACAAAGAGGGATAGTAATAGCTACAGGAGAAAAAGTAGTCAGATTTGAAGGTGAGAACGGAAACGTAACAAAAGTAGTTACAGATAAAAACGAATATGAAACTGATATGGTAATCATGTGTGTAGGATTTGTGCCGAATACACAATTATTTAAAGGACAGTTGGATATGTTGCCTAACGGAGCTATAAAAGTGGATGAATACATGAGAACTAGCGATTATGATGTAATGGCTGCAGGAGATTGCTGTTCGGTTTATTACAATCCTTTGAAAACATACAGATATATTCCTCTTGCGACAAATGCAGTGAGAATGGGAACTTTGGCGGCCTTGAATTTAAGCGAAAATAAAATAAAACATCCGGGAACTCAGGGAACATCAGGAATCAAAATATATGAAAACAATATGTCTTCTACAGGATTAACTTATGAAACAGCAAAAAGTGAAGGATTGGATGTTGATTTTGTTTATGCGGTGGACAACTACAGACCTGAGTTTATGCCTACTTATGAAAAAGTGACTTTCAAAGTAGTATATGAAAAAAGTTCAAGAAGAATAGTGGGAGCACAGTTGACATCAAAAGCTGATTTGACACAGTCTATTAACACTATATCCGTATGTATCCAAAACGGAATGACTGTAGAAGAGCTTGCGTTTATAGATTTCTTCTTCCAGCCTCATTACAATAAACCTTGGAACTTTATAAATCTTGCAGGATTAAATTCTTTGAAATAATTAAAATATTAAAATAAAACGATAACCGGAAAGAGATTTCTGTGAGTTATCGTTTTTATTTTGTATATTAGTATAGCTTGACAAATAAATAATAATATGGCATATAATAGATGTATAATTAGAAAGATAGTTCCTGAACTTCAAGATATTGATTTTAAAAATCGGAAATTAAATGTAAGATTATCAGAAAAATTGAATTATAAGGAGGTATCAATAAATTACGAATTTTTAGTTGAAATCTCGTAATTTATTGAAAAATATGAAAAATAAAGTTATTATTTATTACATATCTCAAATATTACTGTTTACAGCAACATCACTATTTAATCCGGTGTCTTATTTATTTTATATGGATAACGGATTAAATCTTTCGGTAATTGGAGTAAGTATTTCTATATTATGGATTGTATCCGGGATATTTGAAATTCCTTTCGGCATATTTACAGATAAATACGGAACAAAGATAACTATGATTTTATCAAATGTTTTAAGTATTTGCGGATTAGGGCTATTGATAGTTAGAACGAATGTTCCGACATTACTTATATGTGCTGCAATTTTTGGTGTGTCAACTGCTGCCAACTCAGGCTGTTTATCGAGTTGGATAGTAAACAGCTTAAAAATAGAATTAAAAGATTCTTTTAAACAGGAGATTATTCAAAAAGTATTTTCAAGATCTAATATATTTTGCAGCATTGTGTCATTATTATTCTCTTTTTTAATGTTACAAATTGTTTATAAGATTAATAAAAATTATCCGATATATTTATCAGTTATTGCATATATAATTTGTCTATTATTTTTTGTATTTATATTTAATGATGAATATAAAAATTTTAACAGGAAAAATAGTAACTTGACTAATGTAGTAACTCAATATTTCAGAATAATTGATAAAAAATTTCTGTTTATAAGTCTGTTTTTTACAATTCCTTTTATAATGGATATGGGACCCGTAAATCAATGGAGCATAGTTTACAGAAAAACAAATATTTTAGGTTTTATACAAATTATAATAGTCGGTGCATTTGTATTCGGAAATTATATAGTGTCAAAAACTAAAATAAAACAGGAAAAAATACTGAAATTAATAATATTGGATGTTGTAATTATTTTACTTCTGAATTTCTTTGATAAAAAAAGCATCTATACAGGAATTATTTTCTTTATTTTGCATGTAATTATCAATACAATTATTTTAGGAGTAAATATAAGCTATCTGCATTCGGATATTATTAAAGATGATGCTAACAGAAACACTTCAATTTCTACATTTAATTTTTTAAATTCCTGTATAGTCGGAATTTTACTCATCATACAAGGTATTTTTTCAGATAAAATAGGAATGACAAATACCTGGTCATTATTTTCAGTCATAGGAGCAGTTTTGTATATAATAATGTTTAACAGGATATTTATTAAAAAGGGATTGGATGTTACAAGGGAAGAGGGAATGTATGAGTAACTTCTAGCTTAATACCTAAATTTCCGAAGAATTATACATATGAAAAAAGGACATAGAATTAGTCTTTTTCTATAATAATTCTTCAGGAAATTTAATATCCATATATTTAAATATTTCTTTCTGTTTCTTTGTTACTTCTCCCAATTTAAGTTTTTCATTACCTCTTTCATAACTTTCTATCAAGTCCAATTCATCAAGAAGTTCCTGTGTTGTGTATTTCTTATATAATTCTTTTTCACTCATCTTATTTTTTATATACGATAGCATTACTAATGACACGAATGTTACAAATATTTTTCCATCCATTGTAGGTTTTGATGATACTCTTAATCTTCTTGCATCAAGTCGGTCTTTTATATTATGAAATGCTTTCTCTGCTACATCTTTTTGTCTATATATACTTAATATTTCTCTTGCTTCAAGATTTTCATTACTTATCAAACTGAAATAACCATATTTTTTCATATGTTTTTCTATAATATCATCTTTTGCTACAGCAATTATATTTTCTTTTTCAACTTTAATATCGAAATATTTCCTATAGTCTTCGACTCTTTTTTCATTTTCTACATTATTTTCTATATCTGTTTTTAATTTAATCAGGTATTCTGTAAAATCTTTATCTTCTTTTAAAGCTTTTTCATCATCAAAAAACACATACAAGTAAAGATACTTCTTATTTTCCTTGTCTGTATCGTCCCACATAAGTATTTCTTTTTACCATATATATTATATTCAGCTATATAATTAGTAAATTTCTTAATATCTTTTACTTTTTCTATTCTTTCTTTTATTATTTTTGATGATGACTTTGTTCCTACAATAAATTTAAATTTATTATTCATGAGTTCATCTATATTGTTTTTACTGTAGAATCCTCTATCCATCACTAATTTAGGTTTCTTAACTCCTATATACTGAACATCTTTTATTAATCTTCTAACTGTTGACACATCAACAATGTTTCCTGGTAAAACTCTATAGTAAAAAGGCAATCTTGACTTTTCTCCATACAAAATTGCAAGATTGATTTGTGCTAATGTATCATTTTCCTTATTATATCCGTATCTCATTTGATTAATAGCTTTTGAATAAGATGATATGCTTGTTGTATCATAAGCCCAATACTCATCTTCTTTCAACTGTTCAGCCTGTAATTTAAAGAAATTGTTTTTTCCGCTTTCATTTATTTCTGAAAACATTTCACTTATTCTTTGAGAAGTTAGTTCACTTCTGTTAAATGTTTTATGAATTTTACTCCATTTTTCATATCTTGATATAGGACTATCTTTTTCTAATATCAGATATTGTGCAACAGATAAAATTTCTTTGTACAAATCAGGAAAACATTCTTTAAGATTAGAAGTCAGTCCCAATTTTTTAGCAATAAGATTTAAAAGCAGATTAGCACCATAAAATTTACGCTTATCATTTTGAGCTTTATTTTCTTCCAATTTCTTTTTTTTTGAGGGTGGAGTAGGTACAATTTGTCCAGTAAGAGGGTCCTTAATACCGATTAATTTTCTTTTAGATTTAGATTTTTTTTCAGATTTATCCCAATAGTTAATAGATTCATAAACATAAGTTTTATTGTATTTTTTATTATATAGAAAAACTAAAGAAGCCATAAGATTATCACCTATGTATAATTATACATAGAAATAAAGAAAAAGTCAAGAAAAAAATGTAGAAAAAAGCAATAAAATTAATCTTTTTTCTACTTCATATGTTTATTTCTTCGGAAATTTAGGTTAATAGTAATGACACGTATAAAAAAACCATATTATCAGTTAAATAAAAGAAGCTATCTCAATCGGCTTATTGAGACAGCTCTTTTTGATGATAACTTCAATTTTGCATACTTAATGTATATTCAATTCTTTATGAAAATACTGCAAACAGGACATACTGCATATAGTTTTATTTTTATGTATATCTTGATTTTCATATGCTTTTTTATATAAATTTATATATGCTTTCAGTTTTTTCTTTATAAAAGTTTCTTTTTTAACAATTTTTGTATACTCTTTACCATTAATTATTGTATATCGACTCATATCTATATATTTAATATTTATTATTAATACAACTTTGCTGTAATCTAATCCGCATGTTTTGGCTTCGTCGGTAAAAAAATCCTGCCGAATCGACAGGATTTTATAATCATTCAGCGTTTCTTTATATTATCCTGCTCGCTTGCTATACGAGCATATATTCTATAATCAGTATACATTACAAACTACTTTTTGTCAATACAAAAATATAATTTTTATTTAATGTTTTTTATATATTCTTTTACAAAATCGGAAATTTCGGATTTATCTATTACTTTTGAGAATCTTATTTCGGATTTTCTTACTTCTTCAAGCTTTTCAGGGATTTTAATACCTGTAATTGAAGAAACTTCTTCTAAAATTTCATACGGATCTTTTTCTTTATCTAATCCTAAAGCTTCAGCAACAGGAACAGGAAATTTAAATGGATGAGCCGTGGACATTATAACAGTGTGAATATCTTTGTCCAGTTCTTTATCCAATTTCTCGTACACAGCGTAAGCAACTGCAGTATGGGGATCCATAAGATATTTATATTCATTGTAAACATCTTTTATAGCTTTAACTGTAGCTTTATCATCGGCAAAATCTCCGTAAAATTCTTTTTGTATATTTGCAAGTTCTTCGGAAGAAATCGATAATTTTCCGTCAGAAATCAGAGAGTTTATAAGTTCGTTTACTCTTTCGGAATTTTCCCCTGTGCTGTAATACAGATATCTTTCAAAGTTTGAAGAAAGTAAAATGTCCATAGACGGAGAATTTGTCATATAGAAATCCCTGTTTTTATCATAAGTTCCCGTTTGAAAGAAATCGGATAAAACATTATTTTTATTTGAAGCGGAAATAAATTTTCTTATAGGGATTCCTAATTTTTTAGCAATATATCCAGCCAATATATTACCGAAATTTCCTGTAGGAACTACGACATTAAATTCTTCTTCCGCTTTCAGCGTTCCGTTTTTAACAAGATTTACATATGTGGAAATATAGTAAATAACTTGAGGAAACAGTCTTCCGATATTTATGGAATTTGCACTGGAAAACATAATATCGTGTTCTTTCGCATATTTTTTGAAATCACCACATGAAAATATAGTTTTTATAGCACTTTGAGCATCGTCAAAGTTTCCGTTTACAGCAACAATCTCAACGTTTTTTCCTTTTTGCTTTCTCATTTGTTCTTCCTGCATAGGACTGACACCGTTTTTAGGATAAAAAACAACTATATTTATACCGTCAATATCTTTAAATCCTTCTAAAGCA
This sequence comes from Pseudoleptotrichia goodfellowii, assembly GCF_007990505.1. NCBI lineage: Bacteria > Fusobacteriati > Fusobacteriota > Fusobacteriia > Fusobacteriales > Leptotrichiaceae > Pseudoleptotrichia > Pseudoleptotrichia goodfellowii. The sequence continues at coordinate 1,279,866 of NZ_AP019822.1, read as the reverse complement.
GCTTTTCCTGTATCTCCTGAAGTTGCAGTAAGAATAAGTATATCTTTTTTTTCATTTTGTTTTTCTTTGCTTAAAAGCAGTAAATACGGAAAAAGTGAAAGAGCCAAGTCTTTAAAAGCCAATGTTCTTCCGTGAAACAGTTCTCCAAGACTAATTTTTTCATTTAATTTATGTAAAGGAACAATTTCCTCGTTCGTGAATGTATTACTGTTATATGCGTTATTTACAGCCTGATTTATTTCTTCGTCGGAAAATTCTGTGAAAAACAGTTTAATAATTTTTTCGGACAGCTCCTGATAAGATAAATCTTTTAAATCTTCATAAGATAATTTTATATCGGGAAGATTTTCCGGAATGTAAAGTCCCCCGTTATTTGCAAGTCCATGTAATGCAGCAAAAGTAGATGATTGCAATTCGCCGCCTCTTGTACTTTTGTAATTCATTTATACACCTCTTTCAGTTATGTACTTATTATGGTAAATAGTATCATAAATTCGGGATTGATACAATAAAAAATATTTTCTTGAAAATTATTAAAATTAAAGGTAAAATTATATAAATACAATATAGTATGAAAGGAGAGCAATTATGGGAGATTATGATATTTGGATAATAGTTGCAATGGTTGCAGTAGGAATTTTAGGGTTGTCTCTTTACAAAGAAAGAAGAAAAATGAAAGAACTTGACGACTTTTCCGATAAAAAAGAAAAGAAAATTAAGGATTCAGGATAATGAGCCGAAAGACAAAATACTTCAAAGCAGAGAAAAATTTGAAGAGAAATACGGGATAAGAGAAATTAAGGATAACAAAACGGAAAAATTTGACGAAAATTCGCAAGAAAATACTGTGAGTTCGGAAAGTTCCGACACGGAAAAAAATAAAGAAGTTTCTAATGAAACGGAAAATCAGAATAATGATGATAAATTTCTTTTTAAAAGAAATACAGAAAGTGAGTATTCAAAGAAAAAGAAAAGAGTCACATGGTGGACGATTATTTTTGTTGTACTTTCTATTCTCAAATTTTGTAATTCACAAAATGAAAAAGAAATAATGGATCGTTATAGTCAGCAACAGGAAAAATACGAAAAAAATCAGGAAAATGATGAATTAAAAATAGAAATTTTGCGTGATAATAATGACTGCTTCGCTTTGAATTTGGAAGTGACAGAAGGTTACTATATATGATTAAAACAAATTTTTAAAGATAAAAGTAAAAAGGAATGTGAAATTTTAATGGAATATATGTAGAAAAGTAAATTAATTGAAAATAAATAAAAAAACAGATAAAATAGAAAATGTGGAGATAAAAAACTATGAAAAGAAGTCAAAAAGAAGGAAAAAATTCAGCTTTAAAAAGAATTATGACAATTTTAGTCATTTTGCTTATGTTTATTCAATGCGGAGCAGCATTTATGGATCAGGAAGAGAAAAATAAGGAATACTCCAAATTATCCGAAATAGCTTTAAAATATGAAAAAAAGGGAGATTTTAAAAAAGCTGAAAAATATTATAAAATGGCTACTGCTTACAATAAATACGGATATTATAAAATAGCGGTAATGTACTATTACAATGTAAACAGAGAAACGGGAATAAAAAAAATGGAGGAAGCCTATAATATACATAAAGTAGTCGATGCTGCAAATTTTTTAGGATATAAGGCATATGAGAAAAACGATATTGCAGGAGCAAAAAAATGGTATACGTTGGCAGCGAAAGACGGAGATTCGGATGCTCAATATGAACTGGCAAGAATATATGAAAATGAAAAAAAATTCGAAGAAGCTGAAAAATGGTATATAGAAGCTGCCGAAAATAATGACAGTGATGCGATGTATAAAGTTATTTTTCTTAATTTTCTCAAGGGTAATAAAGAGAAAGTAAGAGAGTGGAAAAGAAGATTTTTGGGGACAAAAGGTCTTATAGGTATTACAAGAAGCCAGAAAACATGGATAGATTATATGACCGGAAGTGAAAAAGATGAAAAATATTTTTATTTGTCAAGAGAGGCGGAAAATTTTATTGATGAATCAAAATATAAAGAAGCTGAAGAAAAATATATTGAAGCTGAAAAATATTCAGAAAGAGCCTATTTTGAATTAGGTGCATTTTACTATTATGATGTAGGTGATAAAGAAAAAGGAAAAAAAGTTTTGGAGGAGGCTTACAATCGAAAACTTTCCATAGCAGCCTACGCTTTGGGATTAATTTATGAGAGCGAAAAACAGCCTGAAGAAGCATATAAGTGGTATAAGATTGCAGCTGATGAAGGAGATTCATCGGCACAGTATATGGTTGCACTGCATTATTATAAAAAAAAGAATCTGAAAGAAGCTGAAAAATATTATATACTGTCTGCCAATCAGAAAGATGCCGAAGCGATGTATAATCTGATGTTACTTTATTTTGAGGATAAAAAAGACAATCAAAATGCAAAAAAATGGGCAAATAAAATATTGAACGATTCGGGTCTGGAAAATCTGACGTGGGACATAAAAGACGGTGCCGATGCGGTTCTGGAAAATATAGAGAAATAAGTTGAAATTTTGATTGACATTTTGAAGAAAATAATGTACTATGAATTATATCAATCCCCCTGCAGTATTTTAAATAATACAAGGTTCCGACCTATGCAGGGCTTTTTATTAGGGGGAAATTATGTGTGAAAAATCAATAACTTTTTTAACATTTAAGCAGCAGGTAGAATTATTTAAAAAAAGAGGAATGATAATAGAAAATGAAGAAGAATTTAAAGAGTTTTGTTGACATTTTTATTAAAATAAATTATAATTCAAGGGAAAATTCAGATAAAATAAAATTTTGAATATACAGGAAAGTATGTGATTTAATAATGAAAAAAGTGCAATTTATAATAATTTCCACAATACTGACATTCGGTCTTATCGTTTCGGGAGCCTTGATTTCCAATGCATTGGACAAAGTAAATAAAAGTGAAAATCAGATAACTGTAAAAGGTGTTGCGGAAAGAAGAATAAAAGCCGACAGAGCTGTTGTAAGAGTTATACTCACTGCCAAAAATAAAAATCTTGAAGATGCGAAAAAAATTATAGCTGAAAAAGAAACGGCGGTAAATGAAATATTGACCTCCGAAAAAATAGAAGAAGAAAATTATGATACGGGAAATTTGAAGATAAAGCCGAATTTTGCAGGTGATACCGACAAAATAACCGATTATGAAATAACTCAGACAATTTCAGTAAACTTGAAGGAAGTTGAGAAAATAGATCAGATTTATGAAAAATTATCTGAATTGACTTTAACTTTTAATAATTTGGAAGTTATAAAACCTGAGTTTTATATAACAGGAATCGAAAAATATAAAAAAGATTTACTTATAGAAGCATCGAAAAATGCCGAATCAAGAGCTTTTGAAATGCTGAAAGTAAATAAAAACAAGGTTGGAGAAGTGAAATCAATGACGCAGGGACAGTTTGAAGTTCTTGAGGATAGAGAAGATCCCAAACGTATAGATGAACCTGCAGAAAACCAAATGTATAAAAAATTAAGATCGGTCGTAACTGTAACATATTCGATTGACACAATAAAATAAAAAGAAAATTTAGGAGGAAACAGAGAAATGAAAGCCGCAATGGATTTAAGACAAGGAAGTACATACAGAAAGGACGGAGTACCTTATTTAATATTAAGAGCTGACAGACACCAGTCTACTTCGGGGAAAAAAGCAAGAGCAGCTGAAATGAAATTTAAAATAAAAGATTTGATGTCGGGGAAAGTTCAGGAAATAACAGTTTTATCTACTGAAATGATGGACGATATTATACTGGACAGAAATCAAATGCAGTTTTTATATGAGTCCGAAGGAGAATATTTCTTTATGGATCAGGAATCATTTGAGCAGATTGCATTAACAGAAGAAGATTTGGGAGATGCAGTAAACTTCCTTGTGGAAGAAATGGTAATACAAGTGTTGATGTACGAAGGAACACCGGTAGGAGTTGAATTACCTAATACTGTAGTAAGAGAAGTTACTTATACTGAACCGGGATTAAAAGGAGATACAATAGGAAGGGCTACAAAACCTGCTACAATTTCTACAGGGTACACTTTACAGGTGCCGTTATTTGTAGTAATAGGAGATAAAATCAAAATTGATACAAGAACAGGCGAATACATGGAAAGAGCAAACGGATAAATAGAATATTGAAGATGAGAAGAAAGTAAAGGGCTTTCTTCTTTTTCAAAAAAATATATATCTGATTTTTTAGAAAAAATAGCAAAAGATATTTCAATTTTCCTTTTTACAAAAAAGGAAGCGAAAAAACAACTCAAAATTTTTATCTGCTTTTATTAGAAAAAAAGCAGCAAAAAACTAATCAACACAAATTTTACATACTCAAAAATGCCCGTTCGTTATGAAAACAAAAAGGATGTTTTCATAACGCTCACTAACACATTTTTCACGTTGTAAAATTTGAATGTTGAGAGAAATGTCAGATTTAAAGGGGTTTTAAATTTAAAAAATATAAAATAATAAAAGCGGGGGTTTTTATGAGAAATATAAAAAGAGGGTTAATTTTTTTATTATTATTTTGTTTTGTTTTTTCCTGTAATAATGAAAAAAATAATAATAAAGATTCAGAAAGAAAAGGGACGATACTGATTGCGTCTTTTAATGCGATGAGGTTAGGAGAAAAACCTAAAAATTATGAAGTAACGGCAAAAATTCTGTCAAAATTCGATTTAATCGGGATAGAAGAAGTTATGCATGAAAAAGGATTAAAAAAATTGAAAGCCCATTTGATAAAACTTACAGGAGAAGAGTGGGAATATTTGATATCCGACGAGTCTGTAGGAAGTGAAAACTACAGGGAATATTACGGATATATTTACAGAAAGAAAAAGTTTCAGGAAGTAAAAAAGATAGGATTTTATAAAGAGAAAAATAAAAATGAATTTATGAGAGAGCCTTACGGAGCCTATTTTAAAGCGGGAAATTTTGATTTTGTGTATGTTATTTGTCATTCGATTTTCGGAGATAAAGAAAAACAGAGATTGATTGAGGCTGCAGGTTACTCAAATGTATACGAATATTTTTTGAATATATCTCAGGAAAGTGATATAATAATAGCAGGTGATTTTAATACGTCGGCTGACAGTCCGGCATTTAAAAATCTCTTTGAGAAAAATAATGTCTTTTATCTGCTGAATCCCGAGGAAAATCTCACTACAATTTCCGATACAAGACTGGCAAATTCTTATGACAATTTTTTTATAAATAAAGAAAGAACAAAAGAATTTACAGGAAATTACGGAGTTTATAATTTTATAAAAGACAATAACAGTGAAATAAAGAAATATGTTTCAGATCATTTGCTTATATTTTCAGAGTATTCTGTTGAAAATGATTCGGATTGAGCGGATAAATAAAGGAGAAATATGGACAGTACAGTAAAAACAGTATATAAAAAGGTATTTACAATAGGGTTACCTGTTTCATTCGAGAACATGATATACAGTTTGATGAATTTTATAGACGTATTTATGGTCGGAGTGGAAAATCCGGTGTTGGGATTGGGAACAGCAGCAGTAGCAGGATTGGGGTTTGCCAATCAGATGTTTATGATTTTTATGGTGTCGTTATTCGGAATGAACAGTGGTGGCGGAATATTGGCAGCTCAGTATTTCGGAAGCAAAGATTATAAAAATTTGAAAAAATGTCTTGGAATAACCATAATAGTAGGTTTTTTACTTTCATTGTTGTTTCTGGCTTCGGGGCTTCTCATGCCGGAAGCTGTTATAGGGGTATTTTCCAAAGATACGAAAGTTATAAATCTCGGGGCAAGATATTTAAGAGTAGTGGCATGGACATATCCGCTCATAGGAGTGGGATTTGCGTTTAATATGCAGCTGCGTGCCATAGGACAGACAAAATATTCTCTGTATTCGAGCATAATGGGATTAATTATAAATATGGTCGGAAATTATACTTTGATTTTCGGAAAATTCGGATTTCCGGCTTTAGGGATAGAAGGAGCGGCAATAGCGACAATAATTGCAAGAATCATAAGTACATCATACATTATTATTATGATTTACAAGATGAAATTGCCGATAGCAGGAACTTTTTCGGAATTATTTACTCATTCGTGGGATTTTGTTGTTAAAATGCTGAAAATATCATTACCTGTATTCGGGCATGAAATAATGTGGGTATCAGGAGTCAGTGTATACGTTATTATATACGGAAGAATGGGGACAGAGCCGGCAGCAGCTATACAGATAGTAAAATCCATAAGTAATCTGGTATTTACCCTTATATTCGGATTGTCAAGCGGTACTTCAGCAATAATCGGTCACGAAATAGGTGCGGGAAACGAAGAAAATGCCTACAGATATGCAGTGGAAATGCTGAAAATGTCAATGCTTATAGGGATTATAATAGCACTGTTTGTGTGTGCGATAAGTCCTCTTGTATTAAGATTTATGGGAGTAAAACCTGAACTTTATGCTCTTACAGGAAAAATCGTTCTTTCTGAAGGAATACTTATAATTGTCAAAACAGCGGGTACTTTGCTCATAGTGGGTATTTTGCGGGCAGGAGGAGATACTTTGTGGACTATGTTTGCGGATTTGATACCTTTATGGCTTTTTGCGATACCTTTGACTTATATTGCAGGGATAAAACTCGGACTTCCGGTAGCATTGGTTTATTTGTGTTCGGGAAGTGACGAAATGCTGAAAGTATATCCGTGTTTGAGAAGACTTAAAAGCAAAAAATGGATAAACAATTTGGTAATAAATCATTAGATTAGGGAGAAGATGATGATATTTGAGAACATTCGAAAAATAAACAGATATTTGGTAACAGGAACAGCGATTTTGCTAATGTCGTGTTCGATAATAAAAACTCCGCCTTTGGGAGTGAACTATGAAAGTCCGTTAAGAGATACTAAGACTGCTGATTTTCATTATGATTTGACTTATCTTGATAAAGACGGAAATATAAAGTATGACAGAAATATTTGGGATGCTACTTATAAAGTAGTTGACAATGCGAAAAATTATCTGATTATAGAAATGTTCCTTTTTAACGATATTTATAATAAAAACAAGGAAAGATTTCCTGAATTTGCCAAAGAATATACGGCAAGACTTGTGAAAAAACAGAAAGAAAATCCTAACTTGAAAGTATATGCAATTTTAGATGAAAATAATAATATGTACGGTGCATTTGAGCATCCTTTCATAACTGAAATGAAAAATGCGGGAATAAATATAATAATAGTTGATATATTTAAACTTAAAGATACTTTTCCGTGGTACTCGCCTCTCTGGAGAACGGTCATAGAGCCTGCAGGAAATCCTCAAAATAAAGGTTGGATAGGTAATTTTTACGGTCCTATGTGGCCGAAATTGACATTGAGAAATTTATTCAGAGCTTTGAATGTAAAAGCCGATCATAAAAAAATATTCTTAAATGAAAAAGAAGTTGTGGTTTCCAGTGCAAATATACATGATCCGAGTTATTATCACGAGAATATTGCTATTCATACTGACGGAGAAATAACAAAAGATGTACTTGATAATTTACAGCTTGTAGCTAAATTTTCAGATTCAGAAATTAATGTGGGTAAATCTTCGGAAAATACTGAAAATACAAGCAAAAACGAAGAAAAAAAATCTTTGAAAAAAAATGAGGAAAAAACCGATACAATTACCGATGATGAAGGGGAAAACTATAAAATACAGTTTATTTCCGAAGCAATGATAGGAAAACATCTGGATAAAGATATCGACAGTTTGCAGGCAGGAGATGAACTTTTAATGGGAATGTATTTTCTTGCTGATAAGGGTATAATTGACAGATTAATAAAGGCTGCAAACAGAGGAGTGAAAATAAGACTTATACTGGACAGAAGTAAAGATGCTTTCGGAATGAGTACAAACGGACTTCCCAATAAACCTGTATCAAAAAAATTAAAAAAGAAAACAAAAGGGAAAATAGACATAAAGTGGTATTTTACAAATAATGAACAGTATCATACTAAGATTTTACTAATGAAAAAAACAGACGGAAATGTTATAATAACCGCAGGTTCAGCTAACTTTATTAAAAAAAATATAAGAGGATACATAATGGATGCGGATTTCAGAATATTGACAAATAAGGATTCAAAGTTGACAAAAGATATATATGCTTATTTTAATAGACTATGGGACAATAAAGACGGTATATATACTATAAATTTTGAAGACGAGCCTACTACAGGTGGATTTTCCGACTTTATGTATAAAATTTTAGATGCTACACAATTAGGTTCATTTTAAATAAATTTTATAGACAGGGTGATGAGATTGAAAAAAAAGACATTTTTTCTTTTATTGGTAATTATAGGATTATTTACAGTGTCCTGTTTTAAAAATAAAGAAGAAAAAAAATCTTCTGATACAAACGGGGCAGACAGTACTTCGGCTACAGAGAATACAACTTCAAAAACAAGCGGGGATATTTTTAATTTAGGAAAAAATGACGGTCAGCAGCAGAATAATCAGACACAAATACAGAACCTTACTGCTGAAGAACAGCAAAATTTAATTAACAATAAAATAGATCCTGCAAAAGTTTCTCAAGCGATAAAAGATGCGGAGAGCGGCAATAAAGAAGCCATACTCTCATTGGCACATCTGTATTACGGTTTGAAAGACAATGCTAAAACTAAAAAATATCTTCAAATGGGAGTAGATAAAAATTATCCCGAAGCTATTTATAATTTGGCAGTATTGCTGAAAGAAGAAGGAAATATTGCCGAAGCTAATAAATTAATGGCAAGATTACCGAAAAACAGTGCAAACGGACAGTTGGCTCCCGGAGCGGAAGCCTATAACAAAGGGATAAATTTTGTAAAAGCTAAGAACTATAAAGAAGCCAAAGCACAGTTTGAAACTGCTTACAGACAGGGAATCAGAGAAGCAGATATTCAGGTTGCTCTTTTAAATAAACAGATGAAAAATTATGATGAGGCTGTAAGATGGTTTAAACTCGCACTTAATCGTGGAGTAAAAGAAGCAAACCTTGAAATCGGGGCTATTCTTTTTGATACGGGCAGACAGGTGGAAGCAAGAAGCTATCTGATGAAAGCATATAATTCGGGAAATAAAGGATTGGCTATGCCTATAGCGATTTCTTATCATAAAGAAAATAATATGAGTGAAGCTTTGAAATGGTATAAAATAGCTGCGAAAAACGGTGATAAGGAAGCTAAAGAAACTGTGGCTGAAATAGAAGGAAATAAAACTGCAAGTAATTTAGGAAAAGGAGTTAATCAGTTTCTTAATGTTGAAAAATCTGATAAATCAAAAACTAATATTACGAACACATTGGCTCAAACGAAAAAAGATAACAATACACCGACATCCGATTCGAGTACCAAAAATTCTGTAAGTACAAATACGAATGCAGCTTCAACAGTGAACAGAAAAGCTAAACAAAGCACTGCAAGAGAAAAACAGAATTATAATATAGGAATCGACGAAGTAACTGACAATAGGATGAATTAATAATAGCCTAATAAATCAACCATGAATTTTAACCGCTTGGAAATGTATATTTATCGTTTAAATATAGTATTAAATGTTTGAACAGTACATTTTCAGGTGTAAAATTATAAGGTTGATTTTTAATTTAAAAGTTATTTTATATTTAAAATATAGAAATTATAATAATTATAGAACAATTGTTTAAATATAGCATTTTAAAAAATAGCTTTTTTTACTGATGATGCTTGATATATTATAAAAAATGAAATAGAATTTAATATAAATATGAGGTAAGAAAAATGACTGAAATAACTGTAAAAAACAAAATTTTAGGGCGATATGACTATATCAGAATTTGGATAGATGAGGAAGAATATCATTTAAAATATAATTCTGAAATTGTTTTTTCGACTTGGAAAGAAGAAGCGAAGATCTATTTTTCTATGTTTTCTATGAAAAGTAAAAATATGATCGTAAAATGCTCAGGAAAGGATAAAATATTTTTGGAATTGAAGCCGAATATTAGAGTAGTAATCATAGCATATTTAATGACTGTATTAACAGCCGCTTTCATTTTATGGCTTTGTTTTTTATATAATATCAGGAATGTAATGGCAATATTTGGTATATTTATACTTTTATTCTCTTTTTTCAGTTTCTTATTAATGGTAAAGACTATAAAATTAGTGGAGAAGTAGGAAGAAAATACATAAAATAACATATTTTAAAAAATACTGGAGGTGAATAATGAAAAGAGTAATAATTTTTATGATGTTATCTCTGAGTCTAGGTTGCAGCAAACCTGAAATAGTATATAATAATTATAGTTTCACAGAAAAAATAGACAGAAAATTTTTTACTAAAGGTGGTACAACATCTCCTGAAGATAGATTGGAGTTGTATATTATAGAAAGAGAAGGTGGAAAATTAGTAAAAAAGACTTTAGTTAATAGAGAAAAGGAGAATAAAGATTTAAAGGATAGGCATTCTTTTCTTTTAAACTATGATAATGGTAAACTATATTTATTGTTTTATAAAAATATAGACATAGGGGCAGAACCTGAGAGAGCTAAAATATTTTATTATGATAAAGATTTTAATTTGAAATCTTTTAATGATTATGAATATGTATTTGATGATATAGATGAATATAAAAATATTAATAAAGGAGGCAAGAAAATTAAAAATGTAGATACTATAAATTATGTAATAGAAAATAATGTTTATTATAATATCTCAAATGAGGGAGGTTTTAAAAACAATGAAAGAATAATAAAAGAAGAAAATTATATATATGATTTTAGTAAACAGAAGGAAGAATTATATTTATCACCAAATAGGGAAAAAGAAGAATCAATCTATATTTATAATTTTAAAAATGGAAAAATAAGAAAGAAAAAAATATCAGATGATGATTCAAAATGTTTTTTTAACTCCTGTTTGAAATTAGATGATGAAAATATAATATATTCTAAAGGTAATTTACTAATAAAAAGAAATTTGAAAATAAAAAAAGAAAAAATTCTATATAAGGCACATAATGAAATAAAAGGAATAATTTCTTTGAATAAAGAAAATACTTTGATAACATTCGGAGTAAGTGATAATGGCTCAAATATATCTTTAATATTAGGATATATAAATAAATGGAAATGGAATCATGATGTAGTATATGATTTAAAAGAAAATAAAATATATATGTTGGAAACAGGAAGCCTTAATTTAGTAGATGAAGAAGAACAGCTAAGATTAATGACTGAAATAATAAATTACGGATTGGAAAAAGATTAGACAATTTAATGTTTTAGGAACATTTAAAAATGAAATGCCTAAGGGATTTTTTGAATTGAAATATTGAAAAAAAGAAATAATAAAAAACAATCTTTTCTTAGTAGAATAAGAATACGATTGTTTTTATTTTGTTTATTTATCGTGTACCTATATCATAAACATCATTGCACCGAGCAGAATATTAAGTAAAAAGACAAAAGTCAAAACAGTTCTGTTAAAAAACTTCAATATATGATTTAAAGGATAAAATGTAGAAAGCAGAAAAAAATCAATTAAAACATATACAATAAGCCCGACACTTAAATTTTCAAATATGAGATAGTGAAATTGACGTGTTCTTAAAAATAAAAGTGCAGGAGGCAATAAATATCTGAAAGAAGAAAAAAACACAAAAAATCCTATAGTCAAAATTTCAAATATAAGGACAAAAACCGTAATTCTTTCGGAAAATTTATTTTTCTCTCTTGTTATGGAGAATACTGAATTCATAGAATAAAGTCTTACAAAAATCATTAAAATTGATAAAAAAGAAAAAATTGTTATTAACATATAAACTCCTAATTATATATTTTTTAAGTATTTTAACATATTTATTATTTATAGTCTATGGATATTATAATAAAAATTTCAAATGTTTTCTAAATTTTTCTGGTATTTCTCGCAAAATGTGGTATATTATATAGTAAGACAATAAAAAATTATTATGGGGTGAGTATATGGATTTTAAGCATGTTAAAGAAAATGAAGAAAAATCGGTATCCGAGAAAAAAGAAAAAGTAAATAGTGATTATTGGAGACAGAAGTATCATATACAAGGAATAGCAGGACTTATAAATGATCCTAACGGCTTTTCCCAATTTAAAGGCGAATATCATATGTTTTATCAATGGAATCCTTTAAAAACAGATCATACTGCGAAATATTGGGGACACAGTGTCAGTGAAGATCTGTTGCACTGGAAAAGAAAAAAGACGGCTCTAAGGCCCGAAACAGTGTATTCAAAAAACGGTGTCTATTCGGGAAGCGGACTTGTAATAAATGATAAACTTTATTTATTTTATACAGGGAATGTGAAAGATGAAGAAGGAAATAGAGATTCGTATCAGTGTATCGCAATATCCGAAGACGGAGAACATTTTGAGAGAATAGAGCCTGTAATAACGAATCAGCCTGAAGGCTATACAAGACATATAAGAGATCCGAAAGTGTGGGAAAAAGACGGAACATATTATATGATTATAGGAATTCAGAGCGAAGATTTGAAAGGAAAAGCAGCTCTTTTCAGCTCACAGAATATACATGACTGGAAATTTTTAGGAGAAATAGCAGGAGGAAACAAAGGAAAATTGGGAGAATTCGGCTATATGTGGGAATGTCCTGACTATTTTCAGTTAAAAGATGAAAAAACATCTGAAATAAAAGATGTCCTTGCAGCTTGTCCTCAAGGGCTTGAGGCTCACGGCGATTTATACAATAATGTGTTTCAGAGTGGGTATTTTATAGGAAAAATGGACTATAAAAAGCCTGAATTTATTATTGAAAACGATTTTATAGAACTTGACAGGGGACATGATTTCTATGCACCTCAATCAATGGAAGATGACAAAGGAAGAAGACTGATGATCGGATGGATGGGAGTTCCCGAACAGGAAGATTATCCTACTGTTAAAAATGAATGGTTGCATTGTCTGACATTGCCGAGAGAGCTGAAACTGAAAAACGGGAAACTTTATCAGGTTCCGATTAAAGAAATGGAAGCAATAAGAGGAGAAAAATCGGAATTTTCAGGATTAGTAAAAGGAGAAAAAGAAATAGGCAAAGGAACTGCTTATGAACTGAAAGCCGAATTTTCAGAAATTTCTTCGGATTTTGGATTGAAATTAAGAGTAAGAGAAAAAAGTAAAACGATTTTAAAATTCGATTATAAAGAGAAAAAATTTATTTTGGACAGAAGTCATGGCGAGCAGCCTGATAAGAGTTTGAGAAAGGTCTATCTGGGAGATATAAAAACATTGGAATTAAATATTTTCGTAGACAATTCGTCTGTGGAAGTGTTTATTAACGGAGGAGAAGAAGTGTTTTCCTCAAGAATCTTCCCTGAAAAAGATGCTGACAAAATAACAGTTTTCTCCGAAAATAACATAAATATAAAAATAGAAAAATGGGAATGGAAATAATAAAAAATATGAATAATAATATAAAAATAGATATTGTAAATCTTCTTGATGAGATTATGAGCGGTAAATACAGTAATATTCAATTAAATCATTATTTTAAAACAAAAAATTATTTAAAAAAGGAAAAGTTGTTTATAACAAACATTATAAACATAACAATAAGAAACTTGATTTATATAGATTATCTGCTTGAAAAAACCGTAAAAAATATACAGAAAAGGAAAATAAAACAACTTTTAAGAATATCTGTCGCTCAGCTGTTTTTCACAGAAACTGATAAGGCAGGAGTATTATATGAAGCAGTAGAAATTGCAAAAATATTGAATAAACATCAAGCGGGATTTGTAAATGCAACATTACAGTCGGTTTTGAGAAACAGAGATGAGATTATTGAAAATATTCCCAAAGACAGAAAAGACGCTATTTTGTATTCTTATCCTCAATGGTTTGTGAACAAGCTGAAAGCGGATTATTCTGAAGATTACATTGATATAATGAAATCTTACAAATCAAGAAGTTATTTATCGGTGAGATATAATTCAAAAAAATTATCAAAAGATAATTTTGAAAAAATATTATCGGAAGTAAAAACGGAAATATTATTTTCGGTGGATGAAGTATACTATTTGTCAAATTCAAATATATTTGAAACAGAAGAATATAAAAGCGGAAAAATCATAATTCAAGATGCTTCATCTTATCTGGCAGTGAAAAATCTTAATGTTGCAAAAGGAGATACGGTGCTTGATGCCTGTGCCGCTCCGGGCGGGAAATCATTGGCGATTTTGCAGAATTTCGAGCCGGAACTTCTTGTAGCTGAGGATATTCATGAACATAAAATAAAGATTTTAGAAAATATGAAAAAGAAATATAATTTTTCAAATCTTAAAGTTGTTTTGAATGATGCAACACAAATAGAAAGTCTTAACATAAAATTTGATAAAATATTATTGGACGTACCTTGCAGCGGATTAGGCGTGTTAAGGAAAAAGCCCGAAAAAATATACGATTTGACAGGAGAGCTGATAAAAAGTCTGAAAAAACTACAGAAAAAGATATTTGACAGTGCTTATAATTCTCTGAAAGAAAACGGAATTATACTTTACAGCACATGTACATTTTCAATAAATGAAAATACAAATAATCTGGAATATTTTATCGAAAAATATAGAGATTTAGTCATTGAAGAAGTTGTTATTCCTGAAAATGTAGATATAAGGAAAGATCAATGGGGAGGAGTATATATAACTCATAAAAATATATATAATGACGGATTTTATATAGCAAAATTAAGGAAAAAACAGCTATAGAGAAAGGAAAAATCGGAATGCAGTTTAAGTTAAACAGCAATGTAAAATTTATACTGGAACAATTAAATAATAACGGAACGGGATTTCTGGTAGGAGGAGCGGTAAGAGATTTAATTACGGGAAAAGAGCCTTATGATTATGATTTTGCTACGAATATTGAATATGAAAGATTGAAAGAAATATTCAAAGATTTTTCTCCCAAAGAAATAGGTGCACATTTCGGAATATTAATGATAAAAGTAAACGGAAAACATTATGAAATTGCAAAATTCAGGAAAGAAACAGGAGTTTTGAACAGTAGACATCCGAAAAACGTAAGATTTATAGATACTATAGAAGAAGATTTATCGAGAAGAGATTTCACTGTAAATGCAATGGCTTATAATGAAATTCAGGGATTGACAGATTTGTTCGGAGGGAAAAAGGATATTGAAAACAGAATTATAAGATTTGTCGGTAAGCCGAAGATAAGAATAGAAGAAGACGCTCTCAGAATAATGAGAGCATTCAGATTTATTTCGCAGCTCGGATTTAAACTCAATAAAAAGACTTCCGAAGCAATCTATATGAAAAAGAAGTTTCTGAATAAAATTTCCAAAGAGAGAATTTTTACCGAATTAAGCAAAATCTTATTAGGACCGTATATGAAGAGAGCGTTAAGAATGATGAAAAAATGCGGTGTTTTGGAAATGATTATTCCTGAATTTGATTACGCTTATGATTTTGATCAGAATAATTCTTATAAAAAAGATCTGCTTTTTGAGCATATAATAAAAGTTACCGATTTATGTCCTACCGATTTGATTACAAGATTTGCAGCACTGTTTCATGATTTAGGGAAAATAAGTACAAAGTCTATTGATGCAAAAGGGAAATTTCATTATTACGGTCATGAAAAAGAAAGTGTGTTAATAGCTGAAAACTGTCTGAAAGAACTTAGAGTTCCCAATGATTTTCTGCATTCAGTAAAAAAAATAGTATTAAATCATATGATTGTATATCAGGAAATTTCCGATAGGGAAATAAAAAAACTTATTATTAATCTTGGTGAAAAGGATCTCGCCAGACTGTTCGATTTGTTCAATGCCGATTTTCTGTGTAAAAATAGCAATGAATATAAAAAAGAAAATCCTGTCGGAAAGCTCAAAAAAAGAATAGAGGAAATAAAAAGCAGAGGTTATATACCGAGTTTGAGAGAGCTGGATATAACAGGAGCGGATTTGATAAACTTGGGATTTGAGCCGATAAATATAGGAGAAATCAAAAACGATATTTATGAACAGGTCCTTGATGAAACTGTGAAAAATGAAAAAGAAGAAATATTGAAATATTTAAGCGGAAAATATAATATTTCAAAAAAGATGAAACATGAAAAATCCTGCGGAGCTGTTATTATACGTGAGAAAAATGAAGAATTTCTTATTGTTAAGATGTATCACGGTAACTGGGGATTTGCCAAAGGGCATACGGAAATGAATGAAAATGAAGAAGAAACAGCAATCAGGGAAGTAAAAGAAGAAACAGGAATTTCAGTTAAACTGATAAACGGATTCAGAGAAACTGTAAAATATGTTCCTAATGAATCAACATTAAAAAAAGTAGTTTTTTTCCTCGGAACTGCTGAAAATGAAGAAGTAAAAATAGACAAAGAGGAAATTGAAGAGTTTAAATGGTGTAATTATGAAGAAGCAATGAAATTGATAACATACAAGCTGCAAAGAGATGTTTTAGATAAAGCAGTTGAGTTTATTCAAATTAATAATAATTCAAAATTATAAATATCATATTAGGAGTTGATTTACATGAAAAAGAAAAAGTTTGAATTTCCGTCAGCTTTTACAGTATTATTTATTATAATGGTACTGTCTGCAGTGCTGACTTATTTAATTCCCTCGGGAAGATTTTCAAAGTTGGTTTACGACAGAGGATCCAATGAATTTGTAATAACGGACCAACAGGGAGAAACTACTGCAAAACCTGCTACACAGGAAGTTTTAAAAGAATTGAATATTGACCTTCCTTTAGAAAAATTTACCAAAGAGATTATTAAAAAACCGATGTCTATTCCGGGAAGCTATAAAAGGATTCCTCAACAGCCTCAAGGATTTATGGAGATTATTCAGGCACCGATTGCCGGAATAACAGATTCTGTGGATATTATGATTTTTGTTTTAATTTTAGGAGGAATTATAGGAATTATCAATAAAATAGGAGCTTTTGATGCAGGAATAGCTGCTCTTTCAAAGAAAACAAAAGGAAAAGAATTTATTCTTGCATTTATGATTTTTACTCTTATTACATTGGGAGGAACAACTTTCGGTATGGCAGAAGAAACGATAGCATTTTATCCTATCCTGATGCCGATATTTCTTGTGAGCGGTTTTGATGCCATGACTTGTATTGCAGCTATTTCGTTAGGCTCAATTATAGGAAGTATGTTTTCGACGATAAATCCTTTCTCAATGATTATAGCTTCCAATGCTGCGGGAATATCTTTTACTGAAGGTCTTGTATTTCGTATAATTGCTTTAATATTGGCAGCTGCGATAACAATAATATATATTTACAGATATACAGAAAAAGTAAAAAAAGACAGAACAAAATCTGTTGTTTATGATCAGGAAAAAGAAATTAGAGAAAGATTTTTAAGTAACTATGAAGAAGGTTCAAAATCCGAGTTTACATTGAGAAAAAAATTATCTTTGTTAATATTCGCAATGGCTTTTCCTGTTATGATATGGGGAGTTTCAATAGAAGGATGGTATTTCGGAGAAATGTCCGCATTGTTTCTGACAGTTGCAATTGTTATTATGGTTGTCTCCGGATTACCTGAAAAGAAATCTGTAAGTGCCTTTATTCAGGGGGCCGGTGATCTTATAGGTGTAGCTATGGCAGTGGGATTGGCACGTGCAATAAATGTTATAATGGATAACGGATATATTTCGGATACACTATTGGATTTTTTTAGTCATCTTGTAGCAGGTATGAATAGCGGAATCTTTGCTTTAATGCAGTTCGGTATATTCTCTGTGTTGGGTATATTTATCCAATCATCTTCGGGACTTGCGGTACTTTCAATGCCTATTATGGCACCCCTTGCCGATAATGCAGGAGTATCAAGAGAAATTATAATCAATGCATATAGCTGGGGACAAGGATTAATGTCCTTTATCACTCCTACAGGATTGGTTCTTGTGTTCCTTGAAATGGTCGGAGTTACTTTTGATAAATGGCTGAAATTTGTCTTACCGTTATTCGGAATTATAGCTGCTTTCTCTGCAGTCATGCTTGTAATTAATACAATGTTCTAAAAATATATAGGAGGTATATAGATGAGAAAATTGGAAAATATAAAACCTGAAAGAGTCTTTTACTATTTTGAAGAAATTTCAAAAATACCGAGAGATTCATACAAAGAAAAGGAAATAAGTGATTATCTTGTAAAATTCGGAAAAGAACATAATCTTGAATGCTATCAGGATGAAGTTTACAATGTGGTTTTAAGAAAAAAAGCAAGTCCCGGTTATGAAAATGCCGAAAAGATTATTTTACAGGGACATATGGATATGGTCTGTGAAAAGACTGAAGACAGTAATCACGACTTTACTAAAGATCCTATAGAATTAATAGTGGACGGAAATTATCTGAGAGCAAATAAAACTACACTGGGAGCAGATAACGGTATTGCTGTGGCGATGATGCTTGCTATTGTAGAAGATGACAGCCTGAAACACGGTCCTTTGGAATTTTTAATTACAACTTCCGAAGAAATAGACCTTGGAGGAGCGATGGCTCTAAAACCGGGAATATTACAGGGTAAAATGTTTATAAATCTGGATTCTGAAGAAACAGGGATATTGACAGTAGGGTCTGCAGGAGGAGAAAATATAGACATTTTGTTACCTGTGAAAAAAACTGAACTGAAAGAAGGGTTTACTTACAAAGTAAAACTTCAGGGATTCGCAGGAGGACATTCGGGAGCTGAAATTCATAAAGACAGAGAAAATTCCAACAAAGCCATGAACAAAGTTTTAAAATCTTTAAATGAAAAAGAAGATATTTACTTAGTTTCTGTATCGGGAGGAAGTAAAGATAACGCTATTCCGAGAGTTGCAGAAGCGGTTATTACTTCGTCGAAAGATATAAAACAGACTTTAGGAAAAATATTGAGCGAAATAAAAGAATCTTATGTAAAATCAGAGCCTCAGACAGAACTGTTTTTTGAAGAAACGGCATTTAACGGTCAGGTATTTGAAAAAGAAGTTCTAAAAAAATATATTGATTTGATTGAAGATATTCCTACGGGAGTAAATACATGGATGAAAGAATATCCAGATATAGTGGAATCATCGGACAATATTGCGATAGTTACAACCGAAGAAAAAAATATAAGAATAGCAATATCCATGAGAAGTTCCGAGCCTGAAGTGCTTGAAAAAATCAAAGAAAATATGGCGGCTACAGCCCAAAAATACGGAGCAGATTATGAATTTTCCGCTAATTATCCTGAATGGAGATACCGTCCTGTATCGACTTTAAGAGATAAAGCGGTAGAGGTATGGAAAGAATTGACGGGAGAAGAAATGGAAGTGAAAGTAATTCATGCAGGGCTTGAATGCGGAGCTATATATCATAATTATCCCGATATTGATTTTATAAGTTTAGGTCCTGATATGCAGGATGTTCACACCCCTGAAGAAAAACTGGACATAGCTTCTACAGAAAAAATATATAGCTATGTTGTTAAATTACTGGAAGAGTTGAAATAAAGCCGAAAATTCAGAAAAAGGAGTGGTAAAAATGGAACAGTTTGAAAAAGTTTATGAAAAACTGAATGAATTGAATATTTCTTTTGAAGCTGTAGAACATCCAGCAGCAACAACAACCGAAGAAGCCGACAAATATGTTGAAGGGATTGAAGGAGTTCTCACAAAATCTCTATTTCTGACTAATGATAAAAAGACAGCTTATTATTTGCTGATTATGGACGATCATGATAAACTGGATATGAATGAATTTAAAGAAATAGTCGGAGCAAAGCGTTTAAAATTTGCTTCCTCCGACAGTTTATACAAAAAAATGAAACTTCAGCCGGGAGTTGTTTCTATTTTTGGATTGCTGAATAACCCGGAAAAAGATATTAAACTTTATTTTGATACTAAAATATTAAAAGAAAAAAGAATAAGTTTTCATCCGAACGATAATACAAAAACAATATTTATAGGTATTGATGATATGTTGAAGTTTATTAAAAATATAGGATTTGAATATGAAGAAGTAAAATTTGAATAAAACAGCATTTAAGATTTTTACTACCTGTATCAGATTTAATAAAGAACAGGTAGTTTTTTCTCAAGAAAATAAGCTTATCTAACATTTTAAGAATTAAGCTTTTCAGAAATTTATACAAAAATATCCTGTTACCGACCTTTAGATTTTACAATGTGAAAAATGTGTTAGTGAGCGTAATGAAAACATCTTTTTTGTTTTCATAGCGAACGGGCATTTTTGAGTATGTAAAATTTGGGGTCGTTAGCAGGAGTGTGAGGACGGCAAGTCCTCACGATCTTTTTCCCATTTTCATAAACTCTTTATTAAAAAATTTTGTTAAAGCAAATATCGATATTAAAAAAGAAGTTCCTGCAATCAGGTAATCCAGTCTGATTTTATCGGCAAAAGGTCCGAAAAATAAAATCGAAACAGGAAAAATAAATACTCTTATAAGATTTATCATGGAAAGTACCCGCCCCATCATTTCGGGATCAGTATTTTCCTGAATAAAAGTCATTTCGGCAGTATCGCCTATTATTACAAAAATTCCTCCTAAAAATAAAGTAATCAGAAGTACATTAAAATCTCTTGTTAATCCTAAAATATAAAAATCAATTCCGATAATAAAATAGACAATCAAAAAAAGTTTAATCTTGTTTTTTACATTTTTAGTAAAAGTAACTGCAAGTCCTCCTAAAATCATTCCTATAGACCATAAAACTTCGGTCAGAGTCAGTTTTCCTATATCATCTCCGAATACACGCTTAATCAGAAGTGGATATAAAAAAGCAATAGGAGTAACTAAAATATAAATAACAGTGAAAAATCTTAACATTCTGTTTATAGCAATGTTGTTTTTGGCATATTTCAGTCCCGATTTTAGTTGAGAATATCCTGATTCGTGAATCTCGGTTTTATTCTGATTTTCGGAAATTTTCAGAAAACTTAATATTCCCACACCGATTACAGCGGTAACTATATCAAACATTAAAGAATAAATTATCCCCAAGCTGCCCAGAATTACCCCTCCAATGGCAGGAGAAAGTAAAGCAACTACAGACTGAAGAGTATTATTTATACCGTTTATTTTAAGCAGCTTATCTTCAGGAGTGATTTCCGGAATTACCGCCGATATTGCCGGTGTCTGTATTCCGCTGCCTATGGAACGTACGATTGTCGCAGCGTACATTATATACAGCGAATGATTTCCCGCAAGGAAAAATAGAACAATAATAAATGTTGCCAAAGCAATAAAAGAGTCCGATAACATTATTATAAATTTTTTGTTGTATTTGTCAGCCCAAACTCCTGCAAAAAGAGAAATTAATATTTGCGGTACAAAAGTACATAAAACAAGTATTGTGATAAATGTTCCCGATGAATATTTCAATGTTATATACCATAAAATGGAAAAATTTACTACAGACGAGCCTAATGTAGATACTGTCTGGCTGAATAAAAATAAAGTTATTTTACTTTTCCAGTTGTTATTGTTTGTCATAAATTTCAGCTCCCCGATTTTTCCAATATTATAGCATAATATCGAAAATAAATTAAAGACATTTATGTCAAATTATGTTAAAATTAAAAAAATAATCAGATGAGGAAGTGAAAGATTTATGAGATTCGGGATAATAGGAACGAATTGGATAACAGACAAACTGATAGATGCAGGAAAAGGAATTGAAGATTTTGAACTGGCTGCAGTTTATTCGAGAAAAGAGGAAACCGCAAGAGCTTTTGCCGATAAATACGAGGTAGATACAATATTTACGGATTTGGGAAAAATGGCTGAAAGTGATAAAATAGATGGTGTTTATATAGCATCTCCCAACTCTTTTCACAGCAGTCAGAGTATAATGTTTTTGAAAAATAAAAAGGCTGTTTTATGTGAAAAACCTGCAACTTCAAATTCGAGGGAACTTGAAGAAGTTATAAAAACTGCAGAAGAAAATGATACATTATACATGGAAGCAATGAAAATACCGTTTATTCCTACGTATAATGTATTAAAAGAAAATCTTTATAGAGTCGGAACAATAAGAAAAGCAGTATTGGGATATTGCCAGTATTCTTCAAGATACGAAGATTATAAAAAAGGAGATATAAAAAATGCTTTTAAGCCTGAATTTTCCAATGGAGCATTGATGGATATAGGAGTTTACCCCTTGTTTTTAGCGATTTCTATGTTCGGGAATCCCGAAAATATTAATGCAGGAGGATTGATACTGGAAAAAGGGAAAGGGATAGATGCACAGGGAAATATAAATATGTATTATAAAGATATGGATGTAACTGTATTATTTTCAAAAATTTCCGATTCTTTTGTACCGAGTGAAATTATGGGAGAAAAGGGATCTTTAATAATAGAACATCCTTCGGAAATGGATAAATTGTATTTTATAGACAGAAAAAACAAGAATGAAAAAATTGATTTGACAGTTCAAGCAAAGGAAAATCGAATGTATTATGAACTGAAACATTTTATAGAATTATTCAATGAAGGGAAAAAAGAATCGCCTGTAAATAATTTTGCTCTGATGCAGACTGTTATGAAAATAATGGATGAAGCGAGGAAGAAAATAGGAATAATATTTCCTGCGGATAAAATAAAATAACATAAAAAATCAAATGATATTTAAAGATAATAATAGTATAATTTAGAAAAATATAATAAACAAATTACAGGAGGATATATGAAAAAAATTATTATTTTGATGATAACGGTATTTACAATAAACGGATTTTCAGCACAAGTATTGAATAATAAAGTAGGATCTTTTTTTACAAATAAAGAAATTAAAAATCTAGTTTTCAATCAGTATAATCTTGATACTGAAATAGCAGCTGTTTCCAAAATAAAAGGAAAAGGAGAAGATGCTGTTTCCAAAGCCGATACAGATGCAAAAAAAGGTGTTCAAAACGGAGCAAGAGATTATGCTTACGAAATATTAAATGAATACTTAAACGGTTCATTGGTAAGTGGTCCAGGATTTAATACTTTTAAAATGAGAGAATTTGCCAATGAAGTAGCTAAGGAAGTAGCACCTAACGCTCAAAGAAGAGGCTCATGGACTACAAGTAAAAATGAAACTGTAGTTCTTTACACTATTGACAAACAACTTGTAAAATCTTCTGCAGAGAGAATATTCAATGAAAGATTGGCAGCTGTAATTCAAAAATTATCCGATTATAAAAATAATTTCGGTCAGACAAATAGAGGCGGAGGAGAAGAAGTAAGAGTAGAAACGGCTGAATAAACTGATTTTGAGTATTGTTACCGTTTCCCGCACAGTAGAGAGCAGAAATAACGGAAATATGAGGGTAAGAAAGATTAAGCCCTCATTTTATTTACATAAGAAAGGAAACATAAATGAAACATATATTTTCACGTTTTTCAATGTTGGTAGGAGAAAAAGCATTAGATAAGTTAAAAAATTCAAATATAATAATTTTCGGCATAGGAGGAGTAGGTTCATATGCTGTAGAATCTTTTGCGAGATCAGGTATAGGAAGTATGACGATAGTGGATTATGACGAAATATCCGAATCGAATATAAACAGACAGCTTCATGCTTTGCACAGTACAGTAGGAATGTCAAAAGGGGAAATTATGAAACAGAGAATACTTGATATTAATCCTGAATGCAATGTGAAATTAAGAAAAGAACTTGCATTTAAAAATATTGATACATTCTTTGAGGATAATGATGAAAAATACGATTTTGCAGTAGATGCGATAGATGTGATTTACTCAAAAATAGAACTCATAGAATATTGTTACGAAAACAATATAAATATTATTTCTTCTATGGGTTTCGGAAATAAAATGCATCCTGAGATGATTGAAATATCTACTATTGAAAATACATCGGTTTGTCCGATGGCAAGAACTGTAAGGCGAATATTGAGAAATAAAAATATAGAAAATATACCTGTAGTTTATTCCAAAGAAAAAGCACTTGTTCCCGATAAATCGGATGACTATTCTTCGGAAGAGCCTACGGATTTCAGAATGAATAACGAACTTCCCAATAAAATAACACCCGGAAGTAATGCTTTCGTGCCGGGAACAGCAGGACTTATAATGTCTTCTTATGTAATAAGAGTTTTATTGGAAATAGAATAGGAAAAGGTGATAAAATTGTTGAAAATTTTGCAGCAGAATAAAAATAAAATAATAAAAATAGCTATAATTGTAGGGATTTTACTTTGTATATTCGGATTGATGAATAAAATATTTGAATTTACAATTTTCAATTTTTTTAAAAATATGACGAAACCTTATTTGGAAAGAGCTTATGAAGAATCGAAAAAACTCTTTATAACATTGTCTTTATTAAAAGGAACTACCGATGTAATTGAAGGAAGCACGGTAAATGTCAATGTTATTTTGGGAATGAACATTCAGATAGGGGATTTGGTGCAGCCCATATACGATATAATAGATATACTTTGGAAAATTTCTCTTGCAAGTGTTGTAGTTTTGAAACTGGAAACAATATATTATGAGATATTTAAAGTGAAACTTGCTTCGATACTGATATTTATATCTTTGGTTACTTATTTTCCGTATACTTTTTATCAAAATACAGTAACCGAAATATTTAAGAAAATATCCAAATATTCATTGTTGGCTTTGGCATTTGTATATGTTTTGTTACCGGGAACTATACTTGTGAGTTCAGCCGTATCCGATTATTTTGAAAAGGAGTACAAGGAGCCTGCAATAGTGAGATTAAACGAAAGCGTAAATAAGCTGAATAAAGTAAAAGACGACTTGTTCGTAATGGAACAGTCTAAAAGTATATTCAACATTCCGGGACAGATAGAAAGCACAAAAAATAAATTTTCCAATCTCGGAAATGAAATAAGCAATGTTTCAAAAGATTTATCGGATTACACACCTGTAATAATAGGGATTACTCTTTTATCTTATATAATAATGCCGCTATTGCTTCTGATATTCCTTTATAAAATGACGAAATCTTTGCTGTTGGAGAAAATAGGGAAATAGGTTATTATAGCGGGAGTATGAGGACTGCAATGAGCCCTCATAAGATAAAATAAAAAAAGCTTGTAATTTATTTAAAATTATTATAAAATAGACGTGGAAGCAGGAAGTTATTTTAAATTATTCTACTTGCTTTAACGGAGGTGAAATTGATGAAGAAAATAATAATGTTATTGATGTTTTTAGTAGGTGCTTTGACATTTTCGGCATTACAGGACGGAATATATTATGTTGAAAAAGCTAACGGGGGAAACTGGAAAGCATTTGCAAAAATAACAGTAAAAGGAAATAAAATTATAGGTGCTCAATATGACAGAAAAAACGGTACAGGAGAGTTATTATCAATAGATCAGAAAGAAAATGAGAAATATAAATCGAAATTCGGAGAGAGTTTTAGGGATTCGAGTTTTTCTATGACGAGAACATTGGTAAGCACTCAGGATATAAATTCTGTGAGCGGAGTAAAAAATTCCGAAGCATTATCCGAATTTAAACAGTTAATACAGTTTTTGATTAACAAAGCAAATTCAGGAGAGCAGGGAAGCTTTAAAATGTAGTTTGAATAAAAATAGAACCTTCCGAAAAATAAAAATCGGAAGGTTTTTTGTGTTTAATAAAAAATCACAGCTTTTTGCTATGACTGTTTATTTTTTTAGTTTCATTATTAAAACTTTTAAATTATTTACAGATGTAAAATTTTCTATTTCTTCAAAACCAAAAGTTTTATAAAAACTTAATAATTTTTCTTTGTCTTCACATTCTAACCAAACATACCTGACATTTATTATTTTTTTAGCTTCCATTAATGTATCATATGCCAGTGTCAGTAATTGCATTCCGCTAATTTGATTATTTTCGTTAATTTCTTCTGAATAATTTTTACCTAATTGTCCTAATAAATAACTATTTACTATATAACCGTCTGACAATAATTTTTTTCCGTTTTGGCAAAGTTTTTTCCTTTGATTCTTAGTTAATAATTTATAGTTTTTTTCAGAAACTAATAAAGGTTTATTTGCTAAAGAAAAAAATCCTAATAAAATAAAATTTTCATCAAAAACTAGATGTGTACTTGATAATCCTGAATTTTCAAATTCAATTGCCTTAGTATGTAGAAAATCTTCAACATCTTTATTATATTTACTTCTAAATTTTTTTAAAATGTCTATTACAAGCTCTTTATCTTTTAACTCCTCTAATAAATCCTGTAATGAAATAATTTTTACATTTTCTATATACATTTATTTTTTTCTTCCAAATGCTTTTTGAATTAACTCACCATCTTTTATAATTTCTACATTTTTTACAGGTTTTCTATTTGGAGATTTTTCATTATCTAAGGCTTTTATTAAGCTGTTTATAGATTTTTTATCAAATGTCATTTCTGCTGTGAAACTTTTAGTTGCCATTTTTATATCTCCTTTCGCAAAATATAATTAATTATATCTTATTTTTAATAAAAGTGCAACATTGAAAAATAAAACTCCCGCATCATATTAAAATTACGGGAGTTTAAAAATAAGAATAAAATTTGATTTTCTATCTTACTACTTCCTCAAAATAAGGATTTGTAGTCATTACATTTCCGTTCTTATCATAGAAAACCCAGTCGCCGGCAGAACTGTAATTTACAATAGAGCCTTTAGCTTTAAGTTTTCCGTTGTCATAGTATTGAGTGAAACTTCCGTTTCCGTTTGTTACCTGAAATACACGTTCTTTGTTACCGTCAGGAAAATACCCTGTAATATTTCCGGAAATTTTACCATTTTGATAATTTTCTACGAGTTTTACAGTTCCGTCGGGATATTTCCATACCCATTCACCATTTCTCAAATTATTTACGTAATTTCCTGTAGATCTTAGAGTTCCGTCTAAATAATAAGAAGTGGATAATCCGCTCAAAACACCGTTATTATAATTATTTTCAAGCACAATAACACCGTTTGAAACAGTCAATTCTTTCCCGTCTTTTCTGTTATTTGTATAGTTTGTAACAGATGTAAGAACACCTGTAGGATCATATTCATAAGAAACGCCGTTTAATAATCCGTTTTTGTAATTTTTTACTGTTTTTGAGATTCCGTCAGAGTAAAACTCTATTTCTTCTCCTGTCTGCACTCCCTGACTGTATTCCAGTATTTTTAATAAATTTCCATTATCAAAGTAAAAATACATTTTTCCGTCATAAAGACCGTTTTTAAAATTTTTCACTGATTTAATTTCGGAATTTTTATTAAATTCTACAAGTTTTCCGGTAAAAGGAGCGGAATCTTCTTTTGTAATCGCAAAATTGTTTGAGAGTGATACTGTTTCAGGTGTAGAATAAACCGAATTCATAGCTTCTGTGTAAAGGGAAGAATAGTCTTGGGATCTTTTCGGATTCATATTTATATTTTCCGAGAATGACAAGCTACTCAATACAATACACGAAAATAAGATTAATATTGATTTTTTTAATGTTTTTTTCATTTGCCTAACCTCCGAAAAATATTATAGCACTTTTTTGAAAAAATAAAAATTAAAATTTCATTTGAGTATTTAATATCAAAGCAAAATGTGGTATAATTCTATAAAATGAATATAAAAAAGGAGAATATTTATAGTATGGAAGAAATAAAAGAAAAATTATCTGAAAATTATTTGAAAATTGGAGATTATTTTAATATCTCTTTTGAAGTGCTTAAGAAGATCATTTCTCAGAATAAATTACTTACAGGAGGATTATTTTTAGCTGTTTTTATTTTAGCTACGGTAAATCAGAAAATTATTGAATCACTGGGTGTTATAAAGGATATGGTAGAGGTAGGAAGCGATTACTATCCTGAAAATCTTTCTCAATATTACGGAATAAATTTTCTTATTACCCCATGTGCCATTGCAACGACTGTTATTTTAGTTGTGATTATGAAAAAAGCTGCTATTCTTATTGAAGAGAAAAGTAAGTTCAATTTAGTTGAAGTGATAAAAAAGTTTTTTATAGTTTATCTGTTTGATATCATAGTGTATATAATTGCGAATATTATTCCGTTTATTTTGATGATTACCGGAGCAACAATATTTCTGAGTAAAGTTTCCGCACATGATCCGAGAGAGGAAATACTGCCTGTTCTTATAGTTTTCGGAATTATACTTTTTATTTATTATATAACAGTTTGTACTGTAATATGGCTTAAACTTCTGTATTTCAGACCTTTATTTTACTTGAGAAATGTTAAATTTAAAGAAGCTGTTTATTATAATTTTCATTTATGCAAAGGAAACAGACTGAGAATAATATTGCCAGGAATAATATTATTTGTTTTTCAATGGTTTTTCTTTATTCCCTTTCAGATAATAAACTTTATTACATTAAATAATTTTCAGATAGTATTTATATTATTAAGTTCTATTCTGACTACATTTTTATCAACATTTTCATGTGTATTGACAGTCGTTATTTATCTCAATGTGGAATACATGGATTTAAAGAAATATAACGACAGTCAGTCTGATGATAATAATGAAATTGAAAATAAAAAAAATTTACCTAAAAATAATTTATTTGAAAATAATTCAGAAAATTGATAAAATAGAAACATAGAATAAAAAACAGTTATATATATAAATTATTTAGGAGGAAAAATGAAGATCTTCAATTTATTTAAACGTTCGGTTGAGAAAGAAGATCAGAAACCGGAAATTTTGGAAAATATAATGAATGAAAATCAGGAAATTTCATATTTGGATGAGTTCGGAAAAGAACAGAAAATACTTAAATCGGAATGGGTAAATCATCATTTAAAGCCGGCAGTTGAAAAAAACTGGAATGATGTTGAGGAACTCTATTCAATAGTAATGGATGCCTTTTCCAAAAATGTTTACTATGAGGCTAAAGATGCGTGTCTTAGGATATATTCTCTCGATAATAACAAAGAGAGAAGAACAAATGTTTTGGGAATATATTACATAAAAAATAAAGAATACGATCAGGCGATAGATTTGTACAAAAAATATACTTTTTACGAAAAACCGTCTGAAGCTATTTATTCCAATTATGCAAAAGTTCTTGAAAAAAAAGGAAATCATGAAGAAGCAGAAAAGCTTTATTTAAAAGCATTAAACCTGAATCCCAATTCATCAAATGCTTTTAAAAAATATTTCGACAATATTAAAAAAAGAAATATAGCTGAGTATAATACGAAACTGGAAGAATTTGCCCATTTGGAGGACACATGGAGAGCAAAACTTACTCTTGCCGTAAAATATTTTAAAAGTAATGAAATCGAAAAAGGAAAAGAACTTTTAAATAAGGCTTTGAAGGAGTCCGAATACGATTCGGAAGTTATGTCTATGGCTTCGGGAATTTACGGAATGAACAGTTTATTTGAAGAATTTGAAAATGAGATTCTTCCTAATTTCAATCCTGAAAAACACAGTGCATATACTGCGATGAACATACTTGAATATTATAAAAGAAACGAAGATTTTGAAAAAGGTCTGGAACTTTGTAAATTTGCATCAAAATTTGCATGGTTTGAATTTACCGATAATTTTATAAATTATGAAAAAATATTTTTAAATATGAAAATAAGAGCTGATAAAGAAATAGAAGAGGAAAATTTTTATATTGAAAAACCTCAGGAGAAGTTTTTTACTACAAATATACCTATCTGGTATTATGAGTTCAACAACCCTGCATGGATCTTAAATAAAAAGAAAAGAACATCTCCGAATTTACTCATTCTTTCTTTTACTTCCATAGGAGATTATGATAAAACATCAAGAAATCTGGCTGTTTCAATACCGCTGTTTATAAATGAAGTTTTACATTATAAAACTGATTTGAATTATCAGTTGGCTGTTGCTTACGAGGGAGATTATCTTAAAATTGCCAATAAGAGATACAGTACAGATTATATGAAACTGATAAAAAGTCAGAATCCTCATTTAGATTATGTACTTTCAGGAAATGTAGTAAAAAATGTTAATGAAGATAAGGAAGAAATATTTGAAATTGAGATTTATCTTTACGACTGTTCCAATGAAATGAAAATTAAACTTATAGATGCATCGTATAAAAAGGACGAAGTATATAAAGTACAAAAAGATGTTGTAAATAAGTTTAATAATTTCTTTGAATGTATAGATAAAAATTTTGAAGTAACTGAAACAAATTCCGAGAATTTGTTACTGTATTCTCCGAAAATAAAATTTCTTATAGGAAATCCCAAATATAAAGAGTTTCTGTCATGGAAATATAAAAAACTGCTCTTTGAACAGATAAAAGTTGTGCTGGATGACAGAGAAAATGAATTGAAAAAAGTTAATCTTGTAGCTCTTTTATATGAAATAAGCAAGACAAACAGTCAATTACTGAAATGTGAAAAACCTTCCATATATAATATGGTTTCGAGAGGAATTTTCAAATCCAAAGTGTCAAGGCTTTTAGTTCCGATTATATTTAATGTGTATAATGACGAAGCTAATTATGACGCTTATATGGAAACTTTAAATGAAGAAAATCCTTTGTATATAGACTGGGTCAATAAGTTTTTGGATTATGTGAATGAGGATTAACAGAAATAGTAAAGAGGTGAGATTTTAATGAATATTACATCAAAAAAATCCATAAGCATAATTATTTTTCTTTGTTACATTATATCCGACTTACTATTTTTAAAAACAGCCGACAGAGATTATGCCAATATTATTTTACTGTTTTCGTCAACAATTTTATTTGTTTTTGAAGTACTGTTTTGGGGAATGTTATTTTTATCATCTGACGGACGCGAAAGAAAAAGTTCAGTCGAGTTGCTCTTTTTAGGAACATTGGCAGGAGTAGGATTAAGCAGAATTTTTTTAATAAGTTCACCTTATATAAATGATTTGCTGAATGCAAATATAGTATTGGCTTATATAATCGGAATTATAAGAGTTGCTTTTATTTTTGCAGCTATTATGAATATATTTTACTTTTTTGATACTAAAAATATATTTTTAATCATAATTTCGATTTTAAATCTTGTATGTGCGATTTTAATTTGGGTTGATTTTGATTCAGGAATAAACGGGATTATAAGGCTGATAATCGGAATATCGGCCATAATATTTATGATAATGTCTAAAAATAAAACTTTTGGGGAGAGTGATTAAAATATAGAAAAAAATATAAAAAAAATATTGTTTTTATGCTCAATATTATGTTTGGCAAACGTAAGTTATTCACAAAATAAAGATATGTCCAAAGATATTCAGAGACCTCCTGCAGTAAAAAAGACTACAGAAGTTATAAGTAACGATGCGGGAAAAATAACTCTGGACAGAGAATATAATTCAAAAGGACAGAATTTCAGAGAAAGATTTATAATAGTTCATTATACGGCATTGGACAGAAACCGTTCGTTGGAAGTTTTGACTACTCAGGAAGTCAGTGCCCATTTTTTAATATCCGATGAGGAAAAAGATCCTGTTTATGCTTTAGTTGATGAGAACCGAAGAGCATGGCATGCCGGAGTAAGTGAATGGAAAACTTCAAAGAATCTGAATGACAGTTCTTTAGGAATAGAAATAGTAAATCCCGGATATATAAAAGAAAATGAGTTCGTTCCTTATAAAGATTTTCAGATTAAAGAACTTGCGGTGTTGATAAAATATTTATCGGAAAAATATCAGATTCCTGCGACAAATATTTTAGGACATTCGGACATCGCTCCTCAGAGAAAGCAGGATCCGGGACCGCTTATGCCTTGGAAAAAACTTTATACCGATTACAATATAGGAATGTGGTATGATGATGCTGTAAAAGAATCCTTTAAAAATCAGTATATACAGACTTTTTATGCTTTACCTGTGTCGGAAGTCCAAAAAGAACTTAAAAAATTCGGATATTCTATTGAGATAACAAATCAGTGGGATAAACAGACACAAAATGTAATAAGAGCTTTCCAACATCATTTCAGACCTGAATTATTTGACGGAAAAATGGATTTGGAAACTTATTCGATATTAAAAGCATTAAACGAAAAATATAAATAGAAAGGAGAATAAAGATAGAGAATTTAAGGGTGTCAATAAAATTCATATTCCTGCTAACTGCATTTTTTAAACTTTGTCAGCTTTCAGTGTGTGTATATAATTCTTTGTCTTTATTGTTAATATAAAATGGAATTTTCAAACAGAATTTTGAGTATGCAATACTCACCGATAAGAAAACTTGTACCTTATGCAGATGCAGCTAAAAAAGAAGGAGTAAGAGTGTATGAACTTCACATAGGGCAACCTGATGTTCAGACTCCGGATACATTTTTTGACGGATTGAACAACTATAAGGAAAAAATTGTAAAATATGCAAATTCTGCAGGATTAGCCGAACTTATAGATTCGTTTTCAAAATCATATATAAGTTCAGGAATGAATATTTTACCGGGAGAAATCCTTATAACTAACGGAGGAAGTGAAGCTATTCAGATAACACTCCAGACTATATGTAATCCTGGAGATGAAGTTTTGGTTCCTGAGCCTTATTATTCAAACTATGACAGTTTTTTAAAATCTGCAGGAGCAGTTTTGGTACCTATAAAAACTACTATTGAAAATAATTATCACTTGCCTGAAAAAGAAGAAATAGTAAAACTCATAACTCCGAAAACTAAGGCGATTATGTTTTCCAATCCGAGCAATCCTACAGGGATAGTTTTTACAAATAAAGAAATGGAAATGATTAAAGAAATTTCTCTGGAGCATAATTTATATATAATTACTGATGAAGTTTACAGACAGTTTATATATGATGACGATATAGAGTATAAATCATTTATGACAGTGCCTGAAGTCAGTGACAGAACTATATTGATAGACAGTATTTCCAAACATTACAGTGCATGTGGAGCAAGAATAGGGGTAGTCGCTTCAAAAAATAAAGAATTTATCGCACAGGCCCTTAAATTATGTCAGGCAAGGCTTGCTGTTTCGACAATCGAACAGTTTGCAAGTACAAATCTGATAAATACTCTAGATACGTACATTGACAATGTTAAACTTGAGTATAAAGTAAGAAGAGATTTGATGTATAATCACTTGAAAGAAATGCCGGGAGTTATTTCCTTTAAACCTGACAGTGCTTTTTACATATTTGCGGAACTTCCTGTAGACGACATCGAAAAATTTGTAGTTTGGCTTTTGACAGAATACAGATATAAAAATCAGACATTGATGTTTGCACCGGGACCGGGATTTTACTCTGAAGAAGGAAAAGGAATGAAAGAAGCAAGATTTTCTTTCTGCACTCACAATCTGACAGAAATAGAAAATGGAATGAAAGTATTGAAAAAAGCTTTAGAAGAGTATAAAAACGTTAAAAAATAACAGAAATTATAAGGAGTATACTTTGTTAGACGAAAAGGATATAAAAGATGCAAAAGATATTTTAAGCAGAATGAATCCCAATCAAAAAATAAACTATCACACAATATTGACAAAGCTCATTTCCGACTGGAAAAGCAGAGAATTAAGACCTAAAATACTGCTGCACAGCTGTTGTGCTCCGTGCAGTACTTATACTCTCGAGTTTATGACTCAATATGCCGATGTAACTATATTGTTTGCAAATTCCAATATTCACCTCGAAGCCGAGTACAGAAAACGGGCATTAGTTCAAAAAGAATTTATCGAGGAATTTAATAAAAGAACAGGCAATAACGTGGGCTTTATAGAAGATGAATATAAGCCTGTGGATTTTTTCAGGAAAGTAAGAGGACTGGAAAGAGAAAAAGAAGGCGGAGCGAGATGTACAGTGTGTTTTCAAATGCGGCTTGATATTGTTGCACGAAGAGCTCAGGAACTGGGGTATGATTATTTCGGAAGTGCTTTGACATTGAGTCCGAAAAAAAACAGTGAACTTATTAATAATATCGGACTTGAAGTTCAGGAGATTTTTGATGTGAAATATTTGCCGTCGGATTTCAAGAAAAATAACGGTTACAGCCGTTCTGTAGAGATATGCAAAGAATACGATGTTTATAGACAGTGCTATTGCGGATGTGTGTTCGCTGCAATGGATCAGGGGATAAAGTTTGAAAAAAATGAAATATAGATTTATCACGAAATAAATAGAAAGTCAATGATACCAATTTTAAATATAATTATAAAAATAAATATTATAAAACCCCCTTCGGATTATTATTCACGAAAGGGGTCGATTTTTTTGTAAATATAAATTCAGTATCTTTATTTGCTTTTAAGTATATCTCTTATTTCAGTCAGTAATTTTTCTTCTTTTGAAGGAACTTCTTCAACGATTTCTTCTGCAACTTCTTTAGCAGGTTTTCTCAATTTATTTATAGCTTTTACCATTAAGAAAATAACAAAAGCCATTATTAAAAAGTTTACAACATTTTGTATAAAACTTCCGTATAATACTGCAACTTCAGGTTTATCTCCTTCGGCAGGGGTAATAATAAGTTTTAAAGCACTGAAATTGATTTTTCCTAAAATAATTCCCAAAACAGGCATAATCATATCATCAACTAATGAAGTTACTATTTTACCGAATGCCCCTCCTATAATTACTCCGACTGCCAAATCCATAACATTTCCTTTTGAAATGAATTCTTTAAATTCTTTAAACATCAAGTTTTTCTCCTTTCTTAAATATGACATATTATAAATTATATTTTAAAAAAAAGCAACTTGAAATAAATCTCTACATATTATATAATATTTAGAAAAGTAAACAGTATATTGACCGGAGGAATATTTTAAATGTTGGATCAAAAAAATAAACGTAATTTTTCTATAATAGCACATATAGACCATGGAAAGTCTACCATTGCAGACAGACTGCTCGAAATAACAGGTACAGTGAATCAAAGAGAGATGAAAGACCAGTTACTTGACAGTATGGATTTGGAGCGTGAAAAAGGAATAACTATAAAGGCTCAGGCGGTAACTCTTAACTATAAATCAAAAAACGGAGAAACTTATGAGTTTAATTTAATAGATACTCCGGGACACGTAGATTTTATTTATGAAGTTTCCAGATCTCTTGCCGCGTGTGACGGAGCTTTGCTCGTAGTAGATGCGGCTCAGGGAATAGAAGCTCAAACCCTTGCAAATGTCTACCTAGCTTTGGAGAATGATTTGGAAATACTTCCTGTTATAAATAAAATCGATTTGCCGTCGGCAGATCCTGATAAAGTAAAACTTGAAATAGAAGATGTTATCGGGCTTCCTTCGGATAATGCAGCTCTTGTATCGGGAAAAACAGGATTGGGAATAGAAGATTTGCTTGAATCGATAATCGAGTACATTCCTGCTCCCAAAGGAGATGTCAATGCTCCATTGAAAGCCCTGATATTCGACTCTCATTATGATGACTTCAGAGGAGTGATTACTTATATAAGAATAGTAGAAGGAAAGCTTTCCAAAGGAGATAAAATCAAGATTATGTCTACTGAAAAAGAATTTGACGTATTGGAAGTCGGGATCTTTTCACCTAAAATGAAAGAAGTACCTGAACTTACAGTCGGCTCGGTAGGATATATAATTACAGGAATCAAATCCATAAAAGATACACAGGTAGGGGATACGATAACTCATGTTAAAAATCCTACGGCTATAGCTCTTGCAGGATACAGACCTGCATTAAGTATGGTTTTTGCGGGAGTTTATCCTATTTCCACAGATGATTACGAGGATTTGAGAGAAGCACTGGAAAAATTGCAGCTAAACGATGCTTCATTGACTTATACACCTGAAACTTCATTGGCTTTGGGGTTCGGTTTCAGATGTGGATTTTTGGGATTGCTGCACATGGAAATTATAGTGGAAAGATTGAGAAGAGAGTTTAATATTGACCTTATTTCCACAGCTCCGTCTGTTGAATATCATGTAACTCCCGAAGTAGGAGAGATGATGATAATAGATAATCCTGCAGAATTTCCTGCAGGTAAAAAATATATAGAAGAGCCTTATGTCAAAGGGACAATAATTGTTCCTAAAGATTATGTGGGAAACGTTATGGAGCTTTGTCAGGAAAAAAGAGGAACATTTCTGACAATGAATTATCTGGATGATACCCGTACAATGATTAGTTATGATTTACCTTTGGCAGAAATAGTAATAGATTTTTACGATAAGCTGAAATCAAGAACAAAAGGATATGCTTCCTTTGAATATGAAATGATAGGATACAAAGAGTCAGACCTTGTAAAAGTGGATATTCTTGTGAGCGGAAATCCTGTAGATGCCTTTTCATTTATTGCCCATAAGGATAATGCCTATTACAGAGGAAGAGCTATTGTGGAAAAACTGAAAGAAGTTATACCGAGACAGCAGTTTGAGATACCGTTACAGGCGGCACTCGGTACTAAAATAATAGCAAGAGAGACGATAAAAGCACTTAGAAAAAATGTATTGGCTAAATGTTACGGAGGAGATATTACACGTAAGAAAAAGCTGCTTGAGAAACAAAAAGAGGGGAAAAAGCGTATGAAGGCTATCGGTAATGTAGAAATACCGCAGGAAGCATTTTTATCGGTATTAAAACTAAATGACTAAAATTAGAGGTTTATTATGAAAAAAAATATAATATTTTTCGATGTTGAAACAAACGGAAAAATGGGAAGTTCTGTTTTATCAATATCGGCAATTAAAGTAAGTTATGATTTTGAAAAAAACAGTTGGGAAAAAGTTTCCGAATATGACAGATTTTATTTCAGGAATGAAGGAGAACCGGTAAATTTCGGTGCGATAAATGTCAACGGACTGACTGACGAAGTAATAGCAGAAAAAAGAGAAAATGTCGATTATCCGTCGACTTTTAAAGAAGATTTGGATTCGTTTTATTTGTATTGTCAGGATACGAAGCATTTTGTGGCTCATAATATAAAATTTGACAGGAGTTTTATTCCGTTTCCGTTAAAAAATCAGTTTGATACGATGATGGAAAATATTGACATAGTAAGAGCGGGAATAAACGAATACGGTTCTTATAAATGGCCTAAATTAATGGAATGTGCCAAGTTTTATAATGTACCTATGGATGAAGAACAGCTTCATGAAAGTCTGTATGACGTTCTGATTACTTTCAGAGTATTTTATAAAATGTCGAAAAATCCTTTCGGAAAGCCCAGAATAGCAGGATTTCTTGAAAAAGATTAATAATAAATTCATAAATTTGGAGTGAATTAATGGGAATTTTACTTGAAAAAGGCAATAAAAACGGAGAAATAATAAATATAGAAAATTATTCTGAAGTCCTGAAATTTGAGATTTCAGAATATTTTTCAAATAATATTTCTTCGCTTATTGAGAAAAATGATTATCAGAGAGCAATGGAATATATAGAAAATCAGCTTGATAAAAAATTTGAAATCCCTCTCAGAATAGATGAAAAAAGAGTTTCCAATGATAAATTGAATACTCTTATTATCAATGAAAAAGCCAAATTTATGAATTTTTTTGTTCATTTGAAAAAAGAGCTTTTATCCTGCAAAAAGTTTTATTTTATAGTCAGTTTTATAAAATATTCCGGGATTCAGCTACTTATTAGTATACTGGATGAATTGGAAGAAAAGGGAATACAGGGAGAAATTATTACATCGGTATATTTGAATATAACTGACCCTAAAGCTTTGAAAAAACTGTTATCTTATAAAAATATAAAAGTAAAAATATATAACAACTCCAATGAGAGCTTTCACACAAAGGCTTATTTATTTGAAAAAGAAAAATATCATACCTGTATAATAGGTTCCTCAAACATAAGCCAAAGTGCTTTATATTCTGCCGAAGAATGGAATGTTAAACTTGTAAACAGTTCATTTTTGGATATTTATGAAAAATCTTTAGTACAATTTCAAAAGCTTTGGAACAGTAATGAAGCTGTCAAATTATCAGAAGATTTTATTGAAAAATATGATGATTACAGAAATAATAACAAGCCCCAAAATACTTTTGATTATAAAAAATTACAGGTTCAAAAAAAGAATTTTGAGCCTAACAGTATGCAGAAAGAGATATTGGAAAAACTTAAAATCACAAGAAAAAACGGGAATAAAAAAGGCTTGGTAGTAGCAGCTACAGGAACAGGAAAAACTTATTTGGCAGCAATGGATATAAAAGAGTTTTTTAAAAGTAAAAATATTATCGGACACAATAGAGAAAAAGCAAGATTTCTTTTTATTGCTCACAGAGAAGAACTTCTCGAAAATGCAGCGAAAGTTTTTTCAAATATACTTGAAGTTCCTGAAAATAACTTCGGAAAAATGTTCGGAGGAAAAAAAGAAACAAATTTTGAAATGATATTTGCTTCAATCCAGTCCCTGAGAAGCTGTTACAAAGAATTTAAAAAAGATAGGTTTGACTATATAATAATAGATGAATTTCATCATGCAAGTGCCGACAGTTATAATAAAGTAATCAATCATTTTTCTCCGAAGTTTCTGCTCGGTCTTACGGCTACTCCTGAAAGGATGGACGGAAAAGAAATATTGGCTTTATGCGATTATAATTTAGTCGGAGAAATAGGACTGAAAAAGGCTATGGAAAAAGATCTTATAGCTCCTTTTCATTATTTCGGTGTTAATGATGAAACTGTAGATTATGAAGAAATTCCCTATAAAAACGGTGTATATAACGGGGAAATACTTTTAGAAAATCTTTCTCAATCTGTCAGAACTGATTATATAGTTGAGAAAATTGAAAAATTCGGATATGACGGAAATAAAATGAGT
Source organism: Pseudoleptotrichia goodfellowii (assembly GCF_007990505.1). NCBI lineage: Bacteria > Fusobacteriati > Fusobacteriota > Fusobacteriia > Fusobacteriales > Leptotrichiaceae > Pseudoleptotrichia > Pseudoleptotrichia goodfellowii. The sequence goes on along the minus strand of NZ_AP019822.1, from coordinate 1,241,071 downwards.
GGAATCGCTTTTTGCCAAAATATAGAACATGCGTCATATATGAAAAATGAGTTTATAAAAAGAGGATATAAATCTAAAGTTTTAACCGCAAAAACAAATAAGACTAAACGGTCTAAAATCTTAGAAAGCTTTAGAAATAAGGAATTTGAAATATTATGTGTTGTAGATATATTAAACGAAGGAATAGATATTCCCGATATAAATCTTTTACTGTTTTTAAGACCGACATTATCATCTACAGTTTTTATTCAGCAAATTGGTAGAGGACTTAGAAAATCAAGTAACAAAGATTTTGTTACAATCATCGATTTTATCGGAAATCACAAAAAAGACTATTTAATAACTAAAAGTTTTTCAGAAGAAATTCACAGTAAAAATTTTTTATATGACAAGAAACAGAAAATAATAGATGAAATCAAAAATCAGTTTTCAAATATTCCGGGAGGATCATATATTGAGCTCGACAGAATATGTCAGGAAAGAATTATAAATAAAATTGAAAAAATTAATTTTAATTCTAGAAATACTTTAAAAGATATGTATGATGAATATAAAGCAGAAATAGGAAAATCTCATGACGATATTTTGGAGATTTCAGATTTTGATTCAAATATGGAATTATTTACGGAATTAATTTTAAAGACAGGATCATTTTATAACGCTCAAATTTATTTTGAAAAAGTCGATTTTGAGAAAAAATATCCGTTAAAAAATGAAGAAACGGAATTTTTGGCTTATATAGAGAAAAAAATAAAATTAGTCGAACCTTTTACTTATTTGATAATAAAAAATCTCTTAGAAACGAAATTTGAAAGCCAAAATTTTAAAAACGGAAATATAAATTATATAAATTCTGAAATACTTTTAAGAAATTATAAAAATTATTACAATATAAAATCGGAATTTAAAAAGATATATTTAATAAACAGAATTTTTTCAGAATTAGTTGAAGACAGTATATTGGAAAACACTTTATACGGCCATAAAATTTCTGAAAAATACGAAAAACTTTTTATTGAGAAAAGAGATGAATTTGACAAAAGACTAAAACAGCTTCTCATATTGGGACTTAATGAATTTGCTAAAAACGACATGGAAGAATTTAATGAAAACATATTGCTGACCCATAAAGAATATATGAGGATAGATCTTCAGATATTACTTGATTCAAAAGTACCTAAAGGTACTTGGCGGGCAGGATATGCCAATACCGATAAAGATATTTGTCTGTTTATAACAAATGATAAATCTCATATAACACAGGAAAATCTGAAATATGATAATTCGCTCCATGCTGACGATATTATCCAGTGGATCAGTCAACCCAAGACTTTTCATGAATCAAGTGTAGGTCAAATGTTTATAAAACATAAAGAAAAAGGAATCAAAGTTCATATTTTTATAAGGAAATATGCTTTTATGGACGGAAATAAGACAAATCCTTTTATTTATCTGGGAAATGCCGATTATTATAAAAGCTATGGAGATAAGCCTATGACTATTTTATGGAAGCTGAAACATAAAATACCTCAGGAGCTTATATATGATTTATATGAGTAAAATAAAGAAAGGAACGAGAATTGAGATTTGAAATATTTTTAATAATTTGTAATTATGTGGGAACAGTAGCTTTTGCTGCTTCAGGAGTTCTTAAAGGAGTAAAACATAAGCTTGATATATTCGGAATAACTTTACTCGCTGTAATTACAGCACTTGGAGGTGGGATCTTACGTGATATACTTATAGCACAAATACCTGATGTCCTTATAAATCCTGAAGGACTTTATATTGCTATAATAACTTCCGGAATAATGTGGCTGTTTACTAAAAAAATCCGAAAAAAAATAAAAATATCAAGAAGAAGAAAAATGAAATTGTACAAATTGATAACAACTTCCAATCTTATATTTGATTCAATAGGTTTGGCAGCATTTACTTTAATTGCAGCAAATAAAAGTGTCAGTTTGGAATTAAATACGGTTACAACAGGAATACTCGCTGCAGTGACAGGAGTAGGAGGGGGTATTATAAGAGATCTGCTTGTAACCGAAACACCTATAGTTCTGAGGGAAGATATATATGCAGTACTGGCATTCGGAGGAGGAATATTATATCATATATGCATAGTTCAGTTCAGTTTTTTAAAAGTACCGACTATGGCAATATTGTTTATAATAATGTTAATAATAAGATTGGTAATAATAAAATACAAGGTAAATTTACCTAATATAAATTAATTAAAAACAAAAAATATTATCGAACTTTAAAATAAATGGAGAGATATATTGGAAAATAAAATAAGATATACAAAAACCGGAAAAAAAATAGAAATTTATGAATTTGATGCTAAACTGCATCAAAAAGTTATAATGCAAAAAAAACAGTTTGAAGAGCATATTATAAAGAAACATCCTGAAATAACATTAGAAATTATAGATGTTATATTAAATAATCCCGATTACGTGACCAAACGGTCCAATTCTAAAAAAGAACATTTTTATCAAAAGAAAATCGACAAGCTTCATTATTTTGTAGTTGTTTCCAGCCATAAAAATATACGTCATTTAAGATTTATCCTGACAGCATTTTCAGTGGATGATAAAGAGTTTCTGAAAGAAAAAAATGTTTATTATAAATATGTCGGCTATATAGATTATGATAATAATACATATTAAATTGGAAATATGGAAATTGAAAAAGTATCGGAAAATTTAAAAATAATTTTTCAGTTTGAGTCATTTTTATTGTATAATAATTTTTTGTTTTAAACTTGAAATTGGGAAAATAATAAATTTACTTATTAATTTTTCTATTTCTTCTTTCACAATTTAACGTCCGATAATATATGTTATGTATATAAAGTTTGAAAAGTAATACTGAAATTTATATGATAAACTTCTTCTACTTCACTATTTTTAAAGACGGATTCTTCTATCTGAATACTATCAAATTCCAAATATAAAACAAATATCTTCCAAAGTGGAAACTAATTGTAAAACGTTATACTATTCTTGACCAAAAGCAATATACTTTTTTCTTCATAAACTCCTTTTAGAGCCCTTCGGGGCTCTTTTTTCGGAAGAATCTTTGTATTGTTATAAGTCGTATTTTATGATATAATAACACTTATTATATTATTTTTAAGGAGGTACCGAATGCTTAATTTAATTGATGAGGCTCTTGTGAAAATGAATACGGGAGAGTTTCTGAACAATATAAAAAAAGCTTTTAACGATATATTTTCTCAGGAAAATATTAATAAAATAAATTTAATGAATTATCTGCCTGAGGACAAATGGCTGGATATAAAAAATTACGGTCTGCTGCTCCCTTTCCTTGCCGAAAAATTCGGAGGAAGAAAAGCTAATCAGTTTGAAATTCAGGAAGTATTGAGAATTGCCGGAAATTACGGCGTACCTGTAACACTGCGAACAGGGATTGAAGGAGCTTTAGTTCTTCAACCTCTTACAGAATTCGGAAATAACGAACAAATCTCTAAAGGACTTGAACTTATATTAAAAGGTGAAGGCGGAGGTTTGGCAATAACCGAACCTGAAACGTCAGGATCTGCTATTGCAAAAGAAATGCAGTCATATTATGAATATGTTGATGAAAATACTATACACTTGAAGTCGACTAAATATTGGCAGGGAAATTCCCAAAGTGATTTTCTTTTGGTTGCAGCTAAAGAAAAAAAAGACAGAAAACTCTCAAAAACAATAAGTCTTATATTCGTTCCGAAGGAATATATAAAATATGAAGTTCTTCAATCTGAAGGTCTGAAAGCCGTTAGATATGCAGTTAATAATATTGATGCTGCTATTCCTGCGAAATATTTGATGAAATTATCGGAATCCAAAGCAAATTCCTTGAGGGAATTTCAAAATATCTTTATAAGAAGTCGTCTGCAACTTATAGGTATGACCCATGGAATAATGGAATATATTGTAAAAAATATAAAAAAATATTCCAGAAATGAAATAAAATTTGTCGAACGTGAAATAGATGAAATAGAAAAAAGATACGAAGCATCAAAAATTATGTATAATTATACATGTAATAATGTTTCTCCGGATAAATCGGTAGCTGATAAACTTATGGAGGCCAATATTATAAAAAGTCTGTCTACAGATTATACTTATGAAGCTGCAAAAACAGCTCAAAAATTATTAGGTGCCAAAGGATTTGAGGCAGGTCATCCTATGAGTAACATAGCTGTTGATTTCAGACCGTTTACAATATTTGAAGGACCTAATGATATGCTTTATGCGGATATTTATGATCAGTTTTCAAAAGCTACTTCCGAAGAAAAGAAATCAGGAATAAGAATAAGCAAGGAACAGACTCTGTATGAAAGATTTCTATCTGATAAAAGATTTCAGGAAATAAAAACATCTACAGAAAATCTTCTTCAGAAAGCCGATGATATTATTAATTTCATGAAAAACCATACTCTGAATGAAATTGACCAGATAAAAAAAGTTTTTACAGGAAAAATACTTTCCAAATTATTTGTTCTTTCTCAAACTGATGCTGAAGATTTATCCACATTTCTTATAAAAGACATAAAAAAAGATATACTGGATTTTGAATACTGTTAATAAAAACATAAAAAGAGCTGTCTTAAGATAAAATATATTTCTAAAAATAAGAACTTGTCTGACAGTTCTTTTTTATTTTACGATTTTTCCAATTTAACCCTTTCATATAATCAAAAATTGATAAATACTTTTCCACATTTTTTATACAAATATATTACCAACTCTGCAAAACTTTCATAATTTTAATTATAGACAAATAAAATCAATGTATTTTCCAAAAATACAAAAGATTATTATAATCACTTTTCAACGTCTGGCAAATAAAACGAAACACAGTTTATTTTTAAACTGATGACAATATTAAATAATAAACTTGAAAAAGGTTTATTTATATATCTGATATAGGTTTATTTATCGGAAAGTAATGAATATAAAAAAATCACCGCTATTTATAACGATGATTTTCTATATTATTTTACTTTTTTGATTTCTTCGTCATTACCGGAATTGCCCATATTCCTAGATATAATACTGCAAACGCTGTAATATTTACTAAAATACCGAATTTACCCAATGGCGGAACTTTTATCATATTGGATACACAAAAGGCTGCCAGAGATATTACAAGGGATAGAACGAGGAATTTTAAATAAATCAGATTATTCAGCCTGATATGCCGTTTATTCAGAGAAATTAATAATATCATATAGTTTACCATTGCTGAAAATGAAGTTGCTATTGTAAGTCCTATATACTGATATTTTTCATATAAGAGCCAATCCAGTACTATATTTATAAAAATTGCAACAAATGATGAAATAACAGGTAACGTTCTATCTTTATATACATAATGGCTTCGGGTCAGTAAGTGTATCGTAGAGAAAAATAATAATCCCAAAGCGTAAAATTTTAATGCTCCTGCTGTTGTTATAACTCCTTTATCTGAAAAATGCCCTCTCTTATATATCAGTGTTACTATCGGTTCGGCATATCCCATTAACACTGTTGATGATGGAATAATAAGGAATGCCAGCATATTCAGTCCTTTTTGTATCGTATTTTTTACTTTTTTTCTTTGATTTTTTACTACTGCCTGAGATAATGTCGGAAAAATTACGACCGATAATGATATTGCAAATACACCTATCGGTAATAAATAAAGTCTGCTTGCATAATTTAACGCACTGGCAGTTCCTGCTGAAAGCCTTGTTGCAAAGTTATTATCTACAATTTCATTTATTTGATAGCCGAATATCCCAATCAATGTGGGAATCATCAGTAGAAACATCTCTCGGACATATTCGTCTTTTAGATTGAATATAAACTTATATTTCTTTATTATCTGAAAAAACTGAGGCAGCATCATTCCGAGCTGAAACACTCCCGATAGCAGATATGCTATCCCCAAGCCGTATATCCCGATTTTTTTGGATAAAAGCAATGTTCCTATTATGATTGTAAGGTTAAACACAAGTCCTGTAGAAGCTGCTATTGCAAATTTCTTATAATTGTTCAGGAAAGATGAAACTACTCCCGAAAGTGCAATAAACAGAAAGTAAAATGCCATTATTTTCAGTAAATTATTTGCCGTTTCAAATCTTTCAGGATCTTTAAAACCTGTAGTAATCTTGAGTATTTGCCTTGAAAATACAATCATTATAACTGATAAAGTAGACGTAAAAGCAATTATCAGATTCAATATTGAAAAAACAAAATCATTAGTTTTTTCAACACCTTTTTCTTCCAATCCTCTGTTATAAATAGGTATAAACACAGTTCCCATGGAGCCTTCACCAAATAAAGTAGTAAAAAAATTCGGAATTTTGGTGGCACTTACATAAGCATCGGTCAGTCCGGTGGCTCCGAACATGCCCCCTATTATCATTTCTCTAATTAGACCAAGCAGTCTACTCAGCATATTTATAGCCATAACAATAAAACTTGATTTAAACATTAAAATTGCCTTTCCTAAAAAGATAGTTTTTGTATATAAAATTCTTTATTTTCATTTATTATGTCAATATATCCGCTTTTAAACATTTCAAGAACACATAAAAATAACGAAACTATTCTTGATTTTGTAAATTTATTTTTCAGTAATTCACTGAATCCTATACGATCTTTAGTCTCCATAAGTTCACTTATTTCATCGGCAGCATCTTCAGTAGAATACTCCTCTTCAAGATTTAGAATCAGTTTCTCTTTATCTTCTTCTTCTAATAATGCTCTGAAACTGTTAAGCAGTGAATCCAATGTCAGTCCTGAGATATCATATTCTATCATTGCAGTTTCAATATTTTTATTTCCCGTTCTTTTATAAGGGATATTATATTCATTTTCATATTCGGAAAATAATACCGAAATTTCTTTAAATAATTTATATTCCAGTATTTTTCTTTCAAGATTTTCTATTTTTTCGTCTTTTTTCTCTTTGTTTAATATAGAGTAAGCCTTAATTTCAATAAGATCCGTTGCCATAATTAGAAATTCGACTTTAATTTTAAGATTTTCTTCTTTCTGCTCTCTTATATAATTCAAATAATCGTCTATTATTTGAGAAATATTGATTTCAGTAATTTTCATCTGCTTTTTTTCTATCAGATGTATAAGAAGATCCAACGGTCCTTCAAAATTATCTATTTTTATTTTTATTGTGGTATTTTTCATCTATTCTTTTTCTCCAATTGGAAACATTATCGCTGATTTTTTGAATAAGTTCTTCCAGCGAGTTTAATTTTTTTTCTTTTCCTACTTTTTCCAATACTTCTATCAATATAATTTTACCGTAAATATCCTGCTCAAAATCAAATATATTGGTTTCAACATTCAGTAATAAAGAATCGGATTTTACTGTAGGATTTTTTCCTATATTCATTATACCGTGATAAATATTGCTATCTCCTTCTATATGAACATATACCCCGTATACTCCCAATTCAGGATATATTCTGTTTTCAAAGGTCAGATTGGCTGTAGGAAAACCGAGAGTTCTTCCGAGTTTTTTCCCGTGAACGACTTCGCCCATAATAATAAAATTATGTCCTAATAATTCTTTTGCTTTTGATAAATCCGACTTCTGAATGTATTTTCTTATTCTTGTACTGCTTATGATTTCATTTTCATCGTCTAAAATTAAAGGCTGAATATTTAAAACAATACTGTTGTTATATTTCTCCCTTAGAATATTTTCCATAATTCTTACATTTCCGGATTTTCCTTTTCCCAATGTAAAATTGAATCCACAGTATATCTCTCTTACATTCAGTTTTTGTATAAGAATTTTTTCGATAAATTCTTCAGGAGAAAAATTTTTAACATCTTCAAAATTATCCATATAAACATAGTCAATATTAAAATTGTTGATTAATTGGCACTTTTCCGAAGGAGTAGTAATTCTGCTTTCTTTTTTTTGAGGATATTCGCAAAAAGTATAAACTATAGTTTTGTATCCTTTTTCTCGTGCTTTTTTTACCGCTCTTTCCAGTAATTTCGCGTGTCCTCTGTGAACTCCGTCAAAATTACCCAATATAACTATATTTTTACTCTGTTTCAGTTCTTCTTCATTAACACAACTTGTATTTTCAAATTTAAGAAATTCTTCAACTTCTTTTTCTTTTTTTGTAATTATTTTCATACTCATTTTTCTTCAACTTCCTAAATAGATTTTCTTCCAAACTACATTATATATATTATTTTCTTTATTGGCAAGTATTATTTTCCACAAAACAGTTTTTTCATATATTTCGGAATGTTTTCAATTATATGCGAAGCATTTATTATATACTGTTCTTTAAAAAGCCCGTCGGCAATATATCCGTGTAAAAATGCTCCTGTATAAGCACTTTCAAATAATCCGTAATTTTGTCCTGAAAGAGAAGCTATTATTCCTGTAAGGCAATCTCCTGCTCCTCCGTTAGCCATATAGGGATTTCCGGTACTGTTAATATATACTTCATTTCCGTCGGTTATTAAAGTATTTTTGCCTTTTAAAAGCAATATTACTTTGTTGGATAAGGCAAAATCTCTGCAAATTTCAAATCTGTATTTTTCAATTTCTTCAAGTGAAAATCCGGATAATCTCGAAAACTCCACTGAATGAGGAGTAAGAACAGCCCGATTTTCAATTTCTTTAAAAAGATATTTATTTTCAGACAACAGATTTAAACCGTCGGCATCAATAACAAGTTTTATATCGTTTCCTTTGATATTTTTCTTGAAACTTAGAAGTTTTTCCAATATAACAAGTGATTTTTCAGATTTTCCGATTCCCGGTCCTATTGCCATTACGTCAGAATTTAATATCATCTTTTCAATTTCTGGAAAATTTTCCTCAACAAAATCGCTGTTTATCCCTAATGTCATTGCTTCTGTCATTTTTGAGGAAACTTCATTTAAAATATTATCATATGTGAGTAAAGTAACAAGTCCTGAACCGCTTCTAATACAGGAATTTACAGCTATTTTTGCAGCTCCTGAAAAGCCTTTGCTTCCTGCGAATATCAAAATTTTTCCGAAATCTCCTTTATGAGAAAATTCATTACGTCCGATAATTATTTTCTGTATTTCTTTTTCTGTTAAATAATGAGCTTTTATTAAATGTAAAAAACTGTTTTCATTTACTCCGATATTCTCTACTCTTATTTCTCCGAAATACTCTTTATTTTTCCTGTTTAAAAATCCTTTTTTATAAATAACAAAAGAAACGGTCTTAAATGCTTTCACTGCCGTTCCCATTATTTCTCCGGTATTTCCGTTAATTCCCGAAGGTATGTCTACCGAATATATTTTACAATGCTGAGAATGCCTGTTAATTTTTTCTATGACTTCTCTATATATTCCTGTTACAGGGGAATTTAATCCTGTCCCGAAAATTCCGTCAATTACTCCTCGGGAGTTAATTAAAAGTTCATCCAGTTCATCAATATCGGAAGATATTTTTATATTCATATTTTTACATATTTCATAATTTATTTTACAGTCTTTGCTCATATTCTGATTATCAATACAAAAAACAGTTATGTTTTTGCCTAAAGCGTTTAACTGTCTTGCAATCGCATAACCGTCTCCTCCGTTATTTCCTTTACCGCATATCACAAGATAACTGTCAGCAGTCAAGTCAAGATTTTTTACAAAAGAAGCAGCTGCATTTTCCATGAGAACAATGCCGGGAATACCTAAAGTATTTATAGCATATTCGTCGATTTTCCGTGTTTCTTCATTTCCCCCTAAAAGCATTCCGACCTCCGATAATTTCTAATCTTTTATTTGATAAGTAACACTGAAATTCAAAACACGGTTGTTATAATCTCTGTTTTTCTCAAAATTATATCCGAGTTTGTATGTAACCGAATCATCTTTTTTGTACTGAACATTTGCTCCTGTTATAAACGTTCCACGCTCATAAGTATCATTATTAAGACTCTTATTGTAATTTGTTTTCCCGGTAATTACATTTTTCATATTCTGTTTATATTCAGTGCCTACTTCCCATTTTATTTTATCATTATATTTTTGTTTCAGTTTCACTCCTGCAGTAGTTACTATATCCGAATTTTCAGCAGGTATATAATTTCTTCCATTATTACCCACATTTCTTTCATTAGTATTTTTAATTTCTACTTCTGCAGAAGGCACAAGTTCTGTATCATTTCCCAAATCTTTTTTATATAAAACATTTCCTCTGGAATTTATATAATCATAATGACTTTGAGGTGTTTCATTTTTAATACCTTTTTTATAATAATATCCTTTTCCGAATTCAACTTCTCCTCTGTAGGTAAGACCGTCTTTTTCATATTCGGTATTTAAAGAAACATTATTATCATCGGCATCTCTTTTGTGACGTTTTTGATCCTTATACTGCCTTAATTCTTTATCTTTATGATTAAGACCTATTCCTACTTTAGTATTTTTATTGATCTCGTAATCATAATTTGCCTTGTATTCTTTCACCTTTTTGTTATATTTTCCTGATGAAGGTATATTTCCTTTATCTGTTTTCGTATTTGTTTCGACTACTATAGGTGTTTCAAGCAGAACTTCATCTTTGTCAGGATAAACTTTAAGAGGTTTGTTGTTTTTATATGAAGTTGTATTTTGAAAAAAAGCTGTTGAATTTTGACATACGGGCAAGTTACTTTTAGTTTTTGAAGTTTTGACTGTACATTTTGTCATATCCAACTGTTTATCTATGTTTTTTTCCTTATCTTTAATATTTTTCAGTTCTTTTTCTATTTCTTTATATCCTTCATCATTCATATCTGCTTTATTTTCAGCCTTTAATGAGAAAGCAATATTACAGAATAAAACTGTAAACATACAAAATAAAATTGTTTTTTTAACTGTTTTTATCATTGAATTTCTCCAAAGGGAATTTATTTTATACTTTCATATAACTTTTTCAGATATTCTTTCGTTCTGTCTTTTAATTCAGGATGTCTTAGTCCGAACTCCACATTTGCTACAAACATTCCGAATTTATCTCCTGTATCATATCTCAATCCTTTAAAATTGTAAGCATATAATTTTTTCCCGGAATTTTTCATATCGAGAATTGCATCAGTAAGCTGAATTTCTCCGCCTTTTCCCGGTTTTGTTTTTTTAAGAAACTCAAATATTTCAGGCTCCAGTACATATCTGCCTAAAGCTGCAAGTCTGCTCGGTGCTTCTTCTACAGAAGGTTTTTCTATAAAATTCTCCACTTCCACTGTCTGACTGTCTATTTCTTTTAAAGGATTTATAATTCCGTATTTTCCCACTTCTTTTTCGGGTACTTCCTGTACACCCAAAATGGTTCCCCCATTTAATTCTTCGTATTTGTCAATAAGCTGTTTTGTTACAGGGAGTTCTCCTTTAGACGGATCGGCATACATTATATCATCTCCGAGAAGCACTACAAAAGGCTCGTTTCCTACAAACGCTTCGGCACATCCGACTGCATGTCCCAATCCTAAAGGTTTTTTCTGTCGTACATAGTAAATGTTGGACATTTTGGAAATATCATCTACAACTTTAAGTAAATCTTTTTTTCCATTTTCCTCTAAAGTTTTCTCCAATTCATAAGAATAGTCAAAATGATTTTCAATAGAAGCCTTATTTCTCCCTGTAATAATTAATATTTCTTCTATTCCCGAATCTATAAGTTCTTCAACCAGATACTGCAACGCAGGTTTATCTACAATCGCCAACATTTCTTTCGGCTGAGCTTTTGTTGCGGGTAAAACTCTTGTTCCCAATCCTGCTGCAGGTATTACAGCTTTTCTTATTTTTTTCTGCTTCATCTCTCTACTCCTGTTTATTTTAAAATTTTATTGATTTTAGAATACGATTTCATCGGAATATTCAACATTAACACCTGTAAATAATCCCATTTGGTCAAAAATAGTTTTTCCCTGAGAATTTACTACCATTTTGTACTTATTTGTTTTTCTGTCATATTCATATTTTCCTATATAAAAGAAGTTTTTTTCAGGTTCCACATAACCGTAAAATCTTAATACTTCCTTATCAGGTAAAGGCAATCCGTTTAAATTTTTCTTGTCCACATTCTTTAAAACGTTTGTATATTCAGTCAACTTTTTATAAAAATCATTTCTGAAGTCATTATTTGTAGTTTGCGGATTTATGCCCAACTTTATTCCGATATTCAAATTATAATCACCGTTATCGATAATATAATAAGCCATTTTCAATTCATCGCTGTCGCAAAAAATGTCATTTGTCTTTTTTTCCGACTTTAATTTGTCGATTACTCTTCCGAGTAATAAATCAGGGTTTTTCATAAATTCGCAACTGAAAGACTGAACTCCCAATGCCAAAATTGCTGCTAATAATAATTTTTTCATTTTTCTCCTTTTGCTTTTAAAATCTGTTTTTTATATTATACCACAAAAAACGCATTATTTAATACTGTTTTTAGTAAAATAATACTTAATTATCGAAGCAAATTCTCTTATATAAGATTTCGGAAGGGAAATCAAAGGAGTTTTTGCTCCCAGTCCGTAAGCCTCAAATCCGAGTAATTCCGCTATTTTTTTTGATCTGTATACGTGATAATCATTCGTAACTATAAGTATTTTAAATTTTTTCTCTTTATTTTCACTTTCGTTTTCCTTTATTTTTTCTAAAGTAAATTTAAAATTTTCCACTGTATTTACAGATTTATCTTCTGTAATTATTCTGTTTTCGGAAATTCCCAATTTAACCAATTCTCTTTTTATAGCTTCGGCTTCGGAAATTTCTTCTCCTTTTCCTTTACCTCCCGAAGCCACTACTTTTATATTTTCGTGTTCTTTTAAATATTCGGCGGCTTTTTCAATCCTTTTATATAAAGAACGTGAAGGCTTTTCTCCTCTTACTCTTCCTCCTAAAACTACAACATAATCCACTTTTTTATCTTTCCCGTCTTTTTCTTTTTTCATTTCGGAAATAGTCAGAAGTTGAATAATTATAAACGGAAAAAGAAAAATAACGATAAAAATTTTTACAAATTTAAAAAGTTTTTTCTTTAAGTCATTTTCCGATATTCCGTTTTTTCTATTCAAGTTCAAATCCTCCTGTATAAAGCTGATAATAAATACCTTTCATTTTAAGCAGTTCTTCGTGACTTCCTCTTTCTATTATTCTTCCCTGATTGAGAACCATTATCACATCTGAATTTCTTATAGTCGAAAGTCTGTGAGCTATTACAAATACTGTTCTGCCTTTCATCAGTTTGTCCATTCCTTCCTGAACGATTTTCTCTGTTCTCGTATCTATACTTGAAGTAGCTTCGTCCAGTATAAGTACAGGCGGATCGGCAATAGCAGCTCTTGCTATGGAAAGAAGCTGTCTTTGTCCTTGGGAAAGATTTGCTCCTCCGTTAGCCAGATAAGTGTCATATCCTTTGGGCAAATGCTTTATAAAATGATGAGCATTGGCAAGTTTTGCCGCTGCATATACTTCTTCATCAGAGGCATTCAGCTTTCCGTAACGAATGTTATCTGCAACAGTTCCCGAAAAAAGCTGAGTATCCTGCAATACTATTCCCAACGATTTTCTCAGATAAGATTTATTTATCTTTTTAATATTGATTCCGTCATATCTTATTTTACCGTTTTGTATATCATAAAATCTGTTTATCAGATTCGTAATTGTCGTTTTTCCTGCTCCTGTTGCTCCTACAAAGGCTATTTTCTGCCCCGGCTCTGCATATAAATTAATATCGTGCAAAATAATCTTATTTTCATTATAACCGAAATCTACATGCTCAAAGACTGCATCTCCGAGAAGTTTTTCGTAAGTTACATTTCCATCTTCGTGAGGATGTTTCCAAGCCCACATTCCGGTATGTTTTTCAGTTTCTCTTATATTGTTTTCGCTGTCAAATTCAGCATTTACAAGAGTAACATATCCTTCATCAAATTCGGGATTTTCATCAAGAAGTTTAAATACTCTCAAAGCTCCCGCCGCTGCCAGCATAACAGAATTTATTTGTTGTGTTGTTTGAGCTATAGGCTGATTTAATGTTCTCGTAAACTGAAGGAAAGAAGCAAGTCCCCCCAAAGTGAATCCTCCTATGCCGCCAAGAGCCAAAAAGGATCCGATAGAAGCTGTCAGCACAAAGTTTATATTTCCCAGGTTTCCTACAACAGGGCCTAAAATATTTCCGTATTTGTTGGCTTTATCCGAACTTACAAACAGTTTTTCGTTTAAATCGTCAAATCTTTCTTTGGATTCTTCTTCATGGGAAAAGACTTTAACGACTTTAAGTCCTTCAAGCATTTCTTCTATATATCCGTTTACAGAACCGATATTTTCCTGCTGTTCTTTAAAATTCTTTCCGCTTTTTTCGGATATTATTTTTGTCGTAGTAATTATGAGAACTATCATAAATACGGCAAAAATTGTCAAAGGCACACTCAGAATAAACATCGAAGCAAGTACACTTACGATTGTTATTATTGCCGATATTATCTGGGCGAGACTTTCCGTTATCATGTCACGCAGTGTGTCAATATCGCTTGAGTAAACACTCATTATATCTCCATGAGCATGAGTATCGAAATATTTTATAGGCAGTTTTTCCATATGGATAAAAACATCATCTCTCAACTGTTTCAAAGTCCCCTGAGCTGTAACAACCATGAATCTTCCTGATAAATAAGAGCATAAAATCCCTACGGAATATACTCCTATCATTGAAAGAATGATTTTTACAAGAGGAGCAAAATCAATATTCGGATTTCCTATATTCGGTACGATATAGCCGTCAATAAGCTGTTTTGTATACATTGTTCCTTTGACCATACTGAGAGAGCTTAAAAGTATAAATATTACAACGGCTGCAAAATGAAATTTATACAGATTAAACATATATCCTATTAATCGTAAAAGTGCTTTAAATTGTTTTCCTTTATTTTCTTTGTTTTCCGATTTATTCATTTTTTCCTCCTTCCTCTTGAGAATCGTGTACTTCTTTATAAATATTGTTTGAAATAATTAATTCTTCGTGGATTCCTGTTCCGCTTATATTTCCATCGTCTAAAACTATTATTTTATCTGCTTCTTTTATCGATGAAATTCTTTGTGCAATAATAATTTTTGTAATATTCGGTATTTCATTTTTAAAGGCTTCTCTTATAAGTCTGTCAGTTTTTGTATCGACAGCACTTGTAGAGTCGTCCAAAATAAGTATTTTAGGATTTTTAAGCAATGCTCTTGCTATACAAAGCCTTTGTTTCTGACCTCCCGAAATGTTGGAGCCTCCCTGTTCTATATAAGTATCGTATTTATCGGGGAATTTTTGAATAAACTCATCGGCTTGGGCAAGTTTACATGCATGTATCATTTCTTCTTCGGTAGCATTTCTATTTCCCCACATAAGATTTTCTTTTATAGTTCCCGAAAATAATATATTTTTTTGAAGTACCATTGCCACATTATCTCTCAATGTCTTTATATCATAATCTTTTACATTTATTCCACCGACTTTTACAGTTCCGTTTAGAACATCGTACAATCTCGGAATAAGCTGAACAAGAGCCGATTTTGCACTTCCCGTTCCTCCGATTATACCTATTGTTTCTCCCTGTTTTATCTCAAGATTGATATTTTTAAGATTTAAAATATCGGGATTATTACTGTAACTGAAGTTCACATTTTCAAAAGAAATTGAGCCGTCTTTTACTTCGTATACAGGATTTTCAGGATTTTTTATAGTAGGCTCTTCATTCAGAACTTCTACAATACGTTCGGCAGATGCTCTTGAAATTGTCAATCTCACGATTATCATAGTTACCATTAAAATACTTATGATAATATTTGCCGTATATGAAAACAGACTCATAAGCTGTCCCGTAGTAAGCTCATTTACGACAATCATCTTCGCTCCGAACCATGAAAGCAGAATGATACATCCGTACATACAGAATAACATTGCCGGGGATACAAATACGGCTATTTTCTCCGCTGACAATAATGTATTTTTCAGTTCATCTGTAGCTTTTTCAAATTTATTTATTTCGTAATCTTCTCTGACATATGCTTTTACTACTCTTATCCCGTTAATATTTTCCTGTAAACTTGAATTAATGTTGTCATATTTTCTCATCGCTTTAGTAAAAATAGGATAAACAAGAAGAATAACAACGGTCATCACTATTCCGAAAATCACGATAGCCCCTATAAATATAAGAGATAATTTGGCATTTATGTAGATAGTCATTAATGTAGCAAATATAAGCATTAACGGAGCTCTTACGAAAATTCTCAAAATCATCTGATAAGAATTTTGTATATTTGCAATATCCGTAGTAAATCTTGTTATAAGTCCTGCAGTCGAAAACTTATCAATATTTGTGAAAGAAAAATCCTGTATTTTGTAAAATACTGCTTTTCTTATATTTTTTGCAAATCCTGCAGATGCTTTAGCTGCATGTTTTCCTGCAGAAAAGCCTGTGTAAAGGGAAACCATTGCAACAATCAGGGTTATAAAACCGATAAAATAAATGTGCTGCATATTTCCTTTTTCAAGTCCGTCATCTATTATCGATGCCATTAAAAACGGTATCAGTATTTCCAGCATAACTTCTACCGAAATGAATAAGGGCGATAAAATAGACGGTATTTTGTACTCTTTCACGTATGAAAGCAACTTTTTTAACATTTTTTATTATCCTTTCTTTAAAATTAAGAGAAATTTTTGTATATTTAACTGTGAAAATACGGGAACAATGATAAAAGTTCCCGTTGAATCTATCTACAGTACTTTCTTCATAAAATACCTTATCTGAACTTGCCACCAGTTCCAGTCATGTACAACGTCATATCCCCAGAAATCAACCCATGCGGGAACATTTTTCTCTTTAAGAATTATTTCCATTTCTTTATTTCCGGGAATAAGGTCTTCTTCCCAAGCTCCCTGTCCGATACAGATTATTATATTTTTCTGTCTGTATAAATCCAGATAATAATGATCCGAAGGCATATTTTTAAGGAAATGTACAGGAGAATTATCATAAACCAGATTATCCATATAATCTCCGAAAAACATTGACGGATTATAAGCACCACTTAATGAAATAAGTGTTTCAAATAAATCGGGCCTACGAAAAAACAGTATTCCCGCATGAGAACCGCCCATACTGCATCCTGTTACTATTAAATCCTGCCTTCCTGTCCACTCATAAATTTTCGGAATAAATTCTTCCGACATATATTTAAACCATTTTTCCTGTTTTTCTATTCTTTCTCTCGGATTACCGTTTCTGTCCGACCATGTTTCACTGTCAATGCTGTCCACACAGAATAATTGCAACTCTCCTCTTTCTATATAATCCGATAATGTTTCTACCATCTTAAAGTCCTCATAATTGTGATAACGACCGTCCTGAGGCGGAAAAACAAGACAAGGTTTTCCGCTGTTTCCATATCTTTTAAATTCAAATTCTCTACCTAAATGATTACTGTAATCTTTTTTATATTCCGTATACATTAAATTACCTCTTCTTTCATATGTTTTTTTTTGTTAAACAGTTTTATGAACAAAGTCAACAAATTCGTCCATATCTTCTTTTAATAAAAATTTCGCAGTATACATATTATTTCCCATAGCTGCCGAATACAAATCAGGCATTCTTTCATACATTACAAGCTGATTATTGTATTTTTCGATTATTTCTTCATGGGTGTGAACATAATTTCTTGTATCTCTTCTGCTCACGTAAACACAGAAATATTTATCAAGATCTTCATTAAGAGAAGCATTCACGATTTTCCCGAAAGCTACCATATCAGCCCATATTTGATAAACATCCGTATTATTGGCATAGTTGTACATGTCAGGAGTGTAGCCTCCTGCAGGACGCATATTTACTTCCAGTCCGATATAATCGCCTTTTTTGCCCAATCCTTCTTTATCCTCTTTTAATCTGAAAAATTCCGTATGAATAAATCGGCTTTTTACTCCGAAACCTTTTACCGTTCTTCTTCCCGCATCAACCAATTTCGGCGGCAATTCCTTTCTGACATAGTAATATAAATCAAGTCCTTCATTGACTATATCCATAATTGTAGGTTCCCAAGTTATACCCGACTCAAAAATAGGATTTCCCTCTCCGTCTATTATGGCATCATATGAAACAAGATCCCCTGAAACGTATTCTTCCATAATATATTTTACATTGGGCAGATTTTTATAAAATTCTGTCAATTCCTTTTCATTTCTTATTCTGTAAGTATTGCTCGCCCCTACTCCGTTATCAGGCTTCACTACTACAGGATATCCGACTTTTTTTACAAATTCTTTCCCTTCTTCCAAAGTGGAAACTGTATGATAATGTGCCGTTCCCACTCCGGCTTTTTTATAAGAATTTTTCATAAGAGATTTTTCTTTTATATTAAGAATTTCATCAGATTTTATCCCGGTATTTATATTGAAATCCGTACGTAATCTTGCATCCTGTTCAAGCCAGTATTCATTATTGGATTCAAGCCAGTCGATTTTTCCGTATTTAAAAGTAAAATAACCCACTGCTTTCAATACTTCATCATAATTTTCAAGTGAAGAAACTTTATAATATTCCGTCAAAGAATTTCTAAGTCTTTCATCCAGTTCATCATACGAAACATCTGCAATCCCCAATACAGTTACTCCGTTTTGTTTTAATCTGTCGCAAAAATTCCAATTTGTTTTAGGAAAGTGCGGCGAAATGTAAATAAAATTCATGTTGTCCCATCTCCTCTTTACTTTAATTTATTAAAGTATTATAGCACATCTGTTATATTTTTAGAATTGAATTTTCTTTTTTCGGTTGCCCTATTGACATTTGATTCTAATTGTATTAATATCTATATAAAAATGAAGGAGGTTAAAAATGAGCTTTGAAGATGATGTTAGAAAAAAACTGAATGACGATGAGAAGGAAGAAAAGAAAGAATTACTCGAATTTGAAAATACTCCCGCTCCTCTTAATCAATATGAAAGTTCATATCAGGGAAAAGATTCTTCTGTTCCCGAAGTAAAATTGAAATTGGATGAAATGATGAAAAAAGAGCTCAAAATGATTTCATTGTTTAATAAAATTATAGGTGTACTCATGATGATACAGGGAGTATTGACAGCAATATATATTATAGGTATTCCGTTAATTTTTATCGCATTAAAACTGTTTAATGCATCAAAAGCGATTGAAAGACTTTTGTATAGTAATGATGAAAACGATTTAAGAGAGTATTTCATAGCTAAGGGAAAATTTTCAAAATATTCATTGATTTATTTGGCAGTTTATCTAGTTATTACAGTATTAGCATTTTTCGTTTTTATTGTAATTTTAGCAATTGCTGCAAATTCATAAATCTGATATTAAAATGAAAAAGGTTCTTTATATAAACAGTTAAAGTTTTAAAAGAATCTTTTTTATTTTTATTGACATTTTTCTGTAGTTATATTAAAATTTATATAAATTATGAAGGAGGTCAAAATGAACACAGAAATATCGAATGAAGAAATAACTGAACTTTCAGAGTATTCTTCAAATGTTTACGAAAATGAACCGAATAACAGTAATGAAATATCTTTTGAACTTGATGATTTGACCGTTAAAAATATAAATTCTATTTCTCTAATACTTAAAATATGGGGAGTTTTAAATATAATAATCGGAATAATGGAATGTCTGACAATAATCAAAATAATCAGCGGAATTCTTAAAATAATAGCTGCTTTTTCTTTGTTTGAAGCGGCAAAGTTTTTAAAACAAAGTCTTTACAGCAAAGACGAACGAAATATAAAGGGCTATTTTAATGCTGCCTCAAAAGTTCTTGTATTGACAGTTATTATTTTTATATTAGAAGCGGCTTTTTCAATATTTAGAATAATAACTCATTTAATTTAAAAAACGGAGTAGAAAATGAGTATAGCAGATGATGTGAGAAAAAAACTGAATAGTAAAGATAAAGGAATACCGGAGTATTTTTCCGATGATTCCGAAACTCAAAGAAAAATAACTTTTAATGTCGATGATTTAATAATAAAAAATTCAAATACAATATCATTGACATCAAATATAATCGGAATTATATATATAATGCTGGGAATCCTGTTTTGCATTACTGTAATCGGTGCTATTGCGGGTATTCCTTTAATAAATGTTGCTTTAAAAATTTTTGATTCAGCAAAACTTTTGAAAGAAGGAATAAGCCAAAAAAACGGTGAAAAGATAAAAACATATTTTGATATTTTAGCGAAAGCTCTTAAATTACTTATTGTTGTTACTGTTTTGGAAATTATTTTAGTAATATTGTATTTTAAGGCTTTCAGATAAGAAGGAGATAAAATGACTATAGAAGATGATGTAAGAAAAAAATTGAATGAAAAAGATCAGGAAATATACAATTTTCCTGAAAATACAAATGAAAATAACGATTTTTTAAGTCGGGATCAGTCTCAAAAAAATGTTATGGAACTTAAATTGGATGCTGAAATGGTAAAAGCTTTAAAATTTTTATCAATAGTTTGTAAAATATTCGGAGTGTTTATTACTGTAGGCGGTGTAATTTATGCTTTATTTCTGATAGGTATACCTCTCATATTTATAGGAATAAAAGTTTATAAAACAGGAGAATATATAGATAGTGCAATTATAAATAAAAACGGAGAGAATCTTCGTTTGTCTATTTTAACTATAGCAAAAGCAATAAAATATTATTTAATTCTTTATGTAGGAATAATTGCTTTGATGTTCTTTATTTTCTTTCTGATAATGTCTTTCGGACTTATTGCTGCACTTCTGGGAAATTAGAATAAAAAAGAAGCTGTAAAAATTAGATTTTTTTCTATTTCACAGCTTCTTTTTATAAATTATATATTTTTTTCACTGACTCTAATTGATAACGCACTCATAAA
Organism: Pseudoleptotrichia goodfellowii; assembly: GCF_007990505.1. NCBI lineage: Bacteria > Fusobacteriati > Fusobacteriota > Fusobacteriia > Fusobacteriales > Leptotrichiaceae > Pseudoleptotrichia > Pseudoleptotrichia goodfellowii. The sequence goes on along the minus strand of NZ_AP019822.1, from coordinate 1,220,146 downwards.
TATGCCTCCTCGTATTTCATTTGTAATATGTTATAGCTTAAAATTAAATTGTTCTATCACTATAATTACAAAATATACCATAAAACTTCTCTCCTATTTATAGATTTATATACTATTTTTTACCAACAAATTCACAACTTCCACATGCGGCGTCTGCGGAAACATGTCTACAGGGCAAGATTTTACAAGTCTGTAGCCATTATTATGAAATATTGCTAAATCTTGTGCCAGTGTTTTCGGATTACACGAAACATAGATTATATTTGAAACATTATATTTTAAAAGTTTTGTTATAGTTTTTTCTCCCACTCCGGGCCTTGGTGGATCAAGAATAATAATATCGGGTTTTACATCCCTTTCTTCAAGTTCATCGAGTTTCTCAAATACATCTCCTGCAATAAATTCAGCATTTTCTATATTGTTGAATTTAGCAGTTTCATTGGCTTTCTTCACAGCCTCTTCGATTAATTCTATTCCGTACACCTGTTTTGCTTTTTTTGAAACAATTTGTCCTATTGTTCCTGTTCCGCTGAACAAATCAAAAACAACACAGTCTTTTACATTTTGAGGATTTTTTATAATATCTGTATTGCTGTTATCCAGTTCTTCATTTTCACTTATAACATCAATATATTCCATAACTTTTCCGTAAAGCAGTTCCACTCCGTCGGAATTTGTCTGAAAAAAAGAATAAGGACTTATTTTAAAATTCAGATCAAAAATCCTCTCATTTATATCCCGATTTCCGTATAATATATTTTCTTCATCCGACTGCACCGAATCCGACAAATTATCGTTAATAGTATGAATTATACCGTAAATTTTATTTTTCAGTTCTAAATTCAGCATTATCTCTTTCCACTCGGATAAATCAAAATCGATTTGTGATGTTGTTATAAGATTTATACTTATTTCTCCTGTTTTTTCGCCCTTTCTTATAACAAAATTTCTCAAATATCCTATATGCTGAATACGATGATAAAATGAAAGTTCTCCCTCTTCTTCCTTTTTTCTGAAATAATCTGCAGTTGCAGTCAATATTTTCCTGAAATCAATATCCATGAGTTTACATTCATTTACTGTAATAATATCGTGAAAACTCCCTTTTTTGTGCATTCCCAAAGTCAAAGGTCCGTCTATTATTTCATTTCCGAAACTGAATTCCATTTTATTCCTGTATTCAAATTCCTTAGGACTTTTTATGATTTTTTCATATTCAAATTCATAATTTGCCGCTCTTTTCAATATGTTAAGTACAAGACTGCTCTTCAATTCAGTCTGATCACCATAATTCATATTTTGAAATGTACATCCACCGCATATATTAAAGTGAGGACAAAACGGCTCTATTTCATTTGCTGCTTTTTCCAAAATTTCTATTTTTTTAAGTTCAGACTTTTTATTTCTTATTTTTGTGACAGTTCCTTTTAATTTGTGTCCGATAATATAATTCCCAACCGGATAAACTTTTTTCTCCCCGTAAACTCCGTAAGGCTTGTTGGGAAACTCTATTCCCGTAACTTCTATTTCGATTTCCTCTCCTCTTTTCACTTATATTCCCTCTCTTTAAAGATTTTCCACATATTCTTTTAGTCTTTTCACCGCTTCTTCCAACACAGGTATATCGTGCACTATTGAAAATCTCATATATTTTTCCACTTGAAATGTAGATCCCGGAACTATTGCAAGACCTGTTTTTTCGAGTAAATCCAAAGCAAAATCCAAAGACTTCATATTTTTCAGTTTATCAATATTTTCATATCCTGCAAAAATATAAAAAGCTCCTTCAGGTTTGATACACTTAAATCTCATTTTTTCAAGTTCTTTTAAAAAATACTCTACTCTCTTCCTGTAGATTTCAGAAACCTGTTTTCTGTCCGAACATTTTTCAAGTGCTGTCAATGCCCCATATTGTGATAATGTAGATGTACTCGTAACATTATACTGGCTTACTTTCTTTACTTGCAGCTGTAATTCAGGATTTGTAATAATATAACCTATTCTGTATCCTGTCATTGAGTGGGATTTTGAAAATCCGCTGATTATTATTAACTGCTTTTTCAATATTTCCGAATATTTTCCAAAAGATGTATATTTTCCGAATGTTATAGAACCGTATATTTCGTCGCTTAAAAGATATATTTCTTTGTCTTTTAAAAATTCGGCAATTTTCTCCATTTCTTCTTCGTGTAATATCGCTCCTGACGGATTATTCGGGTAAGTCAGTATAATCAGTTTTGTTTTTTCCGTTACGTTTTTTTCAAGAATTTCTTTTGTCAAATTAAAGTCATTTTCCCTCAAGTCAATATATTTAGGTACTCCGCCTGTCATTTTTATAAGGGAACCGTATCCGACATATGCAGGAGTGGGCATTAACACTTCATCTCCTTCGGCAATTACTGCTTTCATAACCGAGGCCAATCCTTCTGTAGAACCTACAGTTACTAAAACATTGTCCATCGTGAAACTTCCTTCAAAATTTTTATTATAAAATTCAGCAATTTTCCCCCGTAATTCAGGTATTCCACCTACGGGAGAATACTTTATTCTTGTATTCAAAGCGTGATATGCTACCGCTTCTTTTACTTCATCAGGCACATCAATGTCAGGTTCTCCCAAAGACATATTCAGAGGATTTTCATGTGTCTGCATTTTTTCATATATTTTTCTTATATCCGATATTTGAATTTCTTTTACTGTTTTATTTATATACATATTTTTCCTTTCAATTCTTAATGTTACTGCCTGTTTATTCTATCATATTTTATATTATATATCAAAATTTTTAAAAATTTAGTTTGTATTATCCGACTTTTTTTGATAAAATTTATATAATATAAGAATAATTTTGAAAGGAAGTAAATATGAGCAACGAAAAACAGCAATCCATAAATTTGAATATAATAATAAAAATACTCTACAAAAACCTTGTAATGATAGTCTTAATAACGGCAATGATAACAGCACTCGGAGCTGTGTATGCGTTTACGAATAAATCCTACAAATCGGAAATCAATTTATACGGAAATGACAGAGTTTTAAACGAAATTGGAGAAACTTCCCAATATTCACTGAACTCTTTTGATTTTTTCCTGTTTATAAAGAAAAATTCCAAAACTTTGAAAAATACAGGATTATCCGATGAAAAATTTTTAAAAGATATGTCTTCAAGGCTGAATGCCCAATCAGAAACAAACAACCCTACTATCAAAGTAAAATTTTCTACAAAAAGTAAAACCGAAGGCGAAGAATTTTCCAAAGAATATGTTCAACTCGCCACAGAATATTTAGGAAATAAAGAAAATAAATTTTTGGATACACAAATAAAACTGTTGGAAGAACAATATAATTTTATAACTAAAAATACGGATATAAGAACTACTAAAGATTCATTGAGCGACACTCTAGTTTCAAGACTTGCGTATTACAGACTGTTGAAAAATGATACGAGCCCTGTTGTAAAACTAATTTCACTGAATACAAAACCTGCTTTAAGCAAAAAAATTATCCTTGCAGGAGCACTGTTTTTAGGACTGTTTTTAGGGGTGTTTGCAGCATTTATTAAAGAATTTTCCAAAACTCTTGACTGGAATGAAATAAAAGACAAAAATTAGTTATTATCGGAGGAAAACTATGAAAACTATAGATTTGGGAAAAGTCGGACTACCCGTTTCGGAAATCTCGCTCGGTTGTATGAGAATAGCCGATATTCCTTACGAAAAAGGAGAAAAAGCCGTTTTAACCTCTATTGATAAAGGAATCAATTTTTTTGATCATGCAGATATTTACGGCAGAGGAAAATCCGAAGAAATTTTCGGTAAAATTATAAAAAGCAATAATATTAAAAGAGAAAACATATTTATACAGACAAAATGCGGAATTATTGTAAAAGATTATCCCGACGGTACTTACAAAACTCATTTTGATTTTTCAAAAGAGCATATTATAAAATCCGCAAACGAAAGTCTGAAACGCCTGAATACTGATTATATTGATGTATTTTTACTTCACAGACCTGATACCCTTATGGAACCTGAAGAAGTTGCCACAGCTTTTGATACTCTCTATAAAGAGGGAAAAGTAAAATACTTCGGAGTAAGTAATCAAAATCCTGCACAAATGGAACTTTTACAGAAATATGTCGATCAGAAACTGATTGCAAATCAGCTTCAATTCAGTATTATGCACTCGGGAATTATTGATAACGGAATAAATGTAAATCTGAAAAACGAAAGGGCATCTGACAGGGACGGAAGTATTCTTGAATATTGCCGTCTAAAAGATATTACTATACAGGCTTGGTCTCCTTTCCAATACGGATTTTTTGAAGGCGTATTCCTGAATAATGACAAATTCAAGGATTTGAATATTATTATAAATAAAATTGCTCAAAAATACGGAGTTTCGGATACTGCTATTGCTACAGCGTGGATTTTAAGACATCCTGCAAAGATTCAGGTAATAGTCGGAACAATGAATTCAAATCGTATTTCCGATATTTCGACAGCTTCAAATATAACTCTTTCCAGAGAAGAATGGTATGATATATACAAAGCTGCGGGAAATATATTGCCTTAATATTATTGTAAAAATTTAAGAAAGTTCAATATAGTGTTTTTTATAATTCAATTTTTCATATTTTATAGGTCTTTCTAATATTTTAATGTAAATTTTCAAAAAAAATATTGACACGTACTAAAATACGTGGTATTATATTTTTGGGAGGAATGTTGAATGAAGTCTTACATTTCTAGGGAGATTATTAAAATATTGAAGGACAATGGATGGGAAGAAACAGGAGAGTCGAGAGGGAGTCATCATTATTTTGTTAATCCCGATAAGCCTGAATCGGGTAAAGTGACAGTTCCTCATCCTCGAAAGGATATTCCCATTGCAACTGTAAAAGCAATATTTAAACAAGCGGGCATTCAATTTTAAAATTTCCCCTCCCCTTGTTAAACAGGAGGTATAATAATGACAAAAGACAGCTATCTTTATCCGGCGATATTTAAGTATGGTGAAGACGGTATTACTATTACCTTTCCTGATTTGCCCGGATGTATTTCATGCGGGAAAAACGATGAAGAAGCCTTATATATGGCGAGAGATGTTCTGGGCGGCTGGATGTACCAAATAGAAAGAGCAAAAGAAAAAATTCCGAAGTCTTCATCTTTAAATATGATAAATTTAAACTTTGACGAGAAAGTTCTCTTAATTGACGTGTGGATGCCATCTGTAAGAAAATCTATCAGAAATAAAGCAGTAAAAAAGACACTGACTATACCTCAATGGCTAAATGAACGTGCAATAGAAAAAAATTTAAATTTTTCACATATATTACAGGAAGCTTTAAAAGAAGAATTAGGAATCAAATAAGTAAAATCGACTTTAAATATTAAGAATCTACATAATTTTTTTGAAAAGAGATATTTTAGTCAAACTTAAAAATAAAATGAAGTGTATCAAGATAATGTTAGTTTTATCTAACTTTTTTAATACACTTCGTTTTTTACAGTTTTATTTCTATTGTTGTGTTATCTGATCGGGTGTTTTTCAATAAATTCTTCAATTTCTTCAGGTGAAGGTATAGAATCCTGTGCTCCTTGTCGAGTTACAACGATAGCTGATGTTGCAGTTGCATATTTAATAGCTTCATCAGGATTATTTGTTTCACAGATTTTTAAAGCAAATGCTCCGATAAATGAATCTCCTGCTGCTGTAGTATCTACAGCTTCTACTTCGTACGCATCAAATTTTTTAACATTATCATTTTCATCAAAAAGTACACTGCCGTTCTCACCCAGTGTAAGTATAATATTTTTAATACCGCACTCTTTCTTTTTATGAAATATCCTTCCTATATAAACTTTGTCATGAATACCTATATCAAAAATTTCTTCCATTTCCGTTTCATTTAATATTAAATAGTCAATATTTTGATACATTTTATCACTTAACTTTCTCGCAGGTGCAGGATTAAATATCGTAATTTTTTGAAGCTCTTTAGCTTTTAAAAGTGAGTATTCAACTACTTCCGAAGGAATTTCATTTTGTAATATAACGATATCACTTTCAGCTATAACTCCGATTTTATCTTGTATATCTTTTTCAGAAATTTTAAAGTTGCATCCCGGAATTACAATAATGTTATTGTTTCCTTTTTTATCTACAGTTATTATTGCTCTTCCCGTTAAATCGTTACTTTTTATAATGTTATCTGCTTTAACATTATGTTTTATAAGATTATTGATTAACCTATCTCCTTGGGAATCATTTCCTACCATTCCTATCATTTCTGTAGTCATTCCCAATTTTGACATTGCAACTGCCTGATTTGCTCCTTTACCTCCACAACTTTCATAAAATTCATTACTGAAAATAGTTTCGCCTAATTTAGGAAGATTTTCCACTTTTGCCGTCATATCCATATTCAAACTTCCTATTACAAGTGCTTTTTTCATATTTATTCTCCTTATTTTGATATTATTTATTAACGATATATCTTTTTAAACACAGATTTTACTATATTTGAAAGCAAAATCCCTCCCAAAAAAGAAATCTGCATAAAAAACCATAGTAAAGTTAAATTTTTTAAATTACCATTAGGAAAAAATGTTTTTGCATATAATATTATAGGTGCAGTAAAAATTTTTGAAAAAAATAAACTTATTTTTTTAAAATTGACTAAATACGGTATTCCTACTAATAGAATAAAAATAATATCAACTAATATTATTCCCAGTTTCTCTTTTTTTGAACATTTTCTTTCAATATAAACTCCAAATATTACTTCAAAAATCATATATACTAATCCTGAAATTATTATATACAAAGTTTTATAAAAATTTAGAGGAAAAAGTATTAAGCTCAAAACAGACGAAAAAACAGGAAGGATAGTTAATTGAAAAAACATAAAAAGAACTGCCCTAACTATTTTTTTTAATATTTTTTGCATTAATAATACTCCAGCTAAATAAGATAATAAAATAAGAAGCGGAAAAATAAATAAAATTATATACGAATACGAGTATAATAATAGGCAAATTGTGTTACAAAATATTGTCATCCTCCCCCCCTAATATTTCTCAATCACTTCGAAAATAATTTCCCAGAACTTATCCAAGTCAATTTCCACAGCTGTCTGAATATTTGAGCTCGAAATATTATTATTGTCTTTACAGTCGCAATTACTGCAAATTGTCTGTCCGTATTTTTCTTCATCTTTTGTTTCGATTTCACAATTTATTTTTTCCAATTTTACTGTATTTTGATCTATTAAATAAATCAAAGTAACCACATCATGTAACGTATGATATATAAAATTACCGTTTTCATCGTATCTCTTAGGAAAATGTAGTCCCTGATTTAAAAAGTCTGCTGCCTTTGTTTTCAGTCTCTGAATTTTTTTCACGATTTTCTCATCAGGTGCAGTTTTATTCGTAACTTCAAGTCCCATCATAAATATAGGTACTCCCGAAGAAAATACTATAGATGCTGCTTCAGGATCCGCATATATATTAAATTCAGCAAAAGGTGTTACATTTCCGCCTTTACAGCTTCCCCCCATAAGAACAATTTTTTCTATTTTTTCTTTTATTTTCGGCTCAAGTTTCAGTGCCATTGCTATATTAGTCAAAGGTCCTACAGGTACAAGAGTTATTTTTTCATTACTGTTCAAAAGAGTATTTATAATAAAATTAACTCCGTGTTCTTTTTCAGGCTGTCTATCGGTTTTATCAAGTTTTATTCCGTCAAGACCTGTTTCTCCGTGGAAATCTGTTGCAATTATCTGATTTTTTCTTACTAAAGGCTCGCTCATTCCTCTGTATACAGGTGTTTTAAAATTGAAATAATCACATATCCTCAAAGCATTATTTGTAGTTTTTTCTATAGTCTGATTTCCTGCTACAGTAGTAATTCCGAGTAACTCAAAATCTTCATGTAATCCTGCAGCCATTATTGCTATCGCATCATCATGACCCGGATCACAGTCTAAAATAATTTTCTTTTTCATTTTTCCTCCTGAAATTAATTTTAAAGCTCTTTTATCTAATTATACACTATTTTTTCAATTTTTTCTTCTGTTTTTTAAAAATCCTGCTTACTATGAAAAATTTAAATCATAGTCAGCAGGAATCTATTTAAGTCATTTAATTAAAATTAATCTACTCTCAATGCTTCAATAGGATCAAGTGCTGCAGCTTTTTTAGCCGGATAAACTCCGAATATCAGTCCTGTCATGGTTGAAACTACTAATGATACTATAACTACTACAGGGCTTAAAATAGGGGTTGTTTTAATAAATATTCCTACAAGTAATGCTCCTCCATAACCCAAAAATACTCCGATAATCCCTCCGAAGCAAGTAAGGATAACAGCCTCTATAAGAAACTGAAGTAATATATCTTTTGTTTTGGCCCCTATAGCTTTTCTAAGTCCAACTTCTCTGATTCTTTCAGTAACACTTACAAGCATTATATTCATTACGCCTATTCCACCTACAAATAGGGAAATAGCTGCAACTCCGCTTATACATAAAGAAATCATATTAAGTATGTTATTAAATTCATCCAGTCCCTGTGCCGAATTTCTGACACTGTATGTTTTAGGAGAACTTCCTCTGCTCTTTAAAAATTCTCTTACTCTTTCCATTACAATTTCAAGTTCTTTAGCATTACCGGCTTTCATATCCAAAGATGTAAACTTATTTTGTGCGTTTCCGTTTATATGGTTCAGATACTCATTAGGAAAAAGAGCAAAAACCGGTAAATCGGGGCCTCCTCCGCCTCCTAAATTTGCAAAAGGATTTTTATATACTCCTACTATTGTTACAATTTGCATATTTTTTCTGAAATTCAGTGCCAGTTTTTGACCCACAGGATTTTGACCGGGAAAAAGCATATCGGCACTCGTGCTGTCAATTATTATATATCTGCCGTCTTTTCTGTATTCATCAGGTAAAAATTTTCTTCCTTTAACAATTGTATAATTCGTAATTTTAAAAGTATCCTGAGTTACTCCCGAACCTACAACCATTGCACTTTGATTTTCTCCTATATTTATTCTCGCATAGGCATCGGAACTGGGAGATACCGCTTCTACTCCTTCTATCGCCTTCAAATTTTCAATATCCTTAGTCGTGAATAAATCTTCACTTTTATAAGTTTGACCGGGAGAAGTATCAATAAAAACCTGAAAGTTTCCTACTCCCAATTTATTCAAATCTCCCACAATATTTTCTTTTACTCCTGCTCCGAGAGAGGACATCATAACAACTGCCGAGATACCGATTATTATTCCGAGCATTGTTAAAAACGATCTCACTTTATAGCTGAATAAATTACTGACAGATAATTTCAGTGATTCAAAAAAATCCATTTACACTCCTCTCCTGTCTTCAACAATATAATCGGATTCTATAACTCCGTCTTTTAATCTCACTATTCTTTTACAATGTTCGGCAACATCTTCTTCGTGAGTTACCATTACTATTGTTGTCCCGTTATCATTTAATCTTTTAAAAATTCCCAAAACTTCTTCCCCTGATTTGGAATCCAGATTTCCTGTAGGTTCATCGGCAAGAAGTATTTTAGGATCGTTTATTATTGCTCTTGCTATTGCTACTCTCTGTCTTTGTCCTCCGGACATTTCACCGGGCTTATGGTGTATTCTTTCACCCAATCCTACACTTTCCAAAGCCTTCTTTGCTTTCTCCATTCTTTCTTCTCTTTTAACTCCTGCATAAAGGGCAGGAAGAGCTACATTTTCAAGTGCCGACAATCTGGGCAGCAAATTAAAAGACTGAAATACAAAGCCGATTTTTTCATTTCTGACTTTGGAAAGTTCATCACCTTTCATTGTGGAAACGTCAACATTGTCGAGTATGTATTTCCCGGAAGTAAGTCTGTCAAGACATCCAAGTATATTCATAAATGTAGATTTTCCGCTTCCTGACGGTCCCATTAATGCCACGTATTCTTTCTCCGCAACAAATAAATTAAGTCCTTTTAAAACTTCCAGTGACATATTTCCGTTTTTATATATTTTTACTATTTTTTTTACATCTATCATAAAAGTACCTCTTAAATTATTGATTTATCTATCTTGGCGGTGCTTCAAAACTTTCCTGCTTTACGTCTCCTTTACCTTTTGCACCTTTTTGAGGTTTGCCGGGATCGGCAATTTTTATCTTTTGTCCGTTTTGCAGAGCTTCATCTACTACAGTAATTATTTTTTCACCTGAAGAAAGTCCTGTAGAAATTTCATAATACAGATTATCAGTTTCTCCTACAGTAACTTCTTTCTTAGTTACTTTATTATCTTTTCCCACTGTAAATACATAATATTTACCGCTTTCATTTATAACTGCACTGTATGGTACTTTTAAAATATTTTTGCTTTCTTTATAGTAAATTATTGCATTAATAGTCGCTCCCGGTCTTAATCCTTTAGGATCTGAAAGTTTTATACTGACTGTCGTATTACTTTCATCCAGATTTGCATTTTTAGTTGCAACTCCGGATATTTGCGATACAGTTCCTTCTATCTGCTGTCCTTTAGGCAAAGCATCTGAAGATATTTCAACTCTCTGACCTACAGCTATATTCTGTATCTCTGAATCGGTAAGACTCACTTCCACTTTCATGTTTTTTGCATCCGATACTTTAAACAAAGTAGTTTCAGTGTTTACACGATAATTCTCATCAGCAGTCATCGCAGTTATTACTCCGTCAACGGGACTTTTTATATTGTCTACCAGTAACGCATAATCTTCTCTTAACGAAGACAGTTCCAACTGAGCTGTTTGAAGTGCTATTCTCGCATCATCTACAGACACTGCAGAAGCTCCTCCTATTTTTTTCAGTTCCGATGCATTTCTCAAATCTCTCTGTTTCTGTTGTACTTCCAAACTTTTAATCTGTATTTTTCTTTGCAGTTCATTTCTGTCGACAGGATAAAAAGTCAACACTACATCGCCTTTTTTCACATTATCTCCGGCTTTAAAAAACACCTTATTAACTCTCTGATTTGCCGTAGTATAAACGGCTACTTCATTTTCAGATACTACTTGTCCCGTTTTTTCAATAGAAAGGCTTATATCTCCTCTTTCTACCGTAGTAACTTCATACTCTTTCTCAACATTTTTCTTTCCGCAGGCAACTAAAAACAAAACAGCCAATATTAAAAGGCATATCGCTTTATTATTGCAGAAAGGTTTAAATTTCTCCTTTAACACAAAATCACCTCATAAAACTTTCGTTTAAATTATTATTTATAGTATTTAATCTTCTTTGTAAATGCAGCCAGTTCGTTTTTCGCTATTTCATAATCCATGATTGCTTTTTCATATGTATTTCTTTTTTCCACATAGTTGGCAAAAGTATCAGATCCCAATTCATATTTTTTGGCATATATCGCATAATCTTCTTTTGCTATATCCAGTGCTTTTTTGCTTATCAGTTCATTTGTCTGATAAGTGGTATAATTAAGCATCTCCTGACCGGCATTGGAAAGAATTTCATTTTTCTTCTGTTCGTATTCCAGTCTTAATTTTTCCGCTTCATTTTTCAGGTCTTCAATAGTGTCATTATACAATTTAAAAGTCTTTGATACTCCCACTCCTACTGTAAAACTTTTCTTTTCAAAAGAATATCCTGCATCAGCGGTAATTTTCGGAATATTATAGTCAAACTTTTCTTTTCTCATTTTCTCTTCATTTAAAGTTTCATTTAATTTTATTTTTTCAGCCTCTGATAACTTTAAATTATAGAAATCTTCCTTTTTCAGTTCTACAGTTTTCAAATCTTCCAGTTTTTCCTTTTTAGGAAGAGTAACATTATAAATCATAAAATTTTCACCGAGTATTTTAAGTTCTCTTTCGGTATTCTGCTTCTTGAGATCCGTAGTTTCATATTCATTTTTTGCCAGATCATAATCAAACTTTGAAGCAGTTCCTAACTGATATTTTCTTGCGAGTATATCATAGTCTTTTTTCTTACCTTGAAGAGAAATTTTACTCTGCTCCAATTCTTTTTCCTTATTTTTATAATTTTTGTACAAGTCTATCAAATTACGAATTTCGGTATTTTTATTTGTTTCATTACTTATCTTCTGTATATCCCTTGAGATGTTATTGATATTCGTATTATATTTATTGTCGCTGTAAAAAAAATCGTTCAGCGTTTTCGATACTCCCACTTTATTTTCGGTAAATTCTTTGTTGGTAAAATTATAACCGTTTTTATAATAAAGCATTCCGAAACTTGCTGTATTTTCCATGCTCACTCCGTCATAAGTTTTGTTTTTTTCGTAGGAATTTTCCGAAGTCAGTTTTATTGTATTCCAGTCTCCTTTCTTCAATGCTTTATCTTTTATGTCGTATGTCCTCAAGTTGGCCTGATTTATTTTGGTTGTATACGACTTCTGCTCATATTCGGAAATCACATCATCTACCGTTGCACCGTAACTTAAAGCACTTACAAAAAATAAAAGTAAAAGTTGAAATTTTTTATTTTTCATTTCAGGAATTGCTTTCAGCATAAACTTCCCCTTTCTTTTGCAAATTAAAACTATTGTACTCTTGTATACTTAGAAATTACTTTTTATTTTATATATAATTATTATAATTATAATTTTTTCAAATTTCCGATTTTTATTTACAATTTTGATTATTTGGTCTATAATATCCTTATCAAAATTTATTTAAGGGGAAATTATGTCAAATTATAAAAGATTCGATTTTAAAAAATTATACTTTATACTGTATATAGTTTTAATACTTATTATGATACTTCTGCTTTTCAAATTGGGAATATTTCTTTTTCCTTTTGTAATAGCTGTATTTTTTTCCATAATAACTCAGCCTTTTGCAAATTTTTTACAAAACAAACTGAAATTTTCCAAAAAATTTGCCACAATTACGTCAATAGTTGTATTCTTATTATTTTTCCTAAGTTTTATAAGTATTACTTCTCTCAGACTTTTCGGGGAAATTTATAAACTTTCCAAAAATATAAACAATTATGCTGAAGAATTTAAAAGATTATGGACTTTGACTATCGATCAGAGTCATATATATTTAGGTTATCTGCCCAAAGGATTTACAGAACAGATTAAAAATTCCGTTGCCGGATTTATCTCAATGGGATCATCAAAATTCGGTCGTTTTATAAACGGTCTTATATATTTTGTTACTTCGATCCCGACAATAATAATATATATATGTATTACAGTGTTATCAACTTTTTTCATAAGTCTTGATAAAAAAGAAATATTGAATTTTCTCGAACAGCAGCTTCCTGAATCGTGGCTCAGAAAAGTATATAATATAAAAAGAGAGATGTTTACAGTGCTTGGCTCTTATGTTAAAGCACAGATTATTCTTATGACGATATGTTTTTTCGAGTTACTGATTTCTTTTAATATATTATTTTTCCTCGAATTTAATGTTTCATATCCGTTATTAATATCTATTGTAATTTGTCTGATTGATGCATTGCCTATATTGGGAGCAGGTGCTGTTTTACTTCCGTGGGCAGGAATATCGTTTATTCTTGGAGATATAAAGCTCGGAATAGCACTAATTCTGATTTATCTGCTGGTGCTTTCTGTAAGACAGATGCTTGAGCCTAAACTTATAAGTCAAAACATAGGTGTACATCCTCTGGTAACTTTAATATCAATGTATTCGGGATTCAAGTTTTTCGGAGTTATGGGATTTCTTATAGGGCCTGTAGTTATGATTATATTGAAAAATGTTTTTTCAAAAGAACTAGAGATAGGATTTTTCAGGGAAATATTCAGCGACACTTCGGAAGATAGCGATGATTCAGCTTCAAGAAATAGTAGGGATAACAGTCCTAAAGAAAACAACAATCCTATAATAGACAATATGCCTGAAAACCTTAAAAAACTTATGGAAGATGAGTTTATTGATGATACAGAATGCTAATATTATATTTATGAGGGCTTAAACGTCGCCCTCATACTCCCACTTAACAACCTCAAATTTTACATACTCAAAAATGCCCGTTCGTTATGAAAATAAAAAAGATATTTTCATAACACTCACTAACACATTTTTTTCGTTGTAAAATCTGGAGGTTGTTTTTTTATTCCTAAGGAAAGTAAATTTAAATTTAATGATTATAAAAATGTTTAAAAAGTGATTTAATAATATATTTTGCAAATTATATAAGAGGCGTAAGCCTCTTTATTATCTTTTTATCAAAAAAAATGTATGACAAAATATCCAACATAGTTGGATTAAAAAGATTTAATAATATCTTTTAGGTTTGGGATATAAATAATGATAAAATTCCCATACAATCATTCTAATGTTACATATAGGACAATAGAAAGGATTTATACCGAAAGTTTTAAATGTTTGTCTTTGATAAAAAGAAAATTTATTAGGGACAATATTCTTCTTAAAAGGAATAACAGCTCTTTTTAGCTTATTGGAAATATGTCTTGCATATAGTCCATATCTATTAACCATTTTAAAATTTTTAGGAGGTACATGGATTAAAATTTGGGAAATAAATTTTTGAATAGGCATAGTAATAAATGTTTTTGTTTATCATTAGCTAAATCATTGTAAAAGAAAGTAACTTCATTGTCAGTAATATCAGTAATTTTATACTCAGCAATAGGAGAACGTGCAAGATATCGACCTAAGTATTTGATAATACCTTTGGTGTTATTGACATCACCGCTTCTGACATTAAAAAAGAATCTTGCATTTTGACTATATAGCTTATTGACAGTAATTTTAGCTAATCTTTTAATTTTTTGATTAGGATAGTTCCCCTTAGAAATAATATCAAGGACGTGATATTTCCATTGAGCTGCAATAGTATCAACATTAAAGTATTCAAGTTTTTAAAATCAAAATTTTATTAAATCCTCCGAGAGAAACGATAGCGTGAATATGAGGATTCCATTTTAAATCACGCCCGAAAGTATGAATAACAGAAATAAGACCATAATGAAGAATATCAGAATCAGTGAAGTAATATTTAGAAGATTTGGAAATTTTATTAATTCTTTTATTCTTTTTAGAAATATTCTGCATGCTTTAGGAATAGTAAAAAGAACATGTCTGTGAGGAATGTTTAGAATATGTTTATGAATATTATCAGTCCAAAGTTGCGAATATTTGTAACCGCAAGAAGGACAGAGTCTGGATTTACAGGAAAGAGGGAATTTGTAAGTAATAGGACAGTTAGGGCATTTGAAAGAAACAAAGCCTTTGGATAAATCTCTACAAGCAAGAAATTTAGAGATAGAAAATTTAATATATTGAAGGTGTTTAGGGTTAAGATAATTTTTCTTGCAAAAGTTTAAAGAATTTAGTACAATGTTTTTATTACTGAAGATAGTTTTCAGTTTATTTTGTATAAAGTGTTTACTAGTCATAAATACAGTATACAAAAAAATCAGCCGAATTTCAATTCGGCTTTTTTTATCTTATCTATTTCATTATAAAAATTTCCCTTACTATTTTATACTTTGATTGTCAGGTTTAAAATTATTAAAACTATCTCTTGCATATTTTTCTGCAAGTTTCCATGTCTTATTTTTAATTATTACTCTAATATTATCTGACTTTCTCCCGACATTAAAATTTTACTTTGAAAAATACGAATGAAACGTTACAAAAACAACAGACTCGCTACGCTCAAACAGTTGTTTTTGTTGTGGAATGAGTTATTTTGAATTAGTAAAATTTTAGTCGGATGTTTTTTCGCTTCCTTTTTTGAAAAAAGGAAGTTAAAAACTATTGCTTCGCCAAATCCGTTATATACTCAAAAAAACTGTCTCTGTCAACATGATAAACCAAATCTACAGGACGTCCGTTTTCTTTTCTGACAGTTCTTCCTCTGTTTGGACCTTCTGTTATTACATCACTGTTTACAACTTCTCTTTTTACAAGGTTTTCTTTACCGAAAGATGCAGTTGTCAGTACATCCCACAAAAAATAAGTGGAATTTGTTACAAAATGAGTTAATGGAGATACTGTTGCATAACATTGACCTAAAAAGTCCACTCCTTCATATTTTCGCTGACTTGCCCACATATCACGTACTTCTGCCGTTAAAGGTACCATTCTCGTACTTTCCAAAGCTACAAGTTCTATTTTTATATTTGATTCCCATACTCTTTTAGCTGCAAAGGGATCCCAGTAAACATTCCATTCTGCCGTTCCGTCATGTTCAGGTTCTTCTACATTACCGTGTTCCAAGAATGTTCCTCCCATCCAGTACAATTTCCCGATTTTTTCTTCTATACTCGAATCTTTATCCAATGCTCTTGCCAAATCTGTCAGTGGTTCTATAAATACAAGATCAGTTTTTTCATCAGATTCTTTCAGCACACGAATTATATCTTCATGTGCTTTTATATTTGATTCTTCTACTGTTAAAGGTTTCTTTTCGTTTAAAATAGGAAGTGCATCTACAACAAACGCATGCATTCTCCAATCTTTCGGAAAAGGATTTACTGCCCTTGAATCCGATAATGCAATTTTTATTTTTTTATCTTTTTCGGAACCGAATTTTTCTATAATTTTTCTTGTTGCCGAAGCTGCCGGTTGTATATAACAGTCCGCATCCATAACACTTACTCCGACTAATTCCGCATCTTCCATTTTCAACAGCAGATATAATGAAATCAAATCGTCCACTCCGCCGTTATGATTCAAATAAATTCTTCTTTTTTTCATAATTCTCCCATCTTCTATAGTTAACGATTTATTTTTAATATTTTTTAATTATAGCAAATAAAACCCGAAAATGATAGTATCTTTATGCCTTTGATAAAAGAAAAAGGCTCTCTCAAATTATATTGAGTCAAGCCTCTTTCATTTTAAGATACGGATTAGTAAATAACTCTAATTCCCAATCCTCCTCTTATATTTTTACCTTTTGTGTCATATCCTCCGTTTAATGTTACTCCGAATCTCTGATTTTCTATTCCGATATTCAAGTCGGCTTTAAAGTTTCCTTTTCTGTCGTCTTTTTCTCCTCTTATATCAAACCAGTCCGCATCAGTATATGCCACTCTTCCTTTATTTTTTGTATCTCCTACTTTTCCAAGCTCGTTTTCATATCCTAAGCCTAATGTAGTTGTAAACATTGTTTTAACTGCCATAGGTTGTTTATATTTGAATTCGATTCCTACTTCAGGTTTTACAGAGTAATAATCGTTTCCTTTTATTTCAAGTCTCATTTCTCCGTCTTTTTCCTTAATTGTGTTGAATCTTCCGTATTCAAGTTTTAAACTTCCGTAAGGTCTTATACTGAATTTTTCTCCTGTTCTGAACTCTTTGCTTATTTCATTTTTGATTGCAGTTCCGTAAGTATTATAGCTTGATTTTGCGTTAAAGATTTCATCTACTACTAAGAATTTTCTATGCATATCGCTTCTTGCTATATAACCTTCTCCCGATACTGTCCAGTTCAAGCTTCCGTTATGGTCGAATGCTGTCGACTTAAATGCTCCGAGTTTTAACATAGTAGTGTTTTCTTTTGATCTTCCTATGTCTTTAAACTTGAATGTATTGTTTACAGCTCCTGCATACCATCCGCTTGAATTTCCCAACTTAATTGTTTCATTTTCATGAACATAAGCCACTCCGTAAGCATTACTTGTGTAGTCTATTATTCCTGCGGTATCTGTATTATATTCATCTTTCATTCCGAACACTTTTATCTTATTGGAATTTTTAGTTTTATTATCCCATTCTTTTCTCAAATGAGTAATTTCTTTATCCAATGCTCTTCCTGTAGATGCTGTTCTTTGCTGAACATTCGCATACTGATGTCCCATCATTTCGTCAAATGCCTGTGTCAAGAGAGTTTCTTCATTTTTTCCGATTCCGTTTAACTTATTGAATATTCTTTTTTCAGCAGAATCAAGAGTATTCATATCGTATCTTTGTTCCAGTCCGTCTGTGAAGTTATAAGCATTGTCCGTCGTTCTCACAAAAGAAGTATAAGCCAATTTTGCCATTGCGACACCTTTTATCTGTCCGTGATTATCAAGGACAGGAGTTGCTACCCAAGTCAATGAACCTGCCAAAGAAGTCAATTTGAAGTTTCTTCCCTGAATCTGGTCAAGGAAAGGTTTTATTACGTCTTCTTTTACAAACCATTGTTTCTTATTAGTTTTTTCAGAGTATTCAGTACCGATAATCAACTGGCTGTTTATCGGAGGAGTTGCTCCGTCAATATCAATAGGTTTTGTTCTTCCTAAAGTATCAATATAGAATCCTATATCCGACAATCCAAGATTTGACTGAGTTCCCAATATTTTGTCAATTTCTTCAATTTCATCTTCGGAAACTTTTACTCCGTTTCTTGAGAAAGTAGGTTTTCCGTCTTTTACAGTAATTGTAACATCTTCAAAGCTTTTATCCGTTCCGCCTGCCTGTCTCAATTCCTGTCCGCTCGGATCCGAAGATAATCTGCTGTTAATTTGTCTTTCCAATTCTTCAATGTCGGCTCTGCTTACATTTTTCCAGCTGATTCCTGTTGTTCCTTTACCTCTTACTCTTATTTCTCCGTAGTTTTTAATTACTGCATATTTTTCCACAGTACCATCTGCAGCTCTTTTACCTCTTATAACTACTCCGTAACTGTTATCGGCATCTATTAAGATTTTTCCGTGATTTTCAAGAGTAGATCCGTTCATAACCGCAACTCCCGCAAGTCCACTGACATTAGGATTTACTTTTCCGTCTCTTCCCGCATAAGAATCCGTTGTCTGGATAGTTCCGTAGTTTCTGAAAGTAGCTCCTTCATCCACGTAAACACCTGTCATTGCCTGAATTTTATCAGTAGCAGTCGCTCTGCTTCCATCCAGTAAGATTCTTCCGTTAGGAGTATTTTCGACTATTGTTCCTGCTCCCGATCCGAATAATCCTATAGATTTATTTCCGTAAACTCTTACTTCTCCGTCATTTATAAGATGTCCGCCGTTATCTGCAGCCATTCCTATACCGTATACAATTTTAGTCGGATCTGTATAAACATTTCCTGTTAGAGGATCTATATCGTCTGTAAGACCTACCAGTACTCTTCCTTTGTTTGTTGCAGTTCCTCCCGGTGCATAAATTCCTATATTACCTTTTCCTGTGGAGAAATCAACAGTTCCGTTATTAGTAAATTCTCCGCCGTTTTTAATATAGAACCCTATCAAATGTTCCGAACCGTTTGAATTTAAATCTCTGTTATTGTTAATAACGGCTTTTCCGTTGGAATATAAGAATACACTGTTATTTCCCATAGTTACAGGTCCGAAATTTGTATTATTATATACGTTGGTTTTAATCGGATCTGTATTATTCAGAATAAATCCGTAAGATTTATCGCCTATTGTGATTTTAGAAGCCTGATCGTTTATTTCAGCTCCGTTTACTCCATACACTCCTGTAGGCTCTGAATTTACTGCTGTTGCAGTGTGAGGATCTATGTTCAGTTCACCTCTTAAATCAACTTTTCCGTCCTGTTTATATATTCCGATTCCCTGATCTTTAACATGGATTTTACCGCTGTTTATTTCCACATTGGAATTAGTTGTAGAATAAATACCTATGGATTTTTCTCCTACTTCTATTGTTCCTGTATTATGTCTAATATTTGAAGTTCCTTCTGTAGTAAATATACCTATTGTCGGCTCTGTCGCATTTGCAGAATCTCCTATATTTATATTTGCATTATTTTCAAAAGACTGTCCGCCTTTCAGGAATACTCCCAGTGTTTTCTTACCTGATACAGTTAATTCTCCGTTATTGATTACATTTTTTGTATTATCGGCATTTGAATAAATTCCTATAGAATTATCTCCGCTTAACTCAATTTTACTGTTATTTGTCAAATTGGAATTTACGGATAATATTCCTTTTGCATCTTCCTGAGTTCCGATAATTTTGTCAGCTTGTGAAGTAAAGTTTGCATCTTTTAAGAAAAGTCCCGTAGATCCTCTTCCCAATGTAATATTTTTTATTCCTGTCAGTTGCGAATTTCCTTCAATGTATGCTCCCGTATATCCGTCCGCCACGTCCATATCAACAGATGTTCCGGCTCCGTCTAATTGAGCGATACTGTTTTTCAGATAAAGCATTGTATTTTGAGTGGAACTCAAATTTCCCAAATGAGAAATAAATCTGGAATTTTCAAGATATGCCAATACTCCTTTATTTGAAATATTTGCAGTACCTCTTGCAACTATATCCGAATGTTTTCCGTAGAAAGCAATTCCTTCCTGTCCTACAGTAATATTTGAATTTGTATCCAAATTAGTATTTTCAGCATAGAATGCAACCGAAGGATATTCTTTTTTAGGTGTTACACTTGTGTCTTCCAATTTTTTGCCTACAGTAACATCTCCTGTATTAGTTACAATATTTCTTACAGTATCCGACTGTCCTTTACTGTAAAGTCCTACTGAACCGTCTCCTAAAGTTATTTTAGCAGCTGTATTCATTGTCAGAACTTTATTATTTGCAGCTGTTGTATCATGTCCGTTTATTGCATATATACCGACGTTTCTTGTTGCTCCTGTATCGGATTTTATTTCTCCGCCGAGATTGTTTATTGTTTGGGCATTTATCAGATACATTCCTGTTGAATTATCGCCTAAAATTATATCTGAATTTGCTGTTGTTTCCAATTTTAATTCATTTTCAAAGCCTGCAGGTGCTCCGTCGTATTTTCTTGTATCATGTTTATAAATACCGTAAATAGCCGTTGAATTTTTTCCAACTTTTATTACTCCGTCATTTTGAACTCTCGCTGAATTGGCAAAAATTCCTGTAGATTTTTCAGCTGCCGAGAAATCAACAGTTCCCTGATTTACAACTTCAAAGTTAGGGTATCTCCATCCTCCGGCTAATGGAGAAGTAGGATTTTTAATTCCTTCTGCCATAAGTCCTATATTTTCTGTGGCTGCTATAGATCCGTCAGCTACGGATGTAACTGTTTTTCCGCTGTCTATTCCTGTTTCTCCGTTAATAACATGAGTTAATACCATTCTCGGATTTAAAGTTTTATTGGTAGTAACGTAAGCTCCGCCTTCTTCCGAACGGATTTCTTCAGCCTGATTTCCGTTATTTTCAAAATTCCAGCTTCCTACATTGATATTTGATCCTTTTTTACCGTAAACTCCTACACCTTTGATGTTCGTACCTACTAATTTAATTGTAGCAGTTCTCCGTTAATTGTAGTACCTTCCGAAGCAATAACCGCAACTCCTCCTGTTCCTAACAATTCGATTGTGTTTGAAGTCAGAGTTACACTTCCTCCTGTTGCTCCTTTTTTCTTAGTAATAAATATTCCCGTTCCGGCAGTTGTTCCGTCTCCGATTTTCATATTTCCGCTGTATTTAATGTGACTGTCTTCATCGGCAAATATTCCTACTCCGTTTTTACCTGTTGTAATATCGGCTTTTATTTCATAAGGCGTTGCTGCAGTTGTT
The DNA here is from genome assembly GCF_007990505.1 of Pseudoleptotrichia goodfellowii. NCBI lineage: Bacteria > Fusobacteriati > Fusobacteriota > Fusobacteriia > Fusobacteriales > Leptotrichiaceae > Pseudoleptotrichia > Pseudoleptotrichia goodfellowii. Next base: position 1,198,666 of record NZ_AP019822.1, on the reverse strand, counting down.
CCCTGACCGTCAGCATATACACCTATTGCATATTTTGCTTTATCTCCCGAAACAGCAGCATTTTTATCAACAGTATCTCCCACAGTAATTTTCTTTGTATAGTTGCTTATATCCGTATTGCCTTTTAATAACAGTCCTATTATTCCGTTTCCGCTAAGTCCATTATTTTTATAATTCAATTCAGGCGTAGATGCAGTCAATGCAGCAATATCCGAAGCCGAATTTCCCTGTAAATAAACTCCTACTCCGTATCCGGAAACTTTTCCGATATTTGTACCTGCCAATGAGCTGTTAGCACCGTTTACATAGTATGCAACTCTGTTTTGATTTACAGTACCCAGATTGATAACCGCACTGTCTGTATCTGCTACTTTTCCTCCCTCTGAGACATATACTGCCGAAGAACCGTTTGTGTCAACAGAATCTTTCAAATTAACTGTTCCTACTTTGGAAACAGTTGCTTTCGGTGCATAAATTCCTGCAGATCCGGCACTGTTTATATTTATTGTTCCGTTTTGATTATTTAATATTACAGCTGACTCGGTATTTGCAGCATCATTTTTTGCGTACATTCCTACTGATTTATTTGTATTTACATTAATAATATTTGCATTTTCCACATTTGCATTTTTTCCTGCTTCTGCCTGTGCAAACATTCCTATCAATGATTCGTAATTTTGTCCTGCAGCTCCTGCCAAATTAATAATTCCCGAGTTTTTAGCAGAATTTCCTGTTCCGTTATTTTTAGCGAAAATTCCAACTGCATTTTTATTTTTAAGATTAATTGTTCCTGTAGAAGTATTTTCTCCTGTTCCCGTTCCTGTTCCGTTATCACGGACAAATATTCCTACTCCGCTTTCAGCTTCTACTTCTATATTCTTATTATTTTTTACAGATGCCGAATCTTCCGACAGCATACCTAATGATTTTTTACCTCTTACATTGATTGTATCTTTGTTGTCAGCTTCGGAGTTTGCTCCTTTTGCTAACATGCCGACACCTTCTTCACCTGCCAATGTAACAGTTTTTTCATTTGTAATTTTAGCTCCGCTTTCCGCCATCATTCCTAAAGATTTATTGGCAGTAATATTTATTAAATTTTTGTTTATTGCTGAAGAATTTGTTCCTTTTGCCAACATGCCGATTGCTTCTTCACTTGCCACAGTAACAGTTTTTTCATTCGTAACATCTGAAGCGGCCTGTCCCAACATACCTACAGATTTTTTACTGTTTACATTTATTGCTCCTTTATTTATTCCTGTAGCATTTTTATTTGCCAGAATACCGATGTTTTCTTCATTGCTTGTGCCTGCTGTTAATGTAATTGTACCTGTATTTTCAGCTTTTACATTTCCTTTTGCAACTGTTGTAGAATCATTGTCTACCATCATTCCTACAGATTTTTTTGCAGTAACAATAATATTATTTTTATTTTCCAATGTTACTTTGGAACTTGCCGAAGGTCCTGATGCTGAAGTTATTTTTCCTAACATTCCCGCTGAAAGTTCATTGTTTATATTAATAGTTCCGGTAGACGCATCATTAACTCCCGAAAGAACTTTGTCTTTTCCGTCTAACTGAATCAATATTCCCGCAGACTCTTTTCCATCAACATTTATATTTTTCTTATTTATTGCATTTGTATTTTTAGCAAACATTCCTGCAGACTTCTCGTCTTTTGTTGTTATAGAGTTACTGTTTTCAAGCTCTGCTTCATCTCCCAACATTCCCGCTGAACTTTTCTTTTCCATTACTATAGTTCCGAGGTTTTTAGCCGTTGCAGAATTTGATTTGGAATATATTCCTACCGAACTGTCTTCTTTTAATGTAATCGTTCCATTTGTGTCGTTCAGCAAAGTAGAATTATCCTGACCGAATATTCCTGTGGAGTTTGCTTTATCCAAAGTAATAATATTCTTATTAGTTACTGTAGATGCTTTTCCTGCCATACCTACCGCATACGCTTTGCTTCCTGTAATACTTCCTTCATTTGTCAGTGTCGAAGCAGCTTCACCGAATATTCCTGTAGAGTATTCTGTTCCCAGTATAATTTGTCCTGTTGAAGTATTAGTAGCAGTTGAAGCATTCAAGGAAATCCCTGTCAGTCCTTCGCCGGCATTTGCAGGCGTTGCTGTCGTAGTCTCTATTTTTCCTGCATTTGTAACAGTAGAATTAACTTCACCGAATATTCCTGTAGAAGTTTTTCCTTTTAGAGTAATTGCGGCTCCGTTATCATTATATATTTTCGAGCTTTCTCCTACTATACCTACAGCTTTTTCTGCATTTCCGATAATGTTACCTTTATTTCTTAGTTCCTGACTTGTTTTACCGAATATTCCTGTAGATTCTTTTTTGTTTAAAGTTATAGTTCCTGCAGCTTCATTAACAGCCGTAGAATTATCAGCTGCCATACCTACTGCATTTTTATTATTTCCTGTAATATTTCCTTTGTTTGTTAATGTTGAACTGTTTTTACCATACATTCCTGTAGAGAAATCAGTTCCCAAAGTAATTTTTCCCGAAGTTTCATTAACTCCTGTCGAGTCGTCCAGTGAAATTCCTACTAATCCCTCAGCGGCAGCTGTAGGCGTTGCTGTTTTTGTTTCTATATTTCCGCTGTTAATTACATCGGATTTTGCATTTCCTATCATTCCTGCTGTTTTTATAGCCGACAGAATAATTCCTTCATTAGCAGCAGTTGGAGTATTTTTTAAAGTTGATTTTTCTCCCAACATTCCTGCAGAGCCTTCTTTTTTAACAGTAATTATTTTGTTGTTAACAGCATTGGATTTAGTTTTATCCTGAGTGCTTTCATTTTTAGCAAAAATACCCACTGAACCTTTTTGATCTACATCAATAGTTCCTGTATTTGTTGTATTTAAAGTTCCTGTTGCAGCACTGTCGTAGAGACTGTAAATAGCTGCCGATTTTTCAGGAACACCTGTCGGAGTCAATAGTGAAATTGTTCCCGCACTACTTACATTTTGAGTAGCTCCGGTTGTTAAATTTGCATATATACCTACTGAATTTTTATCTTTTACTTCTATATTTCCTGAAGATGTATTAGTAATATTTCCGTTTTTAACGGATATACCTGTTGAACTTTCTTTAGCCAAAGTAACTGTTCCCGAATTTGTTACAGCTCCTCCTTCACTTGATATAGCTGTACTTGATAAAGTCCCTATAGTAATAGTTCCGCTATTATTGGCAGTAGAAGTTCCATCTACTGAAATACCGACTAAACCTGTTCCTGCTGTACTTTCTATTCTTCCGCTGTTATTAACTTCAGAATTATCACTTGCCAAAATTCCTGCAGAGCCGTTTGCCGAAAGTTCAATTCCTTTGTTAGCTCCCGTTCCTGAATTTGTTATTTTGGATTTCTTTCCTGTAATTCCTACCGAATTTGCTCCGCTTACTTTAATAAATCCGCTGTTATTAACTTCTGATTTTGTATTATTTTGTGCAGAAGCATTTTCCGCATAAATTCCTGTTGAACTTGTCTGTACTACTTCAATAGTTCCGCTGTTATTAGTAGTCAATTTATTTGAAGTACTTGTCAGTTTTGCATAAATTCCTGCCGAACCTGATTTGGCACTCCCTTCAAGTTTTATTAGTCCTTCATTGCTTAAAGTTTTATCGGCATTACTAGACAACAATCCGTAAATTCCTGCTAAGCCTGAATCCTGAACATAAATTCCGGTATTTGGAGATGTTGCTCCTTTATTTGTAATATTTGAGTTACTTCCATAAATTCCTGCTGACTGTCCTTTTTCCAATACTATTTTTCCTGTGGTATCATTAAGTAATGTAGAATTATTTTCTCCTAAAATAGCAACAGAAGCTTGATTTTTCATTGTAACAGTTCCTTTGTTAGTTCCTGTACTTCCTTCTGTATAAATTCCTATTCCGTTATCTCTGTTGGACACAATATTTCCTGAGTTTAATGCTGTCGAAGCAGTTCCGCTTCCTTTAGTTGCAATAAGTCCTACATTGGTATTTGTTGTCAATGTTTTTCCTGCAGCAACTTCTACAGTAGATCCGTTTGTTCCTACCAATACCGAAGTTGAAGCTGCTCCGCCGTTTGTTACAGTATAATCAGAATCTAAAACAGCTTTTCCAGTATCTGTAGCATAAAATATACTTGCTCCTTCTCCAAAAGTAGTTATATTTATTTTATTTGACGAATTATTATTTAAATATTTACTTAACAACGGTGAAGTAGCATTCCCTTTTAAAAGTCCAAAAGTTGAATTTTTACCTAATACTACTTCTAATGTTTTTCCGGCGTTAATTTCAAATGTATTATTAAATTTTGTTCCGTCAGATGAATAAAGTCCTACTGCTCTTTCACCTATTGTTAGTTTTGTACTGTTAAACTTAACTTTTGCATTTCCGTCAGAATATATTCCTATTGTTGTTCCTGCATTAGCACCTGTTCCGCTGTCAGATAATACTATAGGAGCTTTTACATTTACTTCTCCTGTTGCATCTTTCACATAGAAAGCAATAGCATTGCTTCCTGCTTTTACAGTTCCGCCATTATGATCAAATTTATAATTTCCTTGAGCATAAATTCCTATATTTTCGGTTCCGATTAAGTTTGTATTCCCGTTTTCTCCCACATTTACATATATATTACCTGTATTAGTGAAATTTATTTTATTCGCTGCCGTCTGTCCGTCCAAAACGATAGCTTTATTTTTCTTTTTAGTAGATGTTACCTGTATTGTTCCGGTATTTGCAAAAGTGTCTTCTTTTCCATAGAAACCAATAGAGTTTTCTGCATTATCTTTTACACTTATTGTTCCGCTGTTTGAAGAATTTCCACCTTTTATTAAAGCAAAACCGACAGATTCATTTCCTGTTACGTTTATTGTTCCTTCGTTTATTCCTCTTCCATGATTCACTTTATCGACACTGTATCTTAAGTCATCTAAAGTAGCACCGAATTCTGAAGAATGAGCAGAGTTATTTACTACAAATCCGTAGTTTTTTATTCCTCCTACAGTAATAGTTGAGCCTGATTTTGCAGTAATATCCCCACTTCTATTCAATTTACGTCCTGTTGTTTGTGTACCGTTTAATTTACCGTCATTCAGGTCTACAGAGGTATCTCCAACCAAAGCCCCTATACTGTTTTCCGCAACTGCCCCTAAAGTGATATTTTTGTGTAATTCTACTGTTTTTGTACCTACTACATCTCCTGAAGTATTTCGATTTCCCATACTATCAATTTCATTGACCTTTACAGGACGGGTAGGTACTCCCGCAAATACTCCTACTGCTTCTTCTACTTTATCTGTTTTTGTTTTACTGTTTGCATTACTTCCTTGAGTAAGTGATGCCTGATTTCCGATATTGATATTTCCTTCAAGAATTACTTCCTGTATTTCTTGTAATAAACCGACAGCAATACTTTCATCTCCAAGTATATTTATACTTCCTGTGTTGTATATTCCACTTATATATTTTTTATTGGCATCTCCTGCAAGAGCAGAACGTCCCAATTCTCCTCCTGGTAAATAACGTACACCTGCCATATTTCTTTCTGCTTTTAAATTATGATTATTTGCGTTATAATTAGCCCCCGGAGCCATCAAACTTGCTGGAACACCGGCATTAAACACTGTTAATATTCCGAAACTCTTACTTCCATTTAAATTAACTGTTCCTGTATTATCAGCTTTCATCAATACTTTTGCACGTTCACTTTTAGGATCTCTTGATACTATTCTAAGAGGTGTCACTCCCCAACTTCCAGGTTGCCAGTTATTAGGATCTTCAGGTTTTAATTGTATTCCGGCACTTGAAGGTGCATTTAATTCTATTTTATTTTCGTTTATCATATGTGTCATTGTTGTATTGTTGGAAGCATCAGCATTATTGAAACCAAAAGCTATGTGCTCTTTATTCGCAGTCCCTGTACTCGGATCCGTTGCAAGTCCGGTAATAGTTCCTGCATTGACAACAGTTGCTATTGTAGGAGCTGTTGCAGAACCGCTATGTCCTCCCTGCAAATCAATTCCTACATTTTTTACAGCTTGTAGATTAATCGTAGCTTCTGATCTTATAGTTCTTGTTTGATTTACCTCATCTACAACTAAAGCTCTATTATTTCCTTTTGTTACATTTATTGTTTGAGTCCTTGGAACAGTAAATACATTACCTACACCGTTATTTATAGTAACAAAATTACCATTATGATTTTCGGTTACATTCAATGTTGTAGGGATTGCACCTAAATAATTCCAAGCTTGACTTCGCATAATATACCCATTTTTAGCATCCCCTGACGGATCAATAACAAAATCAACCGGCTTAATTTGTGGTGAAACAACTTGCGGAGCCACTACAGTCGGCGGTGTAGCTATCGTCAAAGCATTAATACTTGGTGCTGTTACATTTATATTTATGTTCGGTGCTGTTAAAACGCTTGGTGCACTTGGTGTAACTGAAATATTTGGCACTGATGGTGCACTTGGTGCTGTCAGTGCATTTGGTGCGTTTGGTGGTGTTATACTTATATTTATAACAGGAGCTCCCGGAGCAGTCGGTGCTGTAGGAGCACTCGGTGCAGTTATATTTAAAGCACTGATTTCCACTTTCTCAACTTCAGGAAGCGTAATTACAGGGGCATCCAGAGGTTTATTTACCTGAGGATTTACTATAGGTGCCTCCAGTTCGTTTATTGCAGGCTGAGTAATGTTCAATGTTATAGCCTGTTTTGTAACTTCTTTTGGAGAAATACGTGCCAATATCTCAACTTCCGATGTAGGTTCTTTAAGATTTCTCAAATCTACCAATCCCCAACTTCTGTTTCCGTTAGTCGAAGAGCTTATTGAATTATCCCTGTCAATAGAAATACCGCCTGAAGAGTTACTTATGTTTTGCCACGAACCCAAAGGATCATTTCCCGGAGTTAAAGGACCTCCTCCTGTACTTTTATTTTGAACCATATCCATTGCATTTCTGACTTTCCAGTTACTTCTTGAATAAATACCTTCATAGGGATATTTTTCCTGTTTATCTCCCAATCCTTTGTATGTTCCGCTCCAATTGTTGTAAAAGTAGTTCATTCCGAACTGCCATGAACTCCATGGAGATTTTATAACCTGATCTCCCTGTTCCATTAGTTGAATTAATTCCAAATTGGCATTTTTCAATAACCTGTTATTATCTCTTTTTGCCTGTCTGAACATAATTTTCATATCGTTAATGGATGAATTTAAATCTTTTTTAGCCGAATTTATAGAATTTTCAGTATTTTCCAATTCGGAAGATGTAAGACCCGCTGAAAAAGAAAGCATACCTGTCAATAAAAAAGTCAATAATAAACTTCTTGAATACTTAACATCTTTGCATCTTTTTGCCAATGCTCTTAAATCCTTTTCCATCTGTTTAAGATTATTACTCATTTTTTCACTCCTTTTTGTTATTTTTAATTTTCTTTAGTTGAATATTATAAATTACTTATAAAAAAATCTAATCATAATAGTTTTTTCTTATTTTTTATACATGTTTTAGTGTACAAAAATAACATTTCTTTACTATAACATTTTTTACATAATTTTCAAAGTATTTTAAAAAAATTTTTTTACATTTTTTTTCTGAAATTTCCAATATTTTAGAGTTTGTATCACTTGTTTACTATATTAAAAAAATTTCTTTACTATTGTAAATTTTAAATAATTATTGTATACTTTAGTGATAAATTATTTTTAGGAGGGAAAAATGGTTATAAAACCTAGATTAAAAGGAAGTTTGGCTCTTGTTAATCATCCTATCGGAGCCTACGAATTTGTGAAAAGGCAGATTGATTATGTAAAATCGCAAGATAAATATACAGGACCTAAAAAAGTACTTATAATAGGATCATCTTCAGGATACGGACTTGCTTCAAGAATTTCTTTGGCATTCGGAGCAGGAGCTGACACTATCGGAGTAGCTTACGAAAAAGGTGTAGAAGGAAAAAGAACAGGAAGTGCAGGTTGGTGGAACACTATTGCTTTCAATGAAGCTGCAAAAAAAGAAGGTTTAATTTCAAAAAACTTCATGGGTGATGCTTTTTCAAATGAAATGAAACAAGATGTTATAAAATATATAAAAGAAGAATTCGGCGGGAAAATAGATTTATTGATTTACAGCTTGGCAAGTGCTGTAAGAACTGATCCCAAAGACGGAGTTACATACAGATCGGCTTTAAAATCTACTGAAAAAGAAATTGTCGGTCCGTCAATCAATCTTGAAAAAGAAGAAATTGAAGAAACTATTATGGGGGTTGCCACTCCCGAAGAAATCCACAGTACAGTAAAAGTAATGGGTGGAGAAGACTGGAAACTTTGGGTTGAGGCTCTTGACGAAGCGGGAGTTATTGATAACAGATTTAAGACAGTAGCTTATTCGTATTTAGGACCTAAAGTAACATACGGAATTTACAAAGACGGTACTATCGGAGCTGCGAAAAGAGATTTGGAACATACTTCCGACACATTAAACGATTTCTTAAAGAAAAAATATGACGGAGAAGCTTTTGTATCATTAAGCAAAGCACTTATGACAAGGGCAAGTGCTGTTATACCGATATTCCCTCTGTATGCCGCTTTACTTTACAGAGTTATGAAAGAAAAAGGACTGCATGAAGGAACTATCGAACAGAAACACAGACTTCTGAAAGATATGATTTACGGAAATAAACGTGAAATTGATTCCGAAAGAAGATTAAGACCTGACAACTGGGAAATGCGTGAAGATGTTCAAGCTGAAGTGGAAGATTTATGGGATAAAGTTACTCCTGAAAACTTCAAAGAAATAAGTGATTATAAAGGTGCAAGAGAAGAATTTATGAACTTAAGCGGTTTCGGCTTTGATAATGTCGATTATGACGCTGATATTGATTTGGACGAACTTGCAAAATTACAACCGTAATTGTTAAAAAAAATTGTCTTAGACTGAGGAATTAATTTTCCTGTTTAAGACAATTTTTAAATACTTCTTATTATTCTGATCTACTGTACTCCTGTATTTTTTCAATATTCCCATCTAATTCTTTTTTCTGTTTCAATCTGATTATTGTTACACCCCTATATCTTTTCTGTAATAAATATTATCAAAGTTTATTTTTTTTATCTTATCGTAAGCTGTTTTTCTTGCTTCTTCAGGGGAATCTCCCAAACTTACGACATTCAGAACTCTTCCGCCCGCAGTAAAAAAATCTCCGTTTTCCTTTTTTGCTCCTGCTATAAACAATATATTTTGCTCATCTTCCTGAAAATCCTTTATTCCTTTAATTATATCACCTTTATTGTATTTTTCAGGATAACCTCCTGCTACAGCTACAACACAGCACGAATATAACGGTTTCCACTTTATTTCTACTTCCGATAACCTTTTATCAAATGAATTTTCTATTATGTCCATTAAATCTGTTTCAAGCAAAGGTAATACTGCCTGTGTTTCCGGATCTCCTAATCTCATATTGTATTCCAGTAAATATACACCTTTTTTCGTAATCATCAATCCGAAAAATATTACTCCTTCAAAGTCCATCCCCTCATTTTTAAGACCTTTCAATGTAGGTGCCATTATTTTTTCCTTAAATTCCTGAAATACTTCATCAGTTACGTATGGATTCGGAGAAATTACTCCCATGCCCCCTGTGTTCAATCCTGTTTCATTTTCTCCGATTTTTTTATGATCCTTTGCAGATAATAGCGGCAGAATTACATTACAATCGGTAAAAGAAAGGATAGATGCCTCTTTTCCATCCAGATATTCCTCTATCACTATTTTATTTCCTGAGGAAGCAAATTTTTTATTAATCATAATGTCCGTTACCGCTTCTTTTGCCTCTTTAAGATTTTGTGCAATTATTACTCCTTTTCCTGCTGCAAGCCCGCTCGCTTTAACTACTACCGGAAAATTTTCTTTTCCATAATTATCCAAATAATTCATCGCATCTTCATATCTGTCAAAAATTTCATAAGTTGCCGTTTTTATGTCATATTTTTTCATAAAATCTTTTGCATAAGCCTTACTTCCTTCAAGTAAAGCTGCTTTTTTATCCGGTCCGAATATTTTGAGATTATTTTTTCTAAACTCATCAACTATTCCCTGCATCAGCAGTTCTTCACTTCCGACAATAGTCAAATCAATACTGTTTTTCTTTGCAAAATTTATATATTCTCCTATACTTGACAATTCCAAATTTTCTACAGTATCTATCAGTTCTGAGCCTGCATTTCCGGGTGCAATATATATTTTCTCAACTTTTCTGTTTTGGGAAAGTTTCCATGCAATCGCATGTTCTCTACCGCCTGCACCTACTATAAGTATTTTCATTATTCCTCCTTTAAATCCTCCGGTTTCTGATGTTCAGGACAATCTTCCAAATAGCATTTCCTCATAAATTTAGGACATATTTTTATTTCAGGTTTATGATCACTGCTTACAATTTTTTCATTTCTTTTCTTAAATTTCTTTCTATTTTTTCAAAATCCTTTTTTATTACATTTTTTATATAATCTCAATTTTCTTCAATTTTTAGATACTCTTCCACAACCTTCAAATTTTACAACGTGAAAAATGTGTTAGTGAGCGTAACAAAAACATCCTTTTTGTTTTTGTAGCGAACGGGCATTTTTGAGTATGTAAAATTTGAGGTTGATAAGTTTTTTGCCCTACTTTTTTTCAAAAAAGTAGGTATAAAATTTAATGTTTAAAATGTCTTATCCCTGTAAATACCATACTTATCCCATGTTCATTGCAAGCATCTACAGATTCCTGATCTCTCATCGAGCCTCCCGGTTGTACTATAGCTTTTATTCCGTATTTGGCAGCTTCATCCACACAATCTCTGAACGGGAAAAAAGCATCAGATGCAAGCACTGCTCCTTCCAATGATTCTCCTTCTCCTTTGGCATGTTCAAGAGCATGAATTGTAGCCCATATTCTATTTGTCTGACCTGTTCCGATACCTTTGGCAGTACCGTCTTTCACTACTACAATCGCATTAGATTTGACGTGTTTTACCACTTTCATTCCCAAAATCACATCCTGTTTTTCTCTTTCACTCGGTTGTTTTTCAGTTACGACTTTCATTTCTTCTATCATTTTTGTGTTTGTTTCCTGAACAAGTATTCCTCCGTCCACTTTAATATACTCAAGTTTATCCTGAGAACAAGGAACTTCACACTGTATTACTCTCAAATTTTTCTTATTTTTCAATATTTCAAGGGCTTCTTCAGAATAAGAAGGAGCGATTACTATTTCTAAAAATATTTTATTTAATTCTTCGGCAGTTTTTGCATCTATTTCTCTGTTTATTGCAACAATTCCTCCGAATATAGAAACAGGGTCGCTGTCATGAGCTTTCTTATAGGCTGTAAATACGTCTTCTCCTATAGCCGTTCCGCATGGAGTCGAGTGTTTTACCGCACAGCAGGCTATCTCATCAAATTCTCCAGTTACTTTCCATGCTATGTCCATATCTCTTATATTGTTAAAAGACAATTCTTTTCCGTTTAACTGAACAAAATTTTTCATACTTCCATTTTCCGTAGTTGACACATAGTAAGCTGAAGTTTGATGAGGATTTTCTCCGTATCTTAAATCAAATTTCTTTTCATAAGACAAACTCAAATATTTCGGATATTCTTCATCAAGAAGGAAATTGGAAATAGCCGCATCATAAGCAGACGTGAGGTTAAACACTTTTCCTGCCAGTTTTTTTCTTGTTTCTAAAGAAGTTTCCCCTTTACTTTCCAATTCTTCCCGTACCTTTGCATAATCTTCGGTATCACATATTACTGTTACATCTGCAAAAGACTTTGCAGCGGATCTGAGCATTGTAGGTCCGCCTATATCGATAAATTCGATTTTCTCGTCAAAACTTTTATCTGTCTGTACTTCTCTGAAAAAAGGATAAAGATTTACAATTACAAAATCTATCGTTTGAATCCCTTCTTTTTCAATAGTTTCCATATGTTCCTTATTATTTCTTACAGCGAGTATTCCTCCATGTATATTCGGATGCAGAGTTTTCACTCTTCCGTCAAGCATTTCCTTAAAATTGGTTACTTCGGAAATTTCAGTTACTTCAAGCCCATTTTCTTTCAAATATCTGTATGTTCCTCCTGTAGATACTATTTCTACATTTTTCTCATATAAAAATCTTGCAAATTCAAGTATTCCGCTTTTATCAAAAACACTTATCAAAGCTCTTTTTTTCAAATTAATATTCCTCCCGTTAATTTATTTTCCCCGATTTTTTAAACTCTTTCATTTTCCAGAAGTTTTATTATCCCCTGTGTCAGCAGTATATGCTCTTTTTCCAGAACTTTTTTTTGCAGACTTTCAGGCGTATCATTTTCAGAAACTTCTACTTTAATGCTCATTATAGGCTCTCCTGTATCTATCCCGGAATCCACATAATGAATGGTGCAGCCGCTTTCTTTTTCCTTATTTTTTATGACCGCCTCGTGTACTTTCATTCCGCACATTCCCTTTCCTCCGTATTTAGGAAGTAATGACGGATGAATATTGATTATCTTTTTTTCCCATTTTCCGATAAATTCTTCTGACAATATGGACAAATATCCTGCCAGTATTATATAGGAAGTCTTTTCATTATTTTTCTCCAAAATTTTATTTATTTTATCCGAAAGTTTATCCCCGTATATCTTTCTATCCAGTAAAACTGATTTGATTTTATGTTTTTCAGCTCTTTCCAAAGCATAACAGAATCTGTCGGCTATCACATATGAAATTTCACAATTCAAATTTCCGTTTTCAATATTATTAATAATTGTTTGCAAATTTGACCCTGAACCTGATACCAAAACTGCGATTTTCGGTTTTATTTCAGACATATTTTTTTATCTCCTTTACTTATATAGCCTATTTCATATGCAGTTTCACCGTTTTCTCTTAAAATTTCCATAGCTTTTTCACTGTCTTTTTTATCAAGAATAACTGTAAATCCTACTCCCATATTAAATGTTCCCCACATTTCATCTTCATTTACATTTTTAAATTTATCATTTTTAAATAACGGATGAATTTGTATTTTTTCTTTTTCAATATTGGCACACAATCCTTCAGGAATTATTCTCGGAATATTTTCTATGAGACCTCCTCCTGTTATATGAGCCATTCCGTTCACTTTAATATTTTCAGTCAATTTTTGAATTGATTTTACATATATTTTTGTAGGTGTGAGCAGATATTCTCCTACAGTTTTTCCTTCGTATTCTTCATTCAAATCGGTAAAAAGTTTTCTTATTAATGAAAATCCGTTACTGTGAGCACCGCTGGAAGAAAGAGCAATAATCACATTTCCTTCCTTTATATCGGAGCCGTTTACAATTTTATCTTCTTCTACGACTCCCACTGCAAACCCCGCTATATCATACTCTCCGTGAGCATAAAATCCGGGCATTTCCGCCGTTTCTCCTCCTATCAGTGAAGCTTCCGACTGGAGACAGCCTTCAACTACTCCTTTTATTATTTCCGAAGACACATCCGAATCAAGTTTTCCGCATGCAAGATAATCCAAAAAGAATAAAGGTTTCGCTCCGTGACATAATATGTCGTTTATACACATTGCCACGCAGTCAATTCCTACAGTGTCGTATTTTCCTGTTTCAAAGGCAATTTTCAATTTCGTTCCGACACCGTCAGTTCCCGACACAAGCACCGGCTTTTTATAATCTCCAAGCTTATACAATGCTCCAAAACTGCCCAGTTCATTCATAACATTACTGCTGTATGTGCTTTTTACCTTTTCTTTTATTTTCTCTACGGTTTTATATCCTTCTTCCTTATCCACACCGGAATCTTTATAAGAAATCGCCATTTTATTTTTCCTTTCTATTTACATTAAATACTTAAAAAATTTAATCTTTAAAACAATCCAAATTCACATCTTTATTCTGTAATGCTTTCTTTATATTTTCTATTGAAAGATAATCCAACGATGTTGCACCGATATAATCTCTTATTTCATCGATTGTCATTGTATTTCCTATAAGTTCATTTTCACTGGCAATATTCACTCCGAAATAAGACTCGCTTATAACGACAGGAGATGCCGAACGGAAATGCACTTCTTTTGCTCCCGCCTCAAAAAGAATTTTTATAAGAATTTTTGAAGTAGTCCCTCTTACAAGCGAATCGTCCACTACAACGATTCTTTTATTCTCAATAAGACTTTTCATCGAATTAAGTTTAACTCTTACGGCATTTTCTCTAAGTTCCTGTGTAGGCAAAATAAATGTTCTTCCTACATATTTATTCTTCAGAAGAGCCGTTCCATAAGGAATACCGCTTGCTTCGGAATATCCGATAGCTGCAGGCACTCCTGAATCCGGGACTCCTATTACCAAATCAGCTTCTATCGGATTCTGCTTATATAAAAGTTTTCCGGCTTCATGTCTTGAGCTGTATACATTTATCCCGTCAATAACACTGTCGGGACGTGCAAAATATATATATTCAAAAGATGAAAAGGATTTTTTCTTTTTATTCGCATATCTTATTGATTCTATTCCCTGTTTGTCGATAACTACTATTTCTCCCGGCTCTATATCCCTCACAAACTCAGCATTTACTGCATCCAATGCACACGATTCGGAAGCCAGAACGTAAACTCCGTCTTCTCTCATTCCCAGACATAAAGGTCTTGTTCCTAAAGGATCTCTTATTCCGATTAATTTATCCTCTATTATAACCGCAATAGCAAAAGAGCCTTTCAGTTTTTTCAATGTGTTTAGAATAGCCTGATCATATCCGAATTTCCCGTTTTTTCCCAATAATTTCAGAATAATTTCCGTATCGGTTTTAGTTTGGAAAATCGAGCCGTTTTTCATCAGTTCTTCTTTCAACTCTTTTGTGTTCAATAAGTTCCCGTTATGAACAATAGCAACTTTTCCCATGATCGATTCGCCTCTTAGCGGCTGATAACTGTGTGAAGACGCTCCTCCTTCGGTAGCATATTTCAAATGTCCCACAAGGATATTTCCTGAATAAGACTGTAAGTCTTTTAATGAAAATACATCGGCTACAAGACCTCTTCCTTTAACAGTTTTCAGTTTTACTTCGTTTTCCGATATAGAGTCTGCAATACTGAAACCTGCACTTTCCTGTCCTCTATGTTGTAACGCATACATTCCGTAGTATGCAAGTCCCGCAAGATCCGTTCTCAATTTTCTTGAATAAAGAGCAAAAACTCCTCCTTCTTCAATTTTATCTGCACTTTTTACACTCGCCATTTTTCTTATGCCTCCAGTCTTTTTAATATCTCGATGTAAGCCTCTTCTATTCCTCCCAAATCCTGTCTGAATCTGTCTTTATCAAGTTTTTTTCCTGTTTCTTTATCCCAAAGTCTGCAAGTATCCGGAGTTATTTCATCAGCCAAAAGTATTTCTCCTTTGCTATTTTTACCGAATTCTATTTTAAAGTCGACTAAAGTAATTCCTTCTTCATCGAACACTTTTTTCAATAAATCGTTTATTTTTGAAGTTGTTTCATAAATATATTTCAATTCTTCAAAAGTCGTAAGTCCCATGGCTACCGCATGATAATCGTTAATTAACGGATCTCCGTATTCATCATTCTTATAGCAAATTTCAAAGATTGTAGTTTTAGGTATTGTACCGTCTTTTATTCCCACTCTTTTTGCCATTGATCCTGTTATAACGTTTCTTACTATTACTTCAAGAGGAACAATCTCAAGTTTTTCACAAAGCTGATCTCTTTCATTGAGCATTTCTTTAAAATGTGTTCTTATCCCGTTTTTTTCAAGCACCGAAAACAATTTTGCCGTAATTTTGTTATTTATAATTCCTTTATCCTTTATTGTTCCTTTCTTTACTCCGTTTCCTGCTGTTGCATCGTCTTTATAGTGTATAATTACAAGATTTTCGTCATCTGTAGAATAAACCTGTTTTGCTTTTCCTTCATAAATAAATTCTTTCTTTTCCATTTTTCCTCCATTTTCTATAATCAAATTTATATTTTAAATAACAATTTTATTCTTTTAACTTTTTGCGATTCCTAATTAAACCTCTCAAATCTTCTATTAAAACTCAACTTTTTGCTCATTTTCTTTTATAAATTTTTCTTTCATTTCTTTTCTGAATTTTACAAGTTTTTCTTTTATATCTTCATATTTTACTGCGAGTATTTCTACTGCGAGCATTCCTGCATTATACGAATTGTCTATCCCTACAGTAGCTACAGGTATTGACTTAGGCATCTGTACTATGGAGTACAGAGAATCTGTTCCTCCCAATGCCGCATTCAATGGAACTCCTATTACAGGCAGAACTGTTTTTGAAGCTATTACTCCCGGTAAATGTGCCGCAAGTCCCGCTCCTGCGATTATTACTTCTGCTCCCTTTTTCTCAACTTCTGCCAAAACTTCCTCAAGTTTTTCGGGAACTCTGTGGGCCGACAATATATAAGCCTCGTATTCTATCCCGAATTCTTTCAGGCAATTAGCCGCTCCTCTCATTTTCTCCGTATCCGATTTACTTCCGAAAAATATTGCTATTTTCATCAGTTTTTCTCTCCTTCCCTGATTATAAAATTATTTAAAGAACTTTATCCCGTTTTTGAATATATTCTGTTCCTTATTGCCGTATATATTTTTATATAAATTTGTTCCTGTTCTTTCTGAATGAGCCATTTTTCCGAAAATTCTTCCGTTACAAGCCAGTATTCCTTCTATCGCATAATATGAGCCGTTCGGATTAAATTCCGTTTCCATGCTTGGATTCCCTTCAAAATCCACATATTTTGTAGCAATCTGATTATTTTCCATCAGCTGTCTGTATTCTTTTTCGGTTATTACAACTCTTCCCTCTCCATGAGAAAGAGGAACAGCATGAATTTCGTCTGTTTCTATTCCTGTAAGCCACGGCGAATCATTTGTTATAATTTTGGTTCTCACAATTTTCGACATATGTTTACTTATAGCATTATGAGTCAATGTCGGCGAATCTTCATTTAATTCTCTTATTTCTCCGTAAGGCAACAATCCCGACTTTATCAATGCCTGAAAACCATTACATATTCCGAGTATAAGCCCGTCCCTTTTCAAAAATCTGTCTACCGCTTCCGTAATTTTTTTATTTTTCAATACAGCAACTATAAATTTTGCCGAGCCGTCAGGCTCATCTCCTGCACTGAATCCTCCCGGAAGCATCAGTATTTGCGAGTTGTCTATTTCTTTTGCAAAGTCATCAATAGAATTTAATATATTTTCATAAGAAAGATTATTGAATATACTCATTTTTACAACTCCGCCTTCTTTACTGAACGCTCTTTCCAAGTCATATTCACAGTTTGTTCCCGGGAATACAGGAATAAACACTCTCGGCTTTGCAAACTTCTCCACTGCCTGAGCCGAATTAATTTTTTTCACTTCAAAGTTCAGACTTTTTGAAGAATTTTCTTTTTCTCTCTCTGATACTCTTGTCGGAAATATTTTTTCAAGCGGTTTTTCCCATTCTTCGATAAGCTGTTCCAATTCTATTTCTGCACTCTCATCAGATGTATTCAATGTTATATTTCTATCGTTTATAACACTTCCTATTAAAACGGCATTTTTATAATTCAGTTCATCTTCCGTTTCAATAATAAATACTCCGTAACTCATCTTAAACAAATCGTCAGAACTTATCTCATCAAAGTTTATATTTACACCTTTTTTATTTCCGAATGTCATTTTCCCGATTGTTTCGGCTATCCCTCCGCCTTTAACTGCATTAGCCGATATTATTTTCTTATTTTTAATATTTTCCGTCAAAAAGTCAAAATTTTCTTTCAAATCTCTTAAATCCGGCAAATTATTCTTATCATAAGCCGTTTTTATAAGATATATTTTATTTCCTCCTTTTTTTAACTCTCCTGAAATAACATTTTTCGAGTCGGTAACACTCACTGCAAAAGATACTAATGTCGGAGGAACAGATATATCATGGAAAGTTCCGCTCATGGAATCTTTTCCTCCGATAGAAGGAAGACCGAATTCTTTTTGAACATATAAAGTTCCTAATAGAGCCGATAAAGGTTTTCCCCATTTTTTCGGATCATTCCCTAATCTTTCAAAATATTCCTGAAAAGTAAATCTTACATTTTTGTAATTTCCTCCTGAAGCAACGATTTTACACAATGACTCTATAACTGCAAAAGCTCCTCCGTGAAATGTCGACTGTTTTGCAATATAAGGATTATATCCGTACCCGACCATAGATGCAACATTTGTTTCTCCATTTACAACGGACACTTTCTGCACCGAAACTTCCGACGGTGTAAGCTGATACTTACCTCCGTAAGGCATTAAAACTGTAGTTGAACCTATCGTAGAATCAAAACTCTCCATTAATCCTCTTTGAGAGCATACATTCAAATCTTTCATATTATTCACAAATTTTTCTTTCAAAGTTTTTCCTTCTATTTTTCTTGTAAAGTCCAATTCTCCTGTGTTTTCTATTTCAATTTTTATATTGGACTTCGCTCCGTTCGTATTTAAAAAATCTCTTGAAATATCTGCGATTATCTCATTGTTATATTTCATTACAAGCCTGTTTGTATCAGTAACTTCAGCTACTTTATATGCCTCGAGATTTTCTTTTTCAGCATATTCTATAAATTTTTCTATATTTTCTTTGGCTATTACTACTGCCATTCTTTCCTGCGATTCGGATATAGCGAGTTCCGTTCCTGTAAGCCCTGTATACTTCACTTTCACTTTATTTAAGTCGATTTCCAGCCCGTCGGCGAGTTCTCCTATAGCTACTGAAACCCCTCCTGCCCCGAAATCATTACATTTTTTTATTAATTTTGTTACATCTTTATTTCTGAATAGTCTCTGTATCTTTCTTTCAATTATCGCATTTCCTTTTTGAACTTCGGCTCCGCATTTTTCGGCAGATTCGGTTGTATGTTCTTTGGAAGAGCCTGTTGCTCCGCCTATTCCGTCCCGTCCCGTTCTTCCTCCTAAAAGTATTACTACATCACCTTTTTCAGGCTTTTCTCTTATAATATTTTCGGCAGGTGCGGCTCCGACAACCAATCCGAGCTCCATTCTCTTTGCCTTGTATCCTTCATCATATATTTCGTTTACATAAGTTGTAGTCAGTCCTATTTGATTTCCGTAAGAGGAAAATCCGTGTGCTGCCTTTTGTGTAATAACTTTTTGTGGCAATTTTCCTTTTATGGTATTTTCTATTTTTTCGGTAGGATCTCCCGAACCGCTTATTCTCATAGCCTGATATACAAAAGTCCTTCCTGACAGCGGATCTCTTATTGCCCCGCCTATACAAGTGGAAGCTCCCCCAAAAGGCTCTATTTCTGTAGGGTGATTATGCGTTTCATTTTTAAACTGCAATATCCATTTTTCATCAGTTACAATTTTATTACCGTTTTCACCTATTCTCTCTACAGGCACGTCTATATATATCGAACACGCATTTATTTCATCGGAAACTTCCAAATCCGAAAGAAGTCCTTTTTTTCTAGCTTCTTTCCCGAAAATAGTCGCCAAATCCATTAAAGTTACAGGTTTTTTATCGATTTTTTCTCCATGTACGTATTCTCTGCTTTTAATATACTCACTCAAAGTTTTTTCAATAATATCTTTATATTTTTCATTTTCTATTTTTATATCGTCTATTATCGTTTCAAAGGTTGTGTGTCTGCAATGATCCGACCAGTAAGTATCGAGAACTCTTATTTCCGTTTCACTCGGATCTCTTTTTTCTTCATTTTTAAAATAATTCTGAATAAATAGCAAATCTTTCACAGTCATTGCAAGTTCAAGATTTTTCTTAAATTCTTCCATTTCCTTTTCGCTTTTTTCTCTAAAGCTTTTAAAAACAGGAACTTTTTCAGTGTTTTCCTTTTCTCTGTTTTCAATTAATATTGCCAAATCCTTTTCTTTCATTTCGACTTCATTTATATAATATTTCTTTATTCTTTTTATATCTTCTTCGGAAACTTTTCCGTATAAAATTATCAATTTCCCGCTTTTTACGGCTACATTTTCACTGTCCGACAGGAGATTTATACATTGAACTGCCGAATCCGCTCTCTGATCATATTGTCCTGGTAAAAATTCCGTTGCAAAATATATTTCATTTTCTCTTTTTACCCCTGTCTCTTCCAATACATCTTCAAGATAATAATAAATATCATCGGCATTAATTTCAGAAAATACCGAAGTATCAAGCTTTTTCAGATCTTTCTTGTTCAGATTGAAAATATCGTATATATTCAATATTCTGACATTCTCAAGATTTTTAACAGATAAATTATCTTTTAAATCATTTAACAGACTTTGTGCTTCCACCCTGAAATTTTTCTTTTTTTCCACAAATATTCGATAATTCATTATACAACTCCTTAAAATTTTATTTTAAATAAAAAATCTAAGCGAATTTATACACTTAGATTGTAAAAATATCTATACTTATTACTATCAGCCGCTGAATTTCCAAACTCATCAAACAAAGACAAACATTTAATTTGTCCGCAATGAAATATTTGAAACATAACAACTGAACTTTTTTTCATTATTCCTCCAATAAAAAATCTGTTTTAAAACTGCACACCAAAAATGAAGCAATAAAACAGATATCTATGCTCTCACTTATAGTAAGCAATTTCCGGTCGCTCGTAGAAACTCTTTGCCTTATTCAAAGAATATATAAGTAACTTATTTAATTTTTTATTTACAGAAAGAGTATATCAGACTTTTTTGATTTTTTCAAGGAATTTTTTTAATTTCTCATTCTCTCTTAATTATCTTCTGTTTTTATATCCATATACCCTCAAATATTATAAAAATTCTTTCTTTTTCCTCTCACCGACAAAATCTAAACTCTGTTTTCAATGACTTTTTCAACCATATTTCTTGCATGATCTCCCACCCTTGTAAAGTGAGAAATCAAATCAATATAATATAATCCTGCCCGAAGTTCACATTCCTGATTTCTCATTCTTTCTATATGATTTTTTCTTATTTTTTTCTCCTGAGCATATAATTTATTGTGTAAATCCAGTACTTCTATAGATTTTTCCTTATCGGAATTTTTTAATGCTTCTATAGCATTTTCTATAATTAGAGTTGAAGTTTCAAGTAACTGATCTACTTCCTCATGAGCAAAATGAGAAAATTTCATTTTTTTCTTAATTTCATAATTAACATCTTTTACTATTCCGAAAGCATGGTCTCCTATTCTTTCCACATCACGGCACATATCAAGGTAAATTCCTATCTCTTCTCCTTCTTTAACACTAAAATTTCCTCCTGACAGAAGTGTCAGATAGTTGGATATTTCCTGATCGAGATTATTTATTCCTTCTTCTGTTGTCTCGATTTCTTCTGCCAATTTTTCATTATGGTTATGGAAGAAATCAACTGAAGCTTTAAGATTTTCCAATACCAGCGAAGTCATATCCGTTATTTCAGCTTTAACCTGCCCTAAAGCTATTACAGGTGCTGTCAATAATGCCATATCCAATTTTGTCTTATATTCTTTTTCACGTTTATTGCTTTTTATAAGTTTAACTACTAAAAATTCAAGTACCCTTATAAACGGAAAGAGCAAAATTGTAGTTGCTGTATTAAATGCTCCGTGTGCAAAAGCTATTGTCATTTTCGGATTCAAATGGAGCATATACTGCATTTTTTCTATAAAAAACGTAAAAGGTGTTAAAAATATCATGAAAATTATAGTTCCGATTACGTTAAATATAACGTGGGAAGCAGCCAGTCTTTTAGCAGCCGTATTTGCACCGATTACAGCAATAATAGCCGTTATTGTTGTTCCGATATTATCTCCGAACAGTATAGGCAACGCTCCTCTTAAAGTTACAAGATTTTCCTGATATATATTCTGTAAAACACTGATTGTGGCACTTGAAGCCTGTACGAGAACCGTTACTAAAGTACCGATAAATACTCCCAATACTGAATTGTGGCTCAAATTTATCATCAACTGTCTGAATTCCGGAAGATATTTTAAAGGCTGCATTGCTCCCGACATTAAAGTCAGTGCAAAAAATATACCTCCAAATCCGAACAGTATTCTTCCTATGTTATTTATTGCTCTCAACTTTGTAAAAAATAAACATGCCGCTCCCAAAAACAAAATAGGAAGTGCATAATCGGTAATATTAAATCCGATTATAAAAATCGTTATAGTAGTTCCGATATTTGCTCCCATTATGATTCCTATGGCCTGTCTTAATGAAAGCAGTCCCGCTCCTACAAGCCCTATCGTTATAACCGAAGTTCCCGAGCTTGACTGAATTAACGCCGTTACAAGTATTCCTACAAGGACACCCAGAAAAGGAGAAGTTGTATATTTATCGAGAATATATCTCAATCTGTCTCCTGCCATTATCTGCAATCCTTCACCCATGTACTTTATACTGAATAAAAATAATCCCAGTCCGCCTAAAAATGCAAAAGCCATCTGTTGATAATTTATAGTATTTACTGCTATGTTATTCACTATTTTCTCTCCTTTATAACTATTAATTTTAAAATTTTCATCTAATAGTATCATAATTACATCAAAAAAAAAAGTCGAAATGAAAAAAAATCGACTTTTCTTTTAATTATTAAAATTATTCACGATTTTTTCCTGTTTTTATAATCCTGTATCATTTTAAAATAATCGTTTAATGCGGGAGAATTGATATAATCTGTCCACTTCTGCTCAGGTATAAAGCAATTTTTCGCATAATATTTATCGGTTACAACTACAGGATCGCTTTCTTTTTCAAATTCTCCCTCAAGCTGTATTATTCTTCCGTATGTTTTCAAAGAATCATTAAAAGTATCAATCATTTCCTTATTTTGATTATCAATGTGAAAAGATCTCAATAAAACTTGTTTTATTATAAATTTACATCTGAAATCTCCTCCGAATACTTCGGGAACGTTTTTAAATACATACTCAAACTTCTCATCTTTAAAAGGGTCTTTTAAAGCACTTAAAGCTGATATATTTAACAAAACAAATAGTAATAAAATGATTTTTTTCATGTTGCTTCTCCTTAAATTCATATAGTTTCTTTTCTAATCAATATTATACCTCATGTTTTTCCAAATGCAAATAAAAATTATATTTTCATATTTCTTTCTCCCCAATCACACATCATATTTAAAATTGGAATTAAAGTTTTTCCTTTTTCCGATAAGCTATATTCTACTCTCGGTGGAATTTGAGGATACTCTTTTCTTATTATAAGATCGTCATTTTCAAGTTCTTTTAATGTGCTTGTCAAAGTTTTAAAAGAAATTATTCTTATGCTTTTTTTCAATTCGTTATATCGCATAAAAGGGGCATTTTCATATAATTTATATATAACTGTCATTTTATACTTACCTCCGATTAAAGACAAAATATAACCGAATCCTGTAGTCGAAAGTTTTATATCAGGTTTTACACAACTACCATTTTTCATTTACACTCTCCTTTCAGTTAGTATCTTACTATTTTGTGCGTACTTACATTTAATTATAATATACGCTATAATATTTCCAAAGTCAATAACTAAAAACAGGAGGTTTTATGAAAACACTTATAATTCTTGCACATCCCGATCTTGAAAAATCCAAAGTAAATAAACGTTGGATTGAAGAGGCAGAAAAATATCTCGATAAATTTACTGTTCATAAATTATACGAAGCATATCCGAATGAAATAATAGATATTAAAAATGAACAGGAATTAATTGAAAAACATAAAGGACTGATTTTGCAATTTCCTATTTACTGGTTTAACTGTCCTTCACTATTGAAAAAGTGGCTTGATGAAGTATTTACTGACGGTTGGGCATACGGAAAAGGAGGAGATAAGCTTTCTGCCCGAAATATTGCTTTGACAGTAACAGCAGGAATAGACGAAAAAAATTATTCAAAAAACGGTAAATATAAATATTCTTTAAAAGAAATTCTTATACCTTTTGAAATAACTTTTGATTACTGCTCAGCAAACTATAAAGGATTTTATGCCTTTTACAGTGCCGAATTTGAAGCAACAAAAGAAAGAATAGGAGATAGTGTTAGAGAGTATATTGATTTTATAAATTCGATATAGTATTTCTTAAAAAAATCTACCTTGATTTCTATTTAAAAATTAGGGTAGATTATTTTTTTATTTTCTGAAAGTTATACAGTAAAATTTTTTGTCCCAAACTAATTCCGTACTTCTGTCTTTTACACTTTCAGGAATACATTTTTCAATTTCACTTAAATCAACTGTTTCATTTTTATAATATTTCTTTGTAAAAATACTTTTCTTATACTGTTTTTCAATAAAATCGGCTGTTTCATCTGCTATCATAAGTTTGGATCCCGGTTTTGCAACACGAAGCATTTCTCTGACAGCCTGTTCTTTATCACTGAAAAAATTTATTCCTCCTACATGAAAAACAATATCAAAAGTATCATCTTTGAACGGCAAATCTTCAGCACAGCAATTTACTAAAGAAATATTTGTTTTATTTTTCCAGACAGAATTACATTTATTCAGCATACCTAAAGAAATATCCGCTCCGGTAATATCAAGCAATTTCAAATTTATATTTTTCGGTATATAATTCAAGTCTTTACCTGTACCTATCGAAACATACAAAATTGAAGCTCCCTCTTTCCATTCCAAATGATTCATAAGATCTCTTCTCATTTTTTCAACAGAATTACCGTATACAAATTTACCTATCCACTTTTCTCCGAAATCATACCATGCAGAAAGTTTGTTATACATTTTCATATATTTTCTGTTATCCCCTGAAATATACTTGTCATTCAAATATATTATAATTCCTTTTTTCTCTTCTAATTTTTGAAAATCAATATTTGCTTTGAATTTTTCTTTTATTTTTTTGTCTATCATATCCGTCCTCCTGATAACTGACTGTTTTTCCTTATACTCTTTCTTTTGAATCTTTTACAACCGAACAGAAACAGGGATGAACCTGTACCCAATTCATCCCTTAAAAATTTTTATTTTGTCTCATACATTCCTATAGTTTTTTCATTTAAGTTTATTATAATGTTCTTCATTTGTGTGTAATGTTCAAGTATTATTTTATGAGTTTCACGGCCTATTCCCGACTGTTTGTATCCTCCGAAAGGAGCTCCCGCAGGGAATGCGTTATATGTATTTACCCACATACGTCCTGTTTCTATTGCTCTTGCCACTCTTATTGCACGATTCAGATCACGAGTGAAAAGTCCTCCTCCAAGACCGTATATACTGTCATTAGCCATTTTTATAACTTCTTCTTCACTATGGAATTTCTCAATTACTACAACAGGTCCGAAAATTTCTTCCTGTGCTATACGCATATCATTTTTAACATCGGCAAAGATTGTAGGTCTTAGATAGAATCCGTCTTTATGCTCTTCATCTTCTATACGAACCCCTCCTGTTACAAGTCTTGCTCCTTCTTTCTTACCTATTTCAATATAATTAAGAACATCTTTCAAATGACTTTCGTAAATCAAAGACCCCATTTGAGTATTCGGATCCAAAGGATTTCCTACTTTTACTTTATCGAATATTTTTGCCAATGAATCTACAAATTTATCATAAATCGTATCCTGAACAAATATACGCGATCCTGCAGAGCATACCTGTCCCTGATTGAATAAAATACCTAATTGTGCGCCTTCCATTGCTATATCCCAATCGCAATCCTCAAAGAAGATATTTGCTGATTTTCCTCCAAGTTCCAATGTTGCCGGTATCATATGAGAACATGCAGCAGAATAAACTTCCTGACCTACTGCTGTTGAGCCTGTAAATGCCAACTTTTTAAATCCTTTATGCTTCAACATAAAGTCTCCTGATTTGGATCCGCTTCCTGTTACAACGTTAATTACTCCTTTAGGAACAACATCTCCTATTAATCTCATTAATTCAAGCACTGAAAGAGATGTATGGCTTGACGGTTTAAGAACTACAGTACATCCTGCAGCCAAAGCCGGTGCCAATTTCCATGCAGCCATAAGAAAAGGGAAATTCCAAGGGATTATTTGTCCTACAACACCTATAGGCTCTCTTAGAATGATATTCATTGTATTTCCGTCCAGCATATTTGCTGTACCTTCTTCGGCACGAATAGCTCCCGCAAAGTATCTGAAATGATCTGCTCCTAATGGAATATCTGCAGCCATAGTTTCACGGATAGGTTTACCGTTATCCATAGTTTCCACTGTAGCCAAAAGTTCTTTGTTTTCATCAATAATATCAGCTATTTTCAACAATAAATTTTGTCTTTCTATCAGAGAACTGTTTTTCCAGCTGTCAAATGCTTTCTGTGCAGCTTTTACAGCCTTATCCACATCTTCCGAAGTCGCTTCCGAGATATTTGCAATCTCCTTTCCCGTAGCAGGATTAATAACTTTCAACGTTGCACCGTCAGAAGCAGGCACCCACTTTCCGTCGATATACAAGTCATATTTTTCCTGTAACCTTACATCCATTACGAATCATCTCCTTCAAATCTATATTATATTAATAATTTATATTATTATGTATAGTATACCTCAATTTTTCGTTTTTTCAAAACTTTATTTTCCATTTGATTTGCTTTCAGCTTACTGGACATATACTCCAAAATCTTTGTTATCTACAAGTATTTCAACATTATTTACTTTATTCAGTTCAGGATAGACTTCTTTTAAAAACCATTCTACAAGTTTTTCATCTCTCCTGATTTCCGTTCCGTTATCTATAAATATACTTACTACTGTTTCTCTGAAATTTTTTCTTGCCTGCTCTATATCCGATAATATCTGTTCTTTCGTCTGTCCTTCAGTGCAAATTAGCAGCAACGCTGTCTGATATTCCTTTTTTAACTGCTCAAGAACATTTTCATTTAATATAAAATTTTTCTTCAATATTTGTGTCCGATAATGATTATCAAAAGTTTCTATTCCTATTATAAATCTTACTTCCTGATTTTTAAAATATTCTCTTATTTCATTCAATCTTTTCAGATATCCGAAATATGCTTCAAAATACAGTATTTTTATATTCTTGGTATCACATATTTCTTTAATTCTTTTTAATGTATTTTCACTTAATTCAAAAACCGATCCTGAATTTATTACTTCCAATGTCCTCAAATCTCCCGTTACATTACTTAATGCTTCAAAATTTACTCTTTCCATCTCATTTTCATCATCGGTATTATCAAGTATGTAATTACAAAAAGCACATTTTCCGTAAGCACATCTATGACCTTTCAGCAACACGATTTCTCTCGGATTTTTTTCTTTTATTACATTATATCTTATCATTTTTTTCCTTCAAAACTCTAATCTTCATTTATTTTCCCTTTATTTTTCCACATTGTCGTAATATACACAAAAGGTGTGTCCAGTAATGCAATCAATACTTTCAGGAAATATGTGGAAAATATAATTACGATTATAACATCCAACGGATAAATTCCTGTAAATGCCAAAAATGTAAATACAATATTATCAAGTATTTGACTCAACATTGTACTCGCATTATTTCTAATCCATATATCCTGAAAACTCGGACGAATCTTTCTTATAGCCTGATAAGACCATATATCAAAAGCCTGTGAAGCTGCAAATCCGCATACACTGGCTATTGCGATTCTCGGCAAAAATCCGAATACTTGAGATAAAGGTCCTTGCATAACATCACTCGGTGCTGCCTGAATTTTTAAAACAATCTGCATAATAAATGTCGTAAAAAGCATCGAAGCAAATCCCAGTGAAACCACTTTTTTTGCATATTTCTTTCCTTCATTTTCAGAAAGTATATCCGATGCCAAATAAATTCCTCCGAATGCAATATTCCCCATAGTTGTATCAACACCGAACAGTGTCATCATTTTACCTACCTGAATATTGGCAACAACAATAGAAAGCGGAACAATAGCAAGCAATCCCGACTTTCCCCAAAATCTGTAAGCTAAAATAACAGCCGTAAAATTCAATATTAAGTACCCCAGCCATAAAAGTTCATTTGTTCCGAATTGGAAATTTCTAAAAAATTCTAACATTTTATCCTCCATTTTTATTTTTTAAAAAAAATGTATCGCCCTTTTTGACAACGATACATTTTAAAATTCTGTTATCTTATAAAGGTTTTTTTTATAGATGGTATTTCCCAAACATCTTTCTTTTTTACATATATTTGACTAAAAGTTCTGAACAAAATATTTTTATGTTCATTTTTCTTTTTAGAACTTTCATATTATAATAAGGTTTTTTCTATTTGTCAAATTTTTTTGTTTTTAATTCCCTTATTTTTACTTCTTTTATTCTTTTTCATATTTTTTAAGTAATTTCAGTATGCTTTCTGTCCTTTTACCTCCGATTTTATCGAGTACCTTGTATATATACTCTCTTTCATCTTCAGTCACTTTAAAACTTATCGTTTTATCTCTTTCTCTGCCTGTAGGTTTTCTCCCCGCTCCCTTTCTTATCCCCCCTCTTTTTTCATTATTTTCCATATTATAAATTCCCTTCTTGACTTCTTAACCCGATTAGTGTATAATATTTTTAAGAAGTTCATGCAGTTAAGCCCCTAAAATTTTGCGAGTAGGGGTTACTTTTTTTTATAAAGAATATATAATAATAAAATCAGGTTAATTACTGATAAAACTGTATTTATATATTGTAACATAATATCACTTCCCTTTATTTATTAGTAGAGAGGGGGAAAAGCCCCTCCGTATCGATTATTTTCGTGTCTTCAAAAAATAATCAACTGTAATAGCTATGGTGCATATGTTTGCGAGCAATGCGATTACTTCTGTTAAATTCATGCAGTAATTCACCTCCTCTCTACATACTTATAATATCGCATTCAAAAATAAAAGTCAACCCCTTTTATCAAAAAAATAGAGTCTTTTAAAACTCTATTTTTCAGTATATTTTTTATCTTTTTACATAATACACTATTTTTAATTACTTAACAAGCATAACCGTAGGAACTGAAGGAACTCTGCGTCCTAATTTATTTCCCGGCGAAGAATTTCCAAGCCAGTCATATATAAATTTAATCTGATCATCATAATGTCTTATACATTTATGTGATTCAGGGAAAGTTCCTATTTTTCTTGCAGTAACTGCTTTTCTTGATTTTCTTGTTTCTTTAGGTTCAAATAACGAAGGTATACTGTGCATATATCCACCGCCACTGAATCTGACAGCGTTATTGGCATCTCCTACAACAGTTTTATTATCTGACCCTGTATACTGCATTACAGGTTTTGAATAAGCTATCAAAAATGTTCCGTAAGGAGTTGCATAAGAATTTCCCGCATCTTTTCCTGTTGTAACAAACGATGTAGTTACTACATTCCAAGTATTTGCATTGGTATTTTTCTCTATAATCATTTCATTTTGACTATGTCTGTCAACGTATATAAATCTTGTGATTTCTCCTGTTATTTTACTATCTTTTAAAAGTGATTTTTTAGACTTTTTCAGATAATAAGTACCGTTATCATAAGCATCGACTTTTACTTTCAAATATTTGTCGGTTTCTTCCAAAATTGTCATCATAGTTCTGTCAGGCAGATTTATAAACTCTTTGAAGTCTGCACCTAAATATCCTCTTTCACTTTGATTTTCCCTGTTTCCGAACTTATCTTTGGACGAACCGCTACCGCCGCCTAAAGGCACATAATCATCAAGAACATATATTGTTTGACCTTTTGAAACTGCTTCATTAACAAATTTATTAGTTTTTTCGACTTTTTTCATCATGTCCTGCCAGTCAAATTCTCTTTTAACAGCGACAGAGTTTAATACATATCCCAATTTTCCGTCAAAATAAACTTCATACCATTCTGCTGTTCCGCCTTTGGCATTTGTCTTAACTTTTCCGACTACTTTATATTTATGCCCGTAGCTTGCTTTTTTTATGGATGCTGCATTTGCATTAGGCTCTCTTCTTATACTTGTAGCAGTTTTTATAAAAATAAATTCATCCATATCTCTCGGAGAATTTTTTGCATATTTATAATCAAAAGTCAAATTTTTAGGTCTTTCTTTTAAATAATAAGTTACATAAGGATAAGGTCCTTTTATTAATTCTTCTTTTTTGTCTACAGGTTTACCGTCGACTTTTTGTATCTCCTTATCTGTCTGCTCGTCAGGAATTACTTCCTTAGGATTTTTTCCTGTTTCTTTCAAATCCTGAGGAACTGTCGCCTTATCCTCTACTTCTTTTCCTACATTTTGAGTAGGAGGAATTAGAGGCTTATCATTTTTAACAGGCTGTTTATTCTGAGTATTGGGTTGCACATTTGTAACTGTTGTATTAACAGGCTTTGAAGTCGTTTTTATTTTTTTCGGGTAATTTTTTACAAATTCTCTGGAAAAATTATTAAAATCTTTCTGAAAATTCCCTCTTTCAAATATTTTTTCAACAGTCTGCCCTTTTACAGCTTTATTACTGTCATCATTGACATAAGGAGTAAATTTTGTATAAATTTTATCATTCTGTTCCGAATACTCAATTACCAGTTTGTCTTTCTTTCCGTCTTTATCAAGATCCGGTGTCATTTCTACAGTTTTCCAGTTTTTTAAAGTTCCCGTATTCACAGGAGCTGTTCCTAAAGGAGCTGCATACATTAAAGATGACATCAAAATGATCATCCCTAAAAGCTGTAATTTTCTTAATTTCATAATTCACCTCGTAAATATTATAATTTGCTATAATACAACTGCTATCACAGGTTCATCAGGTATTGTATTATCTCTTTCTTTTGTTGTACTGCTTCCGTTTATCCAATTTACTATAAATTCTATCTGATCGTCATAATGTCTTACACATTTATGGGATTCCTTATACGTTCCTATTTTTGAGGCAGTGTAAGCTTTTGTAGATGCTGAAGCACCGTATGAAACCGGTATTCCGTGCATATAAGCCCCTCCGCTGAATCTTACCGCATACTGAGCTTCTCCCGCTATAACCAATCCTTCTTTTCCTGCACTTTTTCTCGTATCTCCTTCTCTCTGTCTTCCCGTAAACAGCATATAAGGTCTTGTAAATGCTATTAAAAAAGCTCCGTGAGGTGTTTCATACGAAGAATAACCGTCATCTTTTCCTGTCGTTACAAAAGAATAGGAAATTATCGAGAAATTATTTGTATCTTTAATTCTTTGAAGTACGGCTTCAGTCTGATTATTAGGGTCAATAGCAATAAATTTATTTACCTGTGTTTCCAAGTTCCATTTTTTCATTATTTCAGGATTATCAGCTATATAGTAAGGACCGCCGTATAAAGGAGTTTCTATTTTCAACATATCGTTTTCTTTCCCGATTATTTTAAAAATAGTCTGATCCGGTATATTTATTATCTCACCTTTTTTATCAGGATTTATATATCCTGTTATACTTTGATTTCTTCTGTTTCCGAACTTGTCTTTTTCGCTGTAAATATCATTGGCAAGAGGTCTGTATTGGGTAATTATGTATAAATCACTTTTATCTTTCATCGCATTATTTATAAAATAGTTTACTTTTTCTATTTTTGAATGCATTTCATCCCAATAAAATCCCCTTCTTTGAATAGTTCCCGATACTCCGGAAACATATCCTTTGACTTTACTCTTATCTTTACCTTCCTGCATTTCTGTAAAATACCACGCAGTGTGTTTATTATCTTTTTCGGACAAAAATTCCAGCAATATTCTCGGTTTGTCTTTATAATGAGCTGTATATGCAACTCCCGAATGATGTTGAGGGCTTTGATTAAATACAGTTGTTTTTTTAACAAATATAAAATTATCCAAGTCTTTAGGAGAATGTTTGTCAAATTTCATATCAAAAACAATCTGCTCATTAGTATTGTCATCAAGTAATCTCACATATCTGACTTCACCTTTTTCCAAGTCTTTAGAATAATCTTCGTAATGTTCTTTAACTTTTTTCAGCATATCTTCAGCTCTTTTTACAGAAAAAATATTAATATCTTCTTTTAAAGGAATTTGATAAGCAAATCTGTACTTACCGTCTTCCATAATATAAACAGAAATAACAGCTTTAACACTGAACTCGCCTTTTTTAGAATTTACAAGAACTTTCTCTTTTATTCCATCTTTATTAAAATCATATTCAAAAATATCCGAATCAAATCCCGATACTGTAATATTTTCAGAAAACTCTACCGGAACCTGAAGTTTCTCCATTGAGAATAAGTTTAAATTGCAGAACAAAACAAATCCAACCAATAGTATTACTTTTCTCATCATATAGTTTCTCTCTCCTTAATCATCTTAACCTTTCAATATATATTTATTCGTTTGCACATTTGTTTGTATATTATGTAAATATTTTATCATATGTTTTTAATATTTTCAACAATAAAATGTGTTTTTTAACTTTTATTTTCCAACAATTCTCTTGACCAATCAAAAAAATCAATCTTTCAATTTTAAAGCACAGAAACATCTTTATTTATTGATATAAAAATTCTCATAACAAAGATTTTCTTTTGACATATAAAATTTTAGATTGATTTTTATTAAAACATTAAAAATATTAATTGTTAAGTTTCAAATTTAGAATGAAGGAATTACACTTCCTGAATATTTTTCTTCCAAATATTTTTTAACTTTTTCACTTTGTAATGCTTTTACAAGTTTTTGTATTTTTTCTTCATTTTCTCTTCCTTTTAATACAGTCACGATATTTACGTAAGGAGAGTCTTTATCTTCTATAAATATAGTATCGTCTTTAAAGGAAAGTTTAGCATCTAAAGCAAAGTTACTGTTTATAATAGCTGCTGTAACTTCTGAAAGTCTTGGAGCCAGTTGTTCAGGTGCCAACTGTTCTATTTTTATTTTTTTATTATTTTCAACTATATCCGCTACTGTAGAATCCAATTTTGTATTATCTTTCAATTTTAATACTCCTGCTTTATCAAGTAATATTAAAGCTCTTCCTCCGTTTGTAGGATCGTTAGGTATTAAAATAGTGTCTCCTTCTTTCAAATCATTTATATTTTTGATTTTTTTCGAGTAAATAGCCATAGGTTCCAAATGTATTTTTCCTACTGATACCAGTTCCATATTATTTTTCTTTGCAAATTCTTCCATATAAGGAATATGCTGGAAGAAGTTTGCATCCAGACTTTTATCTGCCAATCCTTTATTCGGTTGAACATAGTCGTTAAACTGAACTATTTCCAAATCAATCCCTTCATTTTTCAAATCATCCTTTACCAATTCAAGTAATTCCTGATGAGGTACCGGAGTAGCTCCTACCACTAATTTTTCAGTTTTTTTAGGTTCTTCGGCACTTCCTTTCTGATCTTTCGTTTCTTCTTTCTTTCCACCGCACGATAACACAAATAACAGTGTCAGTACTCCCAATAATAATAGTTTTTTCATTTCGATTTCCTCCTGTAATTTTAGATTTATATAATATAATAATTTATATCCTGATTAAAATGCCGGTATTATTACATCTTTGTATTTTTCTTCTATGTATTTTTTCACTTTTTCCGACTGTAATGCTTTTAACAGTTTCTGTATCTTTTCTTCGTTTTCTCTCCCTTTTAATGTAGCCAGTACATTTACATAAGGAGAATCTTTATCTTCAGACAGTATTCCGTTATCTTTAGGGTTAAGCCCGCTGTCCAAAGCATAACTTCCTGTAATGAAAGCAGCATCCGCCTCTTTGTATCTCGGTGCAATCTGCTCTGCCGATAATTCTACAAATTTAAGATTTTTCGTATTTTCAACTATATCCGATAATTTTGAGTCAAGTTTTGTGTTATCTTTTAATTTTATCAATCCTTTTTTATCAAGTAATAACAACGCTCTTGTCAAATTTGTAGGATCATTGGGAATAAATATCGTAGCACCGTCTTTCAGTTCTTCCAATGATTTGACCTTATCCGAGTAAAGTGCCATTGTCGGCAAGTACACTTTTCCTACCGCCGCCATTTCAAAATTATTCTTTTTCCCGAAATTATTCATGTAAGGTGTGTGCTGAAACAGATTCGCATCCACGCTTTTATCCTGAAGAGCTTTATTCGGCTGTACATAGTCATTGAAAATAACTACTTCGAGATCTATCCCCTCTTTTTTCAAATCATCTTTTACAAGTGTTACCAATTCTCCTGCCGGAATCGGTGTTGCCGCCACTGTCAATTTTTCATTTTATTTTTTACTTTCTTTTTTCTCTCCGCAAGATACTGCAAAAATCAATGCAACTGTTAAAAATAAAATTATTTTTTTCATATTTTTGTGACTCCTTTCATTTATTTTGTTCTCTTTTTATTTATAATTTTCACAAAAAAGTCTCCTATAAACTGGATTATTTGAACCAGTATAATTATAACTATTGTTGCCTGCCACATTATTTCAGGATTTGATCTCGTATAGCCATCTACAACAGCAGAGTTTCCTAGTCCTCCTCCTCCAATCGAACCGGCTATTGCCGAATATCCGATTAAGCTTATTATTGTCAATGTCAAGCCGTGAATTAATGCAGGCATTGCTTCGGGTATCATAACTTTAATGATTATTTCCCAAGTCGTCGCTCCCATTGATTTTGATGCTTCAATCAGACCTTCGTCCACTTCTTTTAATGCTCCTTCTATTATTCTCGCTACAAAAGGAGCCGCTCCCAAAGATAAAGGAACTATAAATGCAATACTTCCGTAAGATTTATGTACTATCATTCTGGATAACGGTATAAGGAGCACCATTAATATTACGAAAGGTATGGATCTTGTAATGTTTACCAATATCATATCAAGTATTTTATGCAAAGTTTTATTCGGCTTGACACCTTTTGAATCACTGACAACGAGTAGCACTCCTATCGGAAGTCCTATTAGAAGAGATACGGCTGTCGCTATTGCAACCATATATATTGTTTCCCAAAGAGGTATCAGCATATTATTAAATTGTAAAAATTTTACCCAGTCAAATCTCACTATAATACCTCCAATTCTACATTATTCATTTCAAGCCATTTTAATATAACGTCTATTTTTTCTTTTTCTGCAATAATTTCTACCGTCAGATGACCTACTACCGTATCACTCAGCTTATCAATAGAGCCGCCTAATATACTTATTTCTGCATCGTATTTTTTTATTATTTCCGCAATATAAGGTTTATCAACCTGTTCTTCAGTAAATTTTAGCTTTAACTTGATTCTTCCTTCGTTTTTTTCTTTTCCGCTATTTTTTTCTTCTACTTCAAAGTCGTCATTGTGGGATATATTCGCTACAAACTCTTTTGCCAAAGAACTTTTAGGATTTAAGAATATATCTCTTGTTTTTCCCTCTTCTATAATTTTGCCGTCAGACATTATAGCCGCTTTATTACAAATTTTTCTTATTACTTCCATTTGATGTGTAATAAGTATTATTGTTATGCCGAATTTTTTATTTATATCTTTCAGTAAATCCAATATAGAATTTGTAGTTCTTGGATCCAAAGCACTCGTTGCCTCATCCGAAAGGAGTATTTCGGGATTATTTGCCAAAGCTCTTGCTATTGCTACCCTTTGTTTCTGTCCTCCTGATAACTGTTCAGGGTAATTATATTTTTTTGAAGTCAATCCTACGATTTCCAATAGTTCATCTACTCTTGCATTTATCTCGTTTTTTCCCCAGCCTGATATTTCCAGAGGAAACGCAATATTTCCGGCTACATTTCTTGAATTTAAAAGATTAAAATGCTGAAATATCATTCCCGTTTTTTTTCTGTATTCTCTAAGTTCATCCTGTTGAAAATACATTATGTCTTTCTTCTCGATGCTTTTTTTATCTTTTACAATATGATTTACAAGTATTTCTCCAGATGTAGGTTCTTCCAGTCTGTTTATAAGTCTTATCAATGTCGACTTCCCGGCACCGCTAAGTCCCATTATCCCGTAAACATCTCCTTTTTCAATCTCAAGATTTACTCCATCTACGGCTTTTAATTCTTTTCCCTCACTCGTCTTATATATTTTCACCAAATTATTCAGTGTAATAAATTTTTCCATGATCACCTCTTAATATAATTTTGACTTTTAAATTTTTTCAGAAAAAAAGCTCTCATTTTTCCTGAGAGCTTTTTCTATTTATTTACAAAAGATTTAGCATCACAGGTACAATTCTTATCAATACAACATAAGCCTGTACCCGTTACTTCAGCACAAACTTAATACCTATGACATACACATCGCTTCTCTAAATCTTTTCATTTTTATTTCCTCCAAAATTTTTACTAATTTTTCTATAAGGTTATTATATGTTATTATATTCCAAAAGTCAATAATTTCAAATATATATGTTTTTAAAATGAGCTATAATTTTTATATATAATTAAAACATTATGCTCATTTTTTCTACTCTCTATGAACATTAAATCCTGTAGCCTGTTTTGTCGCCATTATGGTAATGTCCGATATTTGAACATGCTTAGGCTGATTTGCCGAATATAGTACTATATCCGCTATATCTTCAGGTTTCAATGCCTCTACACCTTTATACACATTGCCGGCTTTTTCTTTATCCCCGTAAAATCTGACTTCGCTGAAATCAGTTTCCACAATTCCCGGCTGTATTGTTGTTACTTTTATATTTTTATCTATTGTATCTATTCTTATTCCGTCACTTAAAAATCTCACTGCAACTTTTGTAGCACAGTAAACCGCTCCGTTTGCATAAGAGTACATGCCTGCAGTAGAGCCTATGTTTATTATATGACCTGAATTTTGCGAAATCATATTCGGTATTATTTCTCTTGTCACATACAAAAGCCCTTTTACATTGGTATTCAGCATTATTTCCATATCACTTATACTGTAATCCTGAAATTTATCCAATCCCAATGCAAGTCCGGCATTATTAATCAACACATCAATATGTATGTTTCTGTTTACAGCCTCTTTCACAACAGAAACAACTTCCTCATAAACTGTAACATCAAGTTTATAAATATCAACTTTCACATCGTATTTACTTTCAATATCTTTTTTGATTTCCTCAAGTTTTTCAAGCCTTCTTGCACACAGTATAAGATTATCTCCGTTTTTACCGAAAGCATAAGTGATTGCTTTCCCTATTCCGCTTGAAGCTCCTGTAATAAATACATTTCTTTTCATATAAAAACCTCCGAATTATATATAACTTGCCATATCAAGCAACTTATACTCGTATCCCATATTTTCAAACATATTTTTTCTGTAAATTATTGATTTATAAGCGGTATTCCCTGAAAAATTATTTACACTGTTCAAATCTATAAGTATTTTTGCTTTTTCATCATTTTTATCTTTAACTGCATACTCCAGAGTAAATCCTCCGATTTTATAGTTTTTCACTATTTCATCATTTTCTCCGACTTTTATTTCATTTTTTATAATCTCAATAATTTTTTTATCTGTATCTTCTATTTTTTCATAAAGAATATTTGTATTTTTCATTTTATCTCCCGATAAAACTTCCAAAATTCTGCTTTCCGCTTCTCTGTCATTTTCAGAAACGGCTTTTGCATAAGCAAGATATGCGTAAAATATTCCTCTTCCGTTATTTCCATTTTTAATAACTTCATTTTCCCAACTGTTTATGTTTTCATCAGGAATGGAAGTAAACACGGAAAATCTGTATTTTGCTCTTGTTATAAGCACGTTCAGCAGTTTATACCCTTTATTCTGATTATTCAACGGTCCGAAATTTTGAATAAATTTACCTTCTTCACTTTTACCGAAAGTAGTCGAAAGGAGCATTATATCCCTTTCATCTCCCTGAACATTTTCCAGATTTTTGACAAACATATTATTTTCAAGAAGCTGATTATATCTGTTTTTCGTTTCTTCATTATCATTTTTTCTCAGATAGTTGTTTATTTTATTGACTATGTTATTTTTCTGTTCCAGATTTAACGTAACAATTCCTACACTCGGCAATTTCCCGTCTATAAGTACTTTCTCTCCGAATATATATTCTACAATTTTATCAGCTTCGTCATCATTTTTTCTTGCCTTATATATTCCGTCCACTTTAAAATATTCTATCGGAATGTATTCTTTTTTTTCAGGCATCGGAACGAGTCTTGATTCATAAAAAGCAGCATTGGAAAAATTAATCAGTTTAGGATGCTTTGATCTGTAATGAAAATCCAAATACGACATAATAACGTCATCTTTTAAATTATTTACATAATCAAGCAAAGATTTACTATCCGACAAAAACAACGTTTCTTCGTCTATTTCTTTATTTTCTGTCAATCCGGTCTGTTCCGTTTCCGCCCCGAAATAATTTGAAGGCGGCATTTGATGAATATCCCCTGAAACAATCTTATATTTTCCTCTCATCATTGAAGGTAAGACTTCTTCGAGTTTCAACTGACTCGCTTCATCAAAAACAACCAGATCGAAAATTCCTTCCTGTAAAGGGAAAACAGCACTGCATGTATTCGGATCAGTCATAATTATCGGAAACATATCTTTGAAAAAATTAACATTCGTTGCCACTATTTCTCTCAGTGTATTGATTTTTCCATATTTGGCATTTTTTCTCAAATTATAAAGCATTTTTATATTTTCGCCTGTTCCCATATTGCTCAATGCTCTTTTTCTTATATCATTCCAGTATTTTTTAATTCTGTATCTTTGATTTTCAGTAATATATTTATCATTTTCGATTAATTTCGGTATATTTATTCCGAAATCTTTGTATCTTTGATTTTTCAAATCGCTATTCTGTAATAACGAATAATAATAAGATGTTGTTAAAAATTCAGGCTTATCATTTATCCCTTTTTCTTCCGAATATTTTATAAAGTTATTTATAAATGCTTCATCTTCTTTGGAAATACTGTCATTTTTCTTTTCGTCTATAAAACTTATGAATTCTTTTCTGTTATTTATTATTTCATTCAGCATGTCCGAAAACTCTTTCAGTTCCTTTAAATAAACTCCGTAATCATGCTCCGAAAATCTTTTATTTATATATTTTCCGTTATAATTTCGGACTTTTTGTGAATCCGAATAAATATCATTCCATGCATTTTTTATTTCTCTTATTTTGGCATTGAATATAGAAAATACAGATACTTTAAGTTTATTTGCTCCGTATGAATTTTTAAATTCATCACCGTATTTTTCTAAATTCTGCTCCACAATAGAAATCAACTTTTTAAGATTTTCCAAAGTGTCCGACGTTTCACTGAAAAATATTTCATAAGAAGAAATTTGCCCTAATTTCTCGTTATAAATATTTTCAAATTTCTGAATATT
Organism: Pseudoleptotrichia goodfellowii; assembly: GCF_007990505.1. Classification (NCBI taxonomy): domain Bacteria; kingdom Fusobacteriati; phylum Fusobacteriota; class Fusobacteriia; order Fusobacteriales; family Leptotrichiaceae; genus Pseudoleptotrichia; species Pseudoleptotrichia goodfellowii. The sequence goes on along the minus strand of NZ_AP019822.1, from coordinate 1,159,397 downwards.
GGAAATATTACCTATTTTTGACAAAAGATTATCTATTCTGTCCAAAATTTTATAAATACTGTTTATGTCGTTCTTTGTCGTGTCCACATAGTAATAATCACTATAGTTTTTATCTTCCAGATATTTTATTGCGGTATCGTTTATACTGGAAGAATCATCTGATTTTAAAGGTTTTTTCAGTAAATTCTGATGTTCGTTATATTTATTTTTCAGATCTTTATAGCTGTTGACAGTATATTCATATTTCTGCTCATCGTACTGCTCTGTTTTAGGGAATTTTTCTTCCAAATCTCTTACTCTTTTAACTATAGCTTTTCTGTCTGCAGCAGGATCATTGAGCATTGCTGTCAAATCCCCCAGTCCCAACTCTGCCAGTTTTTCGTAAATAACATCAAGGGCAGTCTTTTTCTCACATACGACCAGTATATTTGCACCATTTTCAAGAGCATTTGTTATAATCGCAGTCAAAGTTTGACTTTTTCCCGTTCCCGGAGGTCCCTGTATTATCTTATACTGGGTATTTGTAAGAGTTTCCACAACATTCTGCTGACTCGGATCTGTTGAAACCGAGCTGTTTTTATTTGTCATCTGAAAATCATCTCTGTCGGATACATTAAACTTGAATTTATTGAAATTTTCTCTCAAATCGTTAAAATCCTGAATTATCCCCTCGTTCTGTCTTTTAAAAAGCCCCAATATTCCTCCATAAAATATAAAAGGTTTTTCTATCCCTTTTTTATCAATCTCCTCGGCTTTTTCAGGAAATTTTTCCAGTTTGAATTCTTCCGAAAAGTCTATTTTCAGCTTTTCATTTATTTTTTCGATTATTTTTTTTATTTCTTCAAAAGTCAATACAGATTTCTCATTTTCTTCAATTTCGTCCGAATAAACATCAGACAGACTTATTTTATCATCGGAAAGAAGTTGTATAAGCAAAACTTTATTAATTTCAACTTCAGAATTTTCTTCTCTTGAAATGATAAATTCATTCATATCCGTTTTTGATCTTTTTATATCGAGTTTCCATATAAATAAAGGAGATTTCATCACTGATTTTGTTTTATTATTCTGCTTTACAAGAATAGGATAACCTAACGCAAAACTGCTGATCCCTTCTTCTCTGAACATATTCATATTTTCATTGAACAGATATTGTATTTTTCTTTCAACAGTTTCATTTTTCTCATCATTGGTCAATTTAATCTTTACATTAAAAGTATCTTTGCTGAATAAATTTTCAAAAAAAACTTTGGAAAAATTACTGTTTATTTTATCCAGTTCCGACAAATCCATTCTTGCCCTATATCTTCCGGGCATTGCACTCAAGTAGATACTTCTCATTGAGCCCACATTCAGTTTTTCTGATAATAAATTTAAAAAATCAATGTTCATATTTCCTCCATATTTTTAAAATAACATCTATTGATTAACCGCATTTTTTCTGTGTATTTTACTCATTCCTATAATTACTAAAATAACACTTCCTATTACCATTTGGTAAAACAGGTTATCATAATTTTTCGTCTTGTCTACTACATATCCGAATACTAAAGGCATAATACCTCCAAGTACATAACCGATCGCCTGAACTACTCCTGTTATAACTCCTGCTTCTTCTGAATTTTCCGAATATTCCAGAGGCAATATCATCGCAATAGGGAAGGAGCCTCCAAGTCCTATGGACATGAGAGTAATTATTATTATAGCTGTTATAATATTTGTTTCAAATAAAACAGGTATCAAAGAGCCCAATGCCATGGACCCTGCACTGAAAGTTCCCCATTTTCTTGCACTTCCTATTTTGTGCATCAGCACGGGAATAATAAATCCGAATGCCATTTGCATCGCCACATAAAAAGTAAGTAAGGAAATTGTGTATTCTTCTTTTATTCCTCTATCTTTTAAAAACGGTATAAGCCATGCCGAAAAGCCGTAAAATATACCCGACTGTACTCCGAAAAACATTATCATTTTCCAGATATTAATGTCCGTAAAATCTATTTTCACATGGATTTTTTCAGTATTTTCGGTACTTTCTTCAGGAGAAAATATAATCCATACTATCCCTGCCGCTATTGAAATAATCCCCCATACAGCCAATCCCCATTGCCAGTTCCACAAGTCGGTAATTCCTTTTGTAGTATTTGATACGACAAGAGAACCTATTCCCATAGCTGACGAGTATATTCCTATAAGAATACTTCCGTGATCAGGAAATTCTTTTTTTATAAATCCTGATAACAACGGACCTATTATTGCAATGGAAAATCCTATGCAAAAAGTAGTTATAAGCAAAAATACATAATCATTTACAAAACCTCTCGCAAGAGTCCCTATTCCCAACACTAAAAGTAATGCAAATATACTTTTTCTCATTCCGTATTTTTCCTGCACTTTTCCTACAAGAAAAGCAAATATTCCCATACATATAACAGGCATTCCCGTCAGTAAACTTACTTCTAAATTAGACAGCTTCAAACTTTCCTGTATTATTAACTGAATAGGCGGAACACTCGATATTCCCAATCTTAGATTAAATGCCACTATAAAAATCAAAAGGGCATAACTGTAATTAAACTTTTTCATATTTCTACCAATTTCTCCAATTTCTATTTTAATTTTTTGTATTTTATTATAGCATATTTTAAACTTCAATCGTAGTCCCAAAATAAAAAACTGATAGAATTTTATTTCTACCAGTTTTCCATGATTAGTAAATTACTCTAAATCCTAATCCTCCTCTTACATTTTTACCTTTTGTGTCATATCCTGCATTCAATGTTACTTCGAATCTTTGGTTCTCTATTCCAAGGTTCAAGTCTGCTTTAAAGTTTCCTCTTCTGTCATCCTTTTCCCCTCTTATATTAAACCAGTCTGCATCTGTATACGCCACTCTTCCTTTATTCTTAACATCTCCTACTTTTCCAAACTCGTTTTCATATCCTAAACCTAATGTAGTAGTAAATGTCGTTCTTACTGCCATCAGTTGTTTATATTTGAATTCGATTCCTACTTCAGGTTTTATAGAGTAATAATCATTTCCTTTTACTTCAAGTCTTACTTCTCCTGTTTTTTCCTTTATTGTATTGAATCTTCCGTATTCAAGTTTTAAACTTCCATATGGTTTTATACTTGTTCTTTCGCTTGTTCTGAATTCTTTAGAAATCTCATTTTTGATTGCTGCTCCATAACTGTTGTAGCTTGATTTCGCATTAAAGATTTCATCTACTATTAAGAACTTTCTATGCATATCGCTTCTTGCTATATAACCTTCTCCCGATATTGTCCAGTTCAAACTTCCGTTATGGTCAAATGCAGTCGACTTAAACACTCCAAGTTTCAACATAGTAGTATTTTCTTTCGATCTTCCTATATCTTTAAACTTGAATGTATCGTTTACTACTCCTGCATACCATCCTGAACTGTTTCCAAGTTTTATTGTTTCATATTCATGAACATAAGCCACTCCGTAAGCATTACTTGTGTAGTCTATTATTCCTGCAGTATCTGTTTTGTATTCGTCTCTCATTCCGAATACTTTTATTTTGTTCGATTGTTTAGACTTATTATCCCATTCTTTTCTTAAATGTGTGAACTCTTTATCCAATGCTTTTCCTGTAGATACCATTCTTTGTTGGACTGTTGCATACTGATGTCCCATCATTTCATCCGTCGCCTGAAATAACAATATTTCTTCATTATTTCCTATTTTATTCAGTTTATTGAACAATGCTTTTTCTCTTGAAGAAAGCTCATTCATATTATATCTTTGTTCCAATCCGTTAAGGAAGTTATACGTATCTGTTACTTCTACAGGTGTTGCTTCTTTTCCTGCCCACTGAGTATAAGGTACTTTCACTAAGTAAGCATTTTTTATAGAATTATTACTTTGATCCTGTGCTATACTTGCCATCCATGTCAATGATCCCGAATAAATATTCCATCTTTCAATTTGAGAATTTGCAAGAATTGCATCATTATAAGGTTTCAGCAATGAAGGATCCACCAATATATATTTACTGTTTGTATGTTCTGCGGCTTCTGTACCGATAATCAAATCAGCATTAGTAACTCCCGAAAGATTATTCATTCCTGCAATAGGTGCTGTCGGAGTTATTGTATCTATATACATTCCGATTGTAGACACTTCAGGTAGTCTTTCTCCCTGTATTTTAGATACTAATTCAGGTTGTACGACTACTCCCGGAGTTGGAGGAGTAACTGTAATTACAGCTGTTTCAGAGCCTGCAGGAGCATCAATTTTAATTCCTCCCATTGATTTCCCCAGATCTTCTTTAGCCTGATATTCATCATCTTTTGCTCCCGGACCTGTAATTATTATATTTTCGTAGTTTTTAATAATTCCGGGATTTTGTCCGCCTTCATCTCTTTTGGAAATAAATCCACGGGCATTTGAAGCATTTATTTGAATAGTACCGTGATTTTCTATTGTTGCTCCGTTTCTTACAACAATTCCCACAATATTTTTCAATCCTGTTCCGTTACTTTGAATAGTTCCGTAGTTATATCCGTAGGCTCCTGTGTCTAAGAACATTCCTATTGTATTACTTTTATTCAAATTAATAGTTCCGTGATTTTCCACTCTGCTCCCTGCATGTGCCCCATACATACCGACACTGTATTCTCCGTTCACATTAATAATTCCGTTATTAACTGCAAAACCTACTGTTTCTCTCGGCACTCTGTTTCTTACAGCAGGGTTTGAACTGTTTAAATTAATTTTATCCTGTGCACTGTGAGCATATCCCGCTGCCATACCTAAAGCATATTTATTGTTTTCTGAATGTCCGTTAGGATCAATATACGAATCTCCCACTTCTATTTTATATCCGTTATGATTTACAGCTTTTGTATGGGAAGTGTTAGCCGTATTGATATCAATACTGCTGTATATTCCTACATTTCCGTATCCTGTTTTAAAATCAATATCTGCATAGTTATTGATTTCTCCTGCTCCGTATAATCCGTAATTTACATTTCCTGTACTTGTTAATTTTGTGTAGTTATTTATATTTCCTGTTGCATCTTTGGAATACATATACACTGTATCGTTTTTAACAGTTTGTGCAGTATTTCTTGAATTTACAGTGTTTCCTGTACCGTCATTTATAATTCCGTAAGAACCGTTTCCTATATCAAGGCTTGTTCCATTCAATTCGATTATGCTTCCGATTCCTTTTGTGTATAATACTGTTGCCTACTGATTTCCTACAGTAATACTTCCGGCTGTCAGATTAACATTTCCGTTTTCACTGTAAATTCCTGTTCCTGAATCTCCGACTTTTATATTTCCTGTGTTATTTATATTACTTTTTCCGTAAATTCCTACTGACTTACCACCAACTGTAATATCTCCGGTATTTGTAATATCATTTATACCTCTTGTATAAAGTCCTACACTTGATTTATTTCCCGGAATCGGATTATTCAAAGTAACAGTTCCGTTATTTACTATATCTGTTCCTTCTATAATGATTCCGTAACCGTTATCGCCTGAAACAGAAGCATTATTAGTTAAAACTCCTCCGTTACTTGCGTATAAACCGACAACTCCGCCTGTAGAATTTACCGCATTAACTAGTTTTACATCAGTTGTATTTGTTCCTCCTGCATTATAAAACAACCCTACTCCTGTTCCTGTAGTAGAACCTGTATATTTTATTTCCACAGTTTTTCCTGAAGGAATAAGAAAACTGTTCTTTAAGAATATTCCTGTTCCGTTATCTTTTACTTCAAAACCGTAATCACTTAACAAAGTAGTAGAAGAATTTTCAGCATATACTCCTATTCCGTTTGTTCCGACTGTAATATCGGAACTTCCTGTTCCGTTTAATTCAACAGTATTTCCTTTTGATAAAATACCTACAGCCTTATCTCCTGTCATAACAATTTTATTATTATTTTTTATTAAACCTTGTCTTGAATTTAACGGATAAGGAACTCCTGAATGAGAAGCAACTTCATTAGTTTCTGCATATATTCCTATAGATTTATCTCCTGCAACATTTATTGTACCGTCATTGATTTTTTTATCAGTTTCGTAAGGTAGCAAAGAATTTTTAGCTGAAGCAAAGGCTGCAAGTCCCGCTCCTTCTGTTGTTATACTTATTTTTCCGTTAGTATTATTATGTAAAGAACTTCCGTTAATTCCGTATGCTCCTATTCCGCTGTCAACTATAATTTCATTTTCATTATTTATTGTTCCGTAAGCAATACTTAGTGCAGGACTTCCTTTAGTCGCAAAGTTTCCTCCTGTTATATTGACAATTCCTTTGTTAATGTATTGATTAGTAGTATTGTCTGTTGCTGTTGCTAAAGAGCCCATTGCAAGCCCCGTTCCATCAATAGAACTTACTGTTCTTCCGTTTAAAATTGTAAACTTCTCATTTGCCAATCCCACGTTATTAAAAGCATCTGTGCTGTTTGAATTTAAGTTTACATCAGTATCCAAATTAAATTCCGAGTTAGTGTAATAAATCTTATATCTATGCCCATTTGTGTTAAAAGCAGCCAACTTCATTTTATCTTTAATATCCGACGAAGTTCCTGAAGTCGAAGTCCAAGTTACCGGAGCATGATGATCATTTATACTGATAACAACATTATCTTTTTTAAGATTTACGGTTACATTGTTCATCCCTTTGTATTTTGCAGTTGCTAAAGGTGTTGCTCCTTCATAATCGGAACTGTTGTTTTATCTTTTTTATTCGGATCCAATGTTTTTATATTCTTCCAAGTTTGAGCAGGATCAGGCTTCATATCATAAACTTCTTCTGTATGAAGGTTTGTCGGCATAGCAACATCTAAAACAGTACCTTTTTGAGAAACCATCATGATACCGTTTTTAGAATATTTTCCAAAATGAATATTTACATCATTTACTTGCAAAGAGTGCACAGGATCCTTATCAAAAACTACTCCTGCCATTTCATCTTTTGCTCCTAAATCTTCACTTGGAACTATCCCAACTCTTTGTCCTGATCTGGCAAATATTCCTATATTATTTTCTACATATTTCTTATCGCCTTTGGAATCTCCTAAAGCAGTTTGCTCTGTCGCATTATTATCAATAGCAAGTTTATTTCCTATAATAGCATTTGCTCTTATTTCTCCTTGATAGATTCCTACTCCTGATTTCTGCCAATTAGCTTTTCTTGTTGCAGGATTTCCGATAGTGCTTGATGAACCTCCGGGTCTCCAACCATGGTTATTCTGTCCTATCATTTGTCTCGGTGCATCATAAGTATTTACAGGATCTAATGTTATTCTGTTATTAAAGAGTAAAATAACATTTTCATCTCCGTAAGATTCAGGTGCCTTAGTCAATTTTATAGAAGGTGTCATTCCTTCTAAAGTTCTGTCTACAATTCTTCCGTCATCTCCCGAAACATCACTTGTACCTTCTCCTATCAGATTTTGATAGTTAGGAGTATATCCTAACCCTGAATAAACAAGATTTCCGGAACCTTCCAGTTTATATGTTCCTTTACTGTCTATATCAAACGACCCTTGTGCTCCATAAGTTGAGTAAACAGAGTTTTTATTTGAAATAATGTTCGCATCAACTGTTCCTTTAAATGCTCCACGCTGTTTAGAGGAACCTGACCAATAGTTATGGGTAGTTATAGTTTCATAAGTTGCCGGATAGATATAGAAAATCGTATTTTCATTAGGTACTGCATTTGCATTTCCTAAATTAACTATATCTGCTGTCGTATTTTCAAATTCCAGCTTACCTGCGTGCCATGTTTCCATTGAAAGGAAAACTGCTCTTCCATATAAATAGCCGTGTATATTATTTAAAGTTCCATCCCATACTGTATGAATACCTATTACCCCATCTTTATTCCAGTTAGTTTTCCCTATTCCTCCGACATTTCCTGCTGCATAGACTCTAAAGTTTTTAACCTGAAAACCATTTTTCTTAACTCCGTTTTCTACATAATTATTTACAGCAGAGTTATTAAAATAGAGAACTGCCAGTGATCTGGGAACGTTTCTATATAAAGTTCCTTCACTGTATCTCCATCCTCTTGTATTTTGATCTATTCCTGATTCATTTACCAATGTTCCGTTTTTTCCTTCATTGTCGTTTGCATCAGGTTTAAAACCTGACCAAAATTGATGGTTATCTCCGTCATTATAGTTAGGTCTTGTATCTTCACCGACATATGAAGGCTTATTATCACCGCTTCCTATATTGTGTTTTGATGTTTCAAATTTTTTCCATGCTCCATAACCGTCAGGATCTATATGTGCCGTCTTACCGTAACTGTTTACCATTCCACGATCAAATAAAAAATCTGCAAATGGTTTTGTATTTGGTTCCGGTAAATCAAGAGCAAAATCAGGTGTTGCAGGCTCAGGTACATTTAATGAAGGCGGATCCATATCAGGAATATTTAAAGGATCTAAACTTGGTGTTGCTATGCTAACTGTCGGTGCAGGTACCGGATCCAGTTCAACAGATTTCGGTCTGATAGATGCATCTACTTTCAATTCAAGTATCGGCTCCTGAGCTTGTGTTGTACTCCTTATTCCGTATCCCGAGTTCAGTCCCTTTCTTGCACTTGAAGATGCCGAATAAGGATTGTTGATTGCGGCAACTTTTTATAATTAACACTTAAAGGTGAAACTGCTCTTTCAAAAAGGTTATTGCTTCTTGCAAATACACCTTCATAGGGATATTTTTCAGCTTTATCCCCTCTTCCCTTATATGTTCCTCTCGAACTGTTATAAAAATAATTCATTCCATATTGCCAGCTGCTCCATGGAGATTTTACTACGTGATCTCCCTGTTCCATTAACTGAATCAATTCTAAATTTGAATTTCTCAGTAATCTGTTATTTTCTCTTTTTGCCTTTTTAAATGCTATATGCAAGTCATTTATTGACGTATTTAATTCTTTTTTTGTCTGATTTATCACATTTTCCGTGTTCTTAACTTCAGGCGATGTCAATGTATCCGAAAAAGATAACGTCCCTACCAAAAGAAATGTTAATAACAAACTTTTAGTATATTTGATATTTTTACATCTTTTGGCAAATGTTCTTAAAGTTTTTTCAATTTTTTTCAAATTATTTTTCATCTTTTTTGTATTTCCTTTCTATAATCCATCATTTAAAATTAAGCCATTAAAATAAAATATAACTCCTTTTTTAAGCAGTCCCGAATTTATATTTTTTATTTATCTTTGTAATTTTATCATATTTAACATTTAATATAAAGCCCTATTTTATGAATACAAAACAAAAAACTAATGTTTTTAAAATGTTATTTTTCAATAATATAAAGATTTTTAGAATTAGATATACAAAAATGATAACTAATTATTTTCACATACAAAATATATATTTTTAAAAGTGAAAAATGGAAATTTAAAAAGAACCGCCGAAACAGAAAACATCTCTGTTAAAAGCAGTCCTTTTGTTATTAAACTATTTAAAAGAATCAAATATATTAGTGTCTTTACTGTGCAACACTTTTACTTCATAAGGTTTTACAATCAGATTTATTTTTTTATCCGAAATCGAATATTTTTCTCTTGTATTCAGCTGATTAGTGTAAAAACCGAACAACTTAGGTACAAATAAACTCAAAGGATAAGAGTCTCCGCTATTATTTACAACTACTATTATCGAATCTTTTTTATTCGAGATTTCATAGGTTATAAAGTCCACATTAGGAGTTTGAGGATTAATATCTTTTCCCTGATAAGTTTTTGCCTTCCTTTTTTCTTCACTCAAATATCTGCTTATTTCAGCATCTATTCTGCCTTTTGTTTTAGGATCATTATACACTTCCAAAACTTTGAATTTACCGTTTTTAAACAGCTCTTTATAATCTTTTCTTATTTTAAGCAGATTTCTGTAATGATTTTCAATCTCCGTATTTATAGTTACAGGATAAGAAATCGTCTTATTTACTTCGTTTATCTGTACATTCTCAGGTAATGTTCTTAGTCGTGTTTTGTACTTATTAATGTCATCTGTCTCATTCTCATAAGGCATATAATCTTCCCATAACATAGGTTTTCTATTTCTCGGTGAATCGGCTCCCCACATACCTTTTTCATCTCCGTAGTAAATAACAGGCGACGCAGGCAGCATCATCTGAACAGATATTATTTCTTTAAATTTATTTACTGCATTTCCGTCATACAAATCAGGTCTTATGTTCAAATATCCCTGATTTGACTGGTTATTTCTGTCAAAAACTCTGTTAGGATTAATTACTCCGCTGTATATTCTGTCTGTATCCAGAGAGTCTGCAAAAATTTGCGTTGCATTAAATCTCTCACTGGAATATTTATTATATATTTCGTTGAGTTTTGTAGCAAATTCCACACTTCCTATTTTATAATTGGAATTGGTATTTATCATATATTTTGTTAAATCATTTATAATATTATAGTCGGCACCGCTGTCATAAACTCCCGCAGTTATGTCCTCACCGAATTTATTGGTAAATTCTCCTGAAATTAGTAAATCCTGCTTATACTTTTTCAATGATTCGGTTATATTAATCAAATATTTCTTATTTTTGTTGTCATAATACACATATCTTATTCCGTCAATTCCGTCATCATCGGAATAATTTTTAAAAGTCCCGTCAGGACCTAAAACCCACTTTTTCATCGAATTTTCTATATAATCTCTCACATTTTTATTGGAAAGATCTAGTCTTAAATCACTTTCATCAAGATACCAGTCTTTGTATCTCGAATCCATTCTTGCGAAAAATCTGTTGGAAGTAATATCCGGAGCTACTTCGAGTACGACTTTAAATCCTTTTTTATGAGCTTCTTTTACCAAACTTGCCAACTCCAAATCCGAATCAGTCCACACCCACGTACTCGGGTCCGTCATATTTTCATCCAGTAAATCTTTTCCCGTTTTGCTGTTATATATAAGGAGATTCAGCTCTTTATCGCCGTTTTTATTGTGAACTTTCCCTTTAATGTCCAGTCCTTTATTAGTTCCTGTCTGCTCCAAATGTCCAAAATACGGATCTACGTGATTAAAATATATCGTGTCGTATTTATGGTTGGATAAAGAATAAAAAGGCGACGAAAGAATCAAATATTCCACTCCCAATTCTTTCAAATAATCAAGTTTGTCTTTTATTCCCTGTAAATCTCCTCCATAATATCTGGAATAGTTTTTTACCTCATTTAACGCATTTTCTTCCCACACATTTTTCGTCTCATAATTTCCATTCCAGTCATTTACGGTAAATTCGGTATTATAGGCTCCTGTTCCCCACTGTGCGGCTACAAGGTCCTTTTTTTGAGTTCCCGAACGTATCTGCCCTGTCGGAGCTATAAAATCATCTGTACCAAACTCATTAAATATAGGATCGTTGTCAGGATTACCGTTTCTGAAAGAATCTATATATATCTGGTATCCTACGGAACTCTTGGACCAGTCGGGTACATTAGTCAGACTGTCGGACTTTTCATAATGAAATTTATACACGGCATTTTGGGAAGTAACCATGTTTTTTCCGTAAAAATATTTAACTTTATTATCGACAAGCCTGAAATAATAATCCGTACTGTTATTCGGAATTTCTCCTGTAAATATTTCTTTTCCGCCGTAATTTCCTATACTTCTCATCATTACGGTTTTTCCTCCGTAGATAATCTCCGCCGAATAAACATCATTATTTTTAGTTTCCAGTATTATTCTGACATTTTTCTCTTCTTCTACTCTGTATTCAGGACTTTCTTCATGATAAACCGATTCAGTGTCTATATAATTATCATCTCTTTGACTGTATTTTGTCAAATTTTCATTGGCAGTATTTCCTGCAGAATATAAAACTGCCGCATTTGTTAATATAAGTAACAATATTATTTTTTTCATTTTAGATAATATCATATTTCTCCCTTATTTATTTTGATTTCTCTTGCAGCTGCAAGGCAAAAAACCGTAATTTCCGTCTTAGACTTATTTGTAATTTCCGCATCTTCCTTAACTGTTTCCAAAATACTCTTTTTTATTTCTCTTAATGTAGCTCCTGTTGTTATTATATCGTCAATTATAAGTATCTTTTTATTTTTAAAATTGGTATTTTTTCCTATATAAAAGCTTCCTTTAATATTTTGTTCTCTCAGCTTTTCATCAAGCAATTTATGCATTTTTTGGGTGTTTTTCACACGTTTCAGCTGAATATAATTGATGTTGAGATATTTAAGAATCTCATCGACCTGATTATATCCTCTTTCATTCATCCTTTTTCTGTTTACAGGAACACTTACAACATAGTCTATTTTTTCTTTCTTTAAAACAAACTCAAATTCTGCTTTTATCATTTCGGCAATTAATTTTGCCAAACTCTTTTTCCTATGATATTTATACGAAAAAATCAACTTTTTAAACTGCTCGTTATAATCCCAAATATAATATATATTATTTAATTTTCTCAATTTTTTCAAATTTAAAAGCTCGTTTTCAGTTTTATCCGACACAATCCCATACCCGACTAACTCCTCCCCCGAAATTATATCTCTATTTTTAAATAAAAGACCTTTAAAATTGAAAATGCATTTATATAAATATGATTTTAAATCAGTAATTTTTAATCGGTTTTTTAACCTTTTCAATTACTTTAGCCGAGTATGTTTCAGTATAACCGCAATTCTGACATATTTTCAAATAAAATGTATCAAGTGTGATTTTTGCTTCTCCGAGTTTTTTCACAGGTAAAACAGTTGTTTTTATTTCACAACTTGTCGACCCGCATTTCAGGCATTTATCGTTGTTTTTCATCTTTATCACCTCAAAACGCATTTTTTATCCAGTTAATATCATTTTTCAGTTTATTCCCTATAATTCCTATAACATCATATCTGACACCGTTTTTCCATTTATTTTTGGAAATATATATCTGTGATGACTGTATTATTTTTTCCTGTTTTCTTTTATCGACTGCTTCTACAGCTTCCCCGTAAATATTGTTCTTTCGGTATTTCACTTCTACAAATACCAAAGTTTCCGAAGACTTTTCCAAAAAAATCAGATCAATTTCTCCGTATTTGGTATAATAGTTGCTTTCAACAAATAAAAGATTTCTCTCTTCCAAATAATTTTTAGCAATTTCCTCATACTCAAACCCTACTTCCCTTTTACTTTTTCTCAAATAACCTCAACCTCCCGTTTTTATTTTTTATTTTCTTTTTCCCCCAATATTTTACTTAAAAAAGATTTTCTGTGATATTTACAAGGACCTTTCTCAAGTAATATTTCTCTATGTAATTTTGTTGCATACCCTTTATGCTTATCAAATCCGTATTCAGGAAATTCTTCGGACATGTCTTTCATCATTTTATCTCTTGTTACTTTTGCTATGATAGATGCCGCTGCAATGGACAAAGACTTGGAATCACCTTTAATTACAGCTTCCTGCTCTCCTTCATATTTACGAATCTTATGATTTCCATCCACAAGCACTATATCAAAATCCGATTTTTCCTTTATTTCATTTATTGCTCTTCTCATTGCCGAAAAAGTTGCATTAAGTATATTTATATCATCTATTTCTTTTTCATCGGCAATTCCCGTTCCTACAATACATTTTTCTTTTATAATCTCAAACAGCTGTTCTCTCTTCTTTTCACTCAATTTTTTTGAATCGTTTATTTCATCCAGTTCTTCAAAATACTGAATTATAATTACCGCCGCAGCTACTACGGGTCCTGCCAGAGGACCTCTTCCCGCTTCATCTACCCCTACTATTATTTTGTTATAACTATTATCAAATTCTGCTAAACTGCCCATCCTACTCCTCTAAACTGCTCAAATCGACTTCGAGCTTTGTATTCTTCAACGCATTTTTAAAGTCTTCGGGTATTTCTCCGATAAATTTCATCGGCTTTTCTGTAACAGGATGTAAAAACTCAAGTTTATAAGCATGAAGCATCTGTCTTTTTTCGCTGTCTTTTCTCCCGTAAACCTGATCGCCCAATATCGGATATCCCAAATATTTCATATGAACCCTTATCTGATGTGTTCTACCTGTTTCTATATAAACTTTGACAAGAGTAAACAATTCATTTGACAAAATCACATTATAGTTTGTAATTGCTTTTTTTCCTTTGTCATTTTCTTTCAAAACGGACATTTTTTTTCTGTCATCGGCATCACGTCCTATTTGAGTTTCCAATCTTCCGCTTTCCCGATTCAATTTACCTTTCAATATTGCAAGATAAGTTTTCTTTACTTCCTTTTTCTGAAACATTTCTGCCAGTTTTATATGAGCCTTATCATTTTTAGCTACTACTATAAGTCCACTCGTATCCTTATCCAGTCTATGAACTATTCCCGGTCTTATTTCTCCGTTAATTCCCGATAAATCTTTTATATGATACAAAATCGCATTTACAAGTGTTCGGGAATAATTTCCGTGAGCAGGATGTACTACCATTCCCGCTTTTTTATTTATAACGGCTATATCTTTATCTTCATAAATTATATTTATATCTATATTTTCAGCTATTATTTCCACTTTTTCCGCTTCAGGTATTATGATTTCTATCTTATCGTTTTCCTCAACTTTATATGAAGACTTTACACTTTTATTATTTACCGATACATTTCCGTCTTTTATCAGCTGTTGTATTCTGCTCCTCGTCAAATCCGTCTTTTCCGACAAAAAGCTGTCCACTCTTTTATTTGTTTCCTCCGTAGAAACTGTTACTGATATTTTTTCTTCGCTCATTGCCTTTTCTTCATTTTGTTCGGAAAAATCATCAGAAAAATCTTCAACAATTTCTATTTCTGTATTTTTTCTGTCCGAAATTTTTTCTTTTTTTCTTCCCATTTCCCCTTTTTTTAGCCTCCGTTTCTTTTAAAAAACTCAACTTGCATCATCACATTTCTGAAAAATTTTCATTTTTCTTGAACAGTTCTTTTTATGATGATTTCTGATTAAAATACTCAGTTCTTTATCAATATTTTTCATTTTTTCAGAACCTTTTTCGGCATGATTTCTCAATCCTGTTTTTATTCCGATTTTATGAAATATCCTTGTTATAAATAACACTTTCCCTTTACCGCAGTCGTGGAGTAACGCCAGTTTTAAATATAGTCTGTCATCTTTCAATCCTGTATTCTTAAGTTTTTTATATACTTCCAGCGAATGAAATTTATCGTATTTACTCATATTTTGAAAAATTTTACGCTCCTGAACAGTCAAATATTCCATAGCTTCTTCCGACAACTCTTTATTTATTTTAGGGAAAAAATACTCTTTCCCCTTTTTCACTAAATAATTTATCATTATTTTATACTTTCCTTTAATAAGTCCTCATAAATCATTTCTAATAATTATACCCTATAATTATACCCTATTTTCCTTAGATTTACATAATATCTGAATTTTTTTCTTTAATAACAATATTTCCTATAAATTTTCTCATTTTTTTTATATTTTTCCCATTTTTTCCGATTATTTCACTTTTATTTTTTTTACTCACATAAAACACATAAAAATATTCATTTTTCTCAATATTCTCTATTTTCTCCGAAATATTTCCTAATTCCGACAAAAATTCCTTACTATTCATCAACATATTTTTATCAACTTCTTTAAAAATGAGTTTTTTCAGTTCTTCGGACATTTCAACTTTTTCCAAAGTCAAATATTCTCCCGGCAAAGACTTCATTTTATTATTTAAAATAAAATTACTCATTATTCTCACCTGTTGAGGTAAAAATCCGTCTCCTTCAAAATATAACTTCCCGTTTTCAAATCTGACAAAAACTTCTCTAATATGATTTTTCAGTTTTTCTCCTTTTTTTGAAGTATATTTTTTAAAATTCTTTTTTCCTGACAATTTTTCACAGTTTGATTTAATTTTCTCCTCATCATTTTCTATAAGATTTTGAGGATATTCATAAATATAAAAGCGTTTGCTTACCATTTGAGGAAATTCGAGAAAAGGCACTGTTCTGACAATTTTTCTTATTTTCAGTCCATCAATTTCTTTATGAAAATTTTCTATATATTTTTTAGAATTTATATATAAAATATTTTCTTTTGCACTTACATCTTTATCAGTTCTTCCCGCCTGCTGAATACCCTTGAATATCTTTAGACCGTTCATCTCAAGTAATTTTCTAAACTCTGATTTTAGACTTTTTCCTTCAGGATTTTCATCAAAAGAATCAAATTTTTTTCCGTCATACTCCACAAAAAACAGATATCCGAAATAATTTGTATTTTCAAAGCCTCTTATTAATTTATCAACTTCATTCATTTAGTAAGTTCTCCCACAATATTTGTTACAAGTCTTTCTTTTATTTTCTCTCTATCGTCATACTTTCCTAACAGGCACATAAATTTTGTAATTGCCGCTTCAGGTGTCATATCATAGCCGTTCACAACACCAAGTTGAGTAAGTACAGCATTTGATTCGTATAAACCCATTTCCACACTTCCCACAGTACATTGAGTTATATTCAATATTATTACTCCGGAATTTATTATGTACCTTATTGTTTCCAAAAATTCTTCATTTTGAGGAGTATTCCCGCTTCCATAAGTTCTCAAAACGAGTCCTTTTATATTGCTATTATCTTCAAATATTTTCTTTAAAATTTGAGGATTAAAGCCCGGAAAAACATCCATCATTAAAACATCCGTACTTATTTGATAATCTACATAAAACTGTCTATCCGATTGAGGCAAAAGCCTTTCTTCATAAACTTTTATCTTAGAACCTGCCTGTCCCAAAGGCAGATAATTCGGTGAAGAAAATCCGAAATAATTTGTAGAATCAAGTTTTCTCGAGCGATTTCCTCTAAAAAGATGATCTCTGAAAAATATACACACTTCGGGAACTACCGGCAGACATTCTTCGCCATTTTTAAACTCAGGATTGTCAGCCTGTTTTTCAATTATTTCGATAGAAGTCAGCAGATTTTGGAGCCCGTCACTTCTCATTTCCCGAATAGGTCTTTGAGCTCCTGTCAATATTACTGTTTTATTAAGATTTTTCAACATAAAAGACAGTACACTTGCAGTGTATGACATAGTATCCGTTCCATGTAATATTACAAATCCTTTATATGCTGCATAATTTTCCTCGATTATTTTCCCAATTTCGAGCCATATCTTATAATCCATATCCGATGAATCAATAATTTTGCTTGTCTGTGCATAATCTATATTCAAACTCTCCAGAAATTGATAATTCTGTATGACTTCTTTCCATGACTTTGAAGGTTTTAAAACACTTTTATTGTCATTTCCGTCTGAATGAACCATACTTATCGTTCCGCCTGTATTTATTATCAAAATTTTTCCACTATTTTCAGACTTCATAATTTATCTCCATTCAGTTATTTCTTTACAAAAAAACATCTCAAAATAGAAATGTCTCAAAATATTTATTAATGCCTGTTTCTCAAATCAAAAAATACTGAAAAAAGAAACAGCATGAGAAAAAACAATCGTTATAACATCTTTCATCAGGATTTATCCTTTAATTTTAGCGATTAATTCATCTACACTTGAAACTTTTATATTTTCAGGGATATTTTTTTCTTTTTTATTTTCTCCAAAGCCCCAATTACAGTAAACTATATCTGTTCCTGAGTTTTCTGCAGTTTTAACATCCACTTCCATATCGCCTACATAAAGTATTCTATTTTTAGGTATTCCAAGTTCTTTCGAGATCTTATCTACACCGTATGAATCAGGCTTTCTCGGATGATTTTTATCATCAGACCCTATTATATCTGCATAACTCCATTTTTCCAAATGACTTTTCACGGTAGCTGTTGCCAATTCCTGATCTTTATTGGTAACAATACCTTTTTTAATATTATTTTTTTCAAGAAAATTCATAAGTTTGTCAATTTCAGGATATAAAAATACATTGTAATCAAAATATTTTTTATAATATTTTCTTACAACTTCTTTTGCTTTTTCTTTATTAAGCTCTTCAGGATTATATTTTTCCAGTTCAAAAACTCTATCTATAATTCCTGCTACTCCATGACCGATTAAGTTATAGCAATATTCCACAGAATAAGTTTTCAAACCTAATTCTTCCATTGCACAATTAACAGATTTTGAAATGGCTTCAACAGTATTTACAAGTGTTCCGTCCAAATCAAACAACACTAAATCATATTTCATAATTATTTCCTCTTTTTATTTTTTATTAAGCCTGATCAGGGATTATATTTCCTTCTTCATCTATGGGATTTCCATCGTCATCTACTCTTATGACTTTTATACTGTCCAGATGCCCTCTCACGCTTTCTTTAAATTTATCAATATACATTCTTCTGTATTTTTCTCTTTCTTTTGCTTCTTCTTCAGTTAGTTCTCTTTCCTTGGCTATTTTTGAAAATTCATTTATTTTTTTTACTATATCTTCCATCCCGGTTCCTCCGTTTCTTTTCTTCCATATTTATTATCTTTAACTGAATTTATATTAACTATATATTATATATACTGGATTTATTTGCTAAATTATTGTATCATATATTCCGTAACATTACAATAACAAGAAACAGGAGGGCGATATGTTTTGTACTTTAATCTGTTGTATGGATGGCAGATTTATTCATATAATAAATAACTATATAAGAAATAATTACAGATATGACTATGTTGACACTATAACCGATGCAGGACCTGTAAATAAAATAGTTTATGAAGACTATTTACAGGCGGTTGAAGATAAAATTGTACTGATCTCCATTAATAAACATAAATCCGATCATATTTTCGTGGCGGGACACAGTGATTGTGCAGGTTGTCCTATTGACGACGAAACACAAAAAGGATATATAATTCAGTCAGTCAAAATGATACATGAACATCTTCCTGATATTGCGGTTACAGGATTATTTGTCGAAGAGTCGGGAGATATGGAAGTGTTGATTGATTTCTTATAATCTTTATCAAAAATAGAAAGGCATTAATTTTAAAAAACGTAAATAAAATATTTTAGGAGACGGCTTATAATAACAAAATTAAGTTTTTGATATTTGTTTAAAGCGATCCCTTATTATTTTTTTAATTTTCAAAAGAAGTATTTTTTACTTTCCACTGTTCCAATTTTATATGTAACCATAAACCGTATATTCCAAGGGTTATTACAGTCAGCAAAAACCATTTTATCCAATTCCCGAACAATCCTATTGCAGTTCCGTTGAATTTAAGCCTTCTTCCTTCAATAACCGTATGATTTATTTTCCATCCGTACACTAAACAAAGTGCCCAGGGATAACAAATTCCAAAAGTAATTGAAGTAATTATTGCTCCTAATATAATAACTCCTATAAAAGTCAATAGTTCTCCATCAAAATAACTTTCGTTTCCCATATCTGTCTCCTTTATAATATTTTATCTAATCAATTACTCTATAATCCAATTTTGTTATTTCCTTTATTTTTTCAATAATTTCTATATTTTCTTTATCTATGACATTTTTATTCGTATAAACGATTTCTCTGAAATTCAAATCGGATTTTCTCAATAAATCTACTGTCAATAAAACCTGATTCAATACACCTTTTTTATTTTGTGAAACAAGAATTATTTCTGAATTTTTTCTGTATTCACACATAAAATCCAGTACATTGTAATTTCCTTCGATAGGAAGCAACAAACCTCTGACAATTCTTACAAAAACAAAGTCATTTCTCATCAGTTCCTTTTCTATTTCTTCTCTTAACTCGGATAATTTATTTTCATTATTTTCATACTTTTCAATTCCCGACGTTATTACTACCGTTTTTGTTTTTTTATCTTTCAGTATATTTTTCGAGTACAGTTTTTCGACTGACTTTTTCCCGACACCTATGTCAGTTCCTACCATAAAGTAGATTTTTCCCATTTTATTTTCTCTGTATTTTACAATGTGATGTCTTCGGCATCTGGCCTCATAATTTTCCGAAGCCCCGACCATTACAAGCGGATCGTCATAATATGCAGGCTCTCCGTCAATAAGTCTTTGACTGGCATAAGCAGGCTTACCGCAAACAGTACATATTGCATGAAGCTTATCTACCTGATCTGCAATCCCCATTAATTCAGGCATAGGATGATAAGGTTCTGCTCTAAAACTCATGTCCAACCCTGCTACAATAACTCTTTTCCCGTATTCTACGTATTTTTTACAAAAATCCACTACGCTTTGTCCGAAAAACTGTACTTCATCTATTCCTATCACTTCGGCATCATTATTTTTAACCATTATTTCTTCCATTTGTTCTGTTGAACTTGCGGGATAGGCTTCCAAACTGTCATTCCCGTGAGAGAAAATACCTTTTTCTCCGTATCTGTTATCAATAGCATGTTTAAAAACTATTACTTTCTGTTTTGCATATTTTGCCCGACGCAATCTTCTTATTAATTCTTCACTTTTTCCCGAAAACATACTTCCTGTAACTACTTCCAAAGTACCTATATTGCTTTTCAAATGAAATTCCATTGTTAAAATTCTCCCTATTCAAATTTATCGTTTAAGTATTCTAACATATTTTTTCGATTTATTTTACAATCATAACTATTATATATAATTCTTTGTTTTAAACAGTTTCTTCGTCAAAAATCTCTGCACCCTTTAAGTTTATTCTTTTCTTTTCTATTGTCCATTTATCCGAAAATTTTTCCAATTCTTTTTCCATATTTTCCAGAAACTCGTCATTATCATAATTAAGCGAAATAAGTGTAGGTCCTGCACCGCTTATGTATTCTCCCAATGCTCCGTATTTTTCCGAAGCTTCAAATATTTTTTCGGAATTATTTATCAACGCAAATCTGTACGGCTGATGAAGTTTATCTCCCAATAAAAATCTCAAGTTTTCATATTCTCCTTTATTAAAAGCATTCACCAGTAATCCCAGTTTCGACATATTATTTATCGCATCAGAAACTAAATAGGATTTCGGCAAGACACTTCTGGCTTTCTCTGTAGACAACTGAAAATCAGGTATCATAACATAAAAATACAAATCATCGGAATTAAGTAAAGTGCTGTAAATAACTTTTTCTTTGTCATGGGCTGCCAAAACCATACCTCCGAATATTGCAGGTACTACATTATCGGGATGCCCTTCCATATCCACAGCCAATTTTGCGATTTTATTAATATCCAAAGGACTTCCCGCAAATTTATTCGCTATCATAATTCCTGCAACAATAGCACTTGAACTGCTCCCCAATCCCCTTGCAATAGGAATTTCATTTTTTATAATATTTACTTTGTAACTTGGAATATTTTTCACCAAATGTTTTTCGGTATATTTTATCGCTTCAAAAATCAGATTTTCTTCGATCGGTATTGAAAAAGGAGCTCCGTTTTCCAAAAATTCGATTTTATCACTTTCTTCCACTTCAAGCTCCAATAAATAATCAAGAGCCACTC
This sequence comes from Pseudoleptotrichia goodfellowii, assembly GCF_007990505.1. Classification (NCBI taxonomy): domain Bacteria; kingdom Fusobacteriati; phylum Fusobacteriota; class Fusobacteriia; order Fusobacteriales; family Leptotrichiaceae; genus Pseudoleptotrichia; species Pseudoleptotrichia goodfellowii. The sequence goes on along the minus strand of NZ_AP019822.1, from coordinate 1,137,984 downwards.
CTAAACAATCATAACCTACTCCTATATTTGCCGATGTTCCCGGCACTCTTACTTTAAATTTTAAACCCATTTTTCCAACCTTTCTTTTAAAAATATATTTTTTATATGAATATTAATTATTTTATATTTTGTATATAATATCACATTACCTCTTATAATTCAACCACTTCACTATTTTTAGTAAATGTATTGTATTTACAATTATTTTTCTAAAATTCACATCTAATGTTTTTCAAAGTTTTTAGTGATAAAATAGTATTACCAAAATTCTTGGTAGATTGGAGGTTACATGAAAAGAATAGTAATACTGGCTGGTGCACTGTTATTATCAACAACGATTTTGACAAGTAAACCTAAAAACCCTTCTGATGAATTAACAAACATCATAGGAAATTATTATAAAAACGATTCTATGTCTTTAAACGTAAAAGATAACAGCAGTAAATCGGAAAGAAGTTCTCATACTGCTAGAGCAGGCGTAAGAGATCAAATTATTGAATTTGCGTCTAACAAGCTTGGTTCACCTTATGTATGGGGAGCAACCGGACCCAACAGTTTCGATTGTTCCGGTTTTGTCGGATACGTATTTAAAAAAGCGGCTGACTTGAACTTGCCGAGAGTTTCCAGTGATCAGGCAACATTCAGACCAAAAATTTCATCAATGAATATGAAAAAAGGTGATTTGGTATTCTTTGAAACTACGGGAAAAGGTCGTATATCACATGTAGGAATTTATATGGGTGGTAGACAATTTATTCACGCTTCTTCCGGAAGTAGAAGAGTTACTATATCCAGTTTAGACAGTGATTTTTACAGTAGAACTTTCAGATGGGCTATAAATCCTTTCAGTTAGTTCTTATTATTAAGTAAGTTTATTTAATTTTGGTTTGTTAAATGGCGGGGGTAAAAAAATTCGATAACTCGGGAATTTCAATAGAAATTGAACTTCCTGCAGCTAACGAATTTTTTTAATTTATAAACATATTTTCAAAACAAAAAAATATGAGGGCAAAAACCCCCATAAATATAATTTTATCCTTCTCTTAAAGCTAACGGCATTGTAAAGTAAAGTGAAGCATCACTCTCTTCGTCTTTTACAAGTACCGAACTTTTTGAATTCATCAATTTCAGTTCTGTTACTTTTCCGTCAAGTATAGAAATATAATCCAGTAAAAACTTAACATTCAGAGAGATTTTCAAATCTTCTCCCTCCTGTATAGTTGCCAGTTCTTCTTTTATTTTCGCATTTTCATTTATTCCTGTCAATACCAGTTTATTATTTTCAAAACTGAATATTCCTCCGTTTTTCGCATCTTTATTATCTCTGACAAATATAAGTGTTCTTTTCAAAACTGATAAAAAGTCTTTTGTATTCAATAACACCTTTTTATCATGCTGAGCATTTTTCAATATTGACTTGTAATCAGGAAATTGAAGTTCAATAACTCTTGTAAGTATTTCAACATTGGAAAACTTGAAAAATACTTTCGTTCCGTCAGATTTGAAAATTATATTTTCTTCATCTATAAGTCTCATTATTTTGATTAATCCCTCTATCGTTTTTAGAGGAATACTCACGCTCAGACCTTCTTTGTTTTTTTCATTTTCTTCCAGTTCTTCTTCAATATAAGTCAATCTGTATGTATCGGACGAAACAAGTTTAAGTTTATTTTCTTCTATTTCAAATCTTATACAGTTCACCGCCAGATTTTCCGGATCTGCCGAAGCCGATATTTTTACATTTTCTATATAACTTAATAATTTATTTTTATTAAATGTATATTCCAATCCCAATTCCATTTTTGACTGAGTAGGAAAATTTTCCGCATCATATAGTGAAAATTCAGTATTTGTACTGTCTGTTTTTATAACAAGTTTTCCCTGTTCTTCTATTAATTCTATTTTTTCATCTAAAATCTGCTTTAAAAATTCTTCTATCAATTTATGTTTTATTACGATTTTTCCCTCAGAAATTATTTCTCCTGAAATTTCAGTATTTATGGATAATTCCAAATCAGTTCCCTTTAAGATAATTTTGTTTTCTTTTGCTTCTATATATATTCCTGAAAGGACTTCTCTTATTTTATTTTCCGTTACTGCATTTTCAACTATCTGTATAGCTTTTAACAGTTCTTTTCTGTCAACTTTAACATTCAGCATTTTATTTCTCCTTATAATTTTAAAATATCTCTTTGTATTCTTTAAAATGATTTTTCAATTTTGTTATCGCTTTTTTTTCGATTTGTCTGACTCTTTCCCTTGTAATATTAAGCTTTGCTCCGATTTCTTTCAACGTATGGATTTTATTGTTATAAAGTCCGTATCTGAGTTCCAGAATTTCTCTTTCTCTGTCAGTCAGAATATTTTCCAGAAGTTCTCTCATTTCCGATAACTGATCTTCTTTTATTATTTTTTCTTCCACATCGTCAGTATTTCCGACAATATCTTCCAGATATATATTATCTCCTATTGTTTCATTAAGAGATATTACATCCTGAAATTCATTTAAAAGCAATATTACTTTGCTTTCTTTCAAGTCCACTTCTTTTGCTATATATTCTGTAGGAGGCGATTCTCCATATTTGGCAACATAATCTGTAATAACTTTATTTACTTTTGATAACTGCTCGTATTTATATGAAGGGATTCTTATATCTCTACCCGTATTAATAATAGCTTTCTTTATAGACTGCTTTATCCACCAGACAGCATACGTACTGAATCTATGCCCTTTCTCATAATCAAATTTATTTATAGCTTTAATCAGACCTATATTTCCTTCACTTATAAGATCTATTAAAGGCAATCCGTTACCAAGCAGCTTTTTTGCTGTACTTATAACCAGTCTCAAATTTGACAAAATTAAGAGTTGCCTTGCCTGCTCATCATTTTCCTCTCTAATTCTTCTTAAAAGTTCATATTCTTCTTCTTTTGACAGCAAATTAAATTTCTGAATATCACTTAAATACAAAGAAATTAGATTTAAGTTGTTCTCTTCCATTATCATCTCCGTTATAATGTTCTTATGTTAGAATAATTGTTATATAAACTCGGATCTGAGATCTCTGCTCATAAAAGTAGATGCCAGTTCCGTAACAGGTTTCCCTTGATAAATTACTTCATAAAGTGCCGTAAAAATAGGCGATTTTATATTTTTCTCTTTTATAATTGAATAAATAGCCTTTATTGTTGCAGCTCCTTCGGAAACCATTTTCATATTTGAAAGTATTTCATCTATTTTTTTACCTTTTCCCAATTCTTCGCCTACAAATCTGTTTCTGCTGTGTTTACTTGTACATGTTACAATAATATCTCCAAGTCCTGAAAGACCCATAAAAGTCTTCGGATCTGCATTATAGTATTTTCCGAATTCCAGTATTTCATTCAGTCCTCTTGTCAGCAATGCCGCTTTTGAATTATCTCCGTATCCCATTCCGTCAGCTATTCCTGCAGCTATTGCAAGGCAGTTTTTCAATGCACCTCCAAGTTCCGCACCTGTTAAATCTGTTCCCGTATAAACTCTGAAATAAGGCGAACTGAATATATTTTGTACTTCAATAGCCGATTTTTCATCTTCAGATACGGACAAAATAGCCGAAGGAAGTTTTCTCGACACTTCTTCAGCGTGAGTAGGACCTGCCAATAAAACGTAATTATATTCTTTTCCATCCAATTCTTCTGCTACAACTTCGGATATTCTTTTATTCGTTGCCACTTCAATTCCTTTTGCAACGTTTGCTAATATTATATTATAATCCAGACAATTTTTCAATCTTTTTAAAACCGATCTTATAAACTGTGTCGGAACTGCAGATAAAATCACATCTATCTTTCCGTACTTTTCTTTATTTGAAAGAATTTCACAATAATCATCTATCAGAATAATTTCTTCAGGAAGTTTTATTCCCGGAAGATAAGTAGAATTTTCATGATTTTTTCTCATATCTTCACGAACATCTTCACTGCGTTCCCATAAATAAACTCTGTGTCCATTTTCTGCAAGAAGTTTGGAAAGACATGTTCCCCAACTTCCTCCACCCATGACCAGTATGTTTTTCATAATTCACCAACTTTCTTCCAATGGATTTTACTTTTTATTTATCGTAAATTTTGATTCTGTTCCGTTTTTTATTCTTTCTATATTACTTTTATGTTTTACTATTATAAGCACTGCTATTACAATCCCGAAAACAGTAAGAGGAATGTTTTTGTAAAAAATATATATCGCTATCGGTAAAGATACTGCAGCAGTTATCGACGAAAGGGAAACATATCTTGAAACTGCAAATACGACAAAAAACACAATAGCTGCAACTAGTATTGCTTTAGGAACAATTACTGTAAATACTCCTACAGTTGTTGCTACCGCTTTTCCTCCTTTAAATTTCATAAATACTGAAAAACTGTGTCCTATTATCGCAAATATTCCTATAAAAATTGTATCAATATTGGATATTCCTGTTAATTTTTCTAACATATCCGCATGTAAAAATAATGCTGCAGCTGTAGGCAAAGCTCCTTTCCCTATATCAAGCAGCAGTGTTAAAATTCCTAATTTTGCTCCCAATACTCTGGCAGCATTCGTCGAACCTGTATTTTTACTCCCGTGTTCTCTGACATCTATTCCCTTAAAAACCTTTCCTATCCAGAGAGCATTCGGAATACTTCCCAATAAATATGCGATTATTACTAATAAAACTGTTTTCATTTTTATACATCCCTTTCGATTATTTTATCAGTTTCCTCAGATTTTTGAACATTTTTTCCATTTTCTGTTTCCGCTTCTTTCATTTTAAGTTTCCTCAATTCTCTGAATAAAAATACTGTCAAAACCAATGCAAACATTAAATCTGTAAACGGTTGTGCATACCATACTCCATCTAGTTTCCATATATGAGAGAAAATTACAACTACAAGCAGAAATATAACTACCTGCCTTAACAAATTCAAAGTAACCGAATATCTCGGTCTGCCTGTCGCCTGAAAATAGTTAGGCAGAATAATTCCCAAAGAGGCAGGTATTATAAGAGCAAAATAGATTCTAAGTGCCTTTATCCCTTCTCTCAGACCTTCTTTTGTACTTTTTTCATTAAAGAAAAGTATAAGATTTTTCGGAAACAGTATTACCATAATCCAGAATACTGCAGATAAAAGAAATCCTGAAAAAACAGCGGTTAAAAGTGATTTTCTCACTCTTTTGTAGTTTTCCGCTCCGTAATTAAATCCTATTATCGGCTGTATCGCCTGTGCAGCCGAATAAACCGTCATTGTCATTATCGGAAGATAAGAGTTTATTATTGTCATAACGGCAACTCCGTAAGTTCCTCCGTTTGTTTCGACAATCTTATTCGTTATAAGTCCTACTCCCGAGCTCGCCAGTTGTAAAAGAAACGGCGACATTCCTATTGTAAATATATCCCTCACTATATCCGATGACAATTTCAAATTCCCGAATCTCAATCTTATGGGACTTGTATCTTCAAGCTCGTATCCGAAAAGATTTATTTTAAAAGGCAATTTTCCCACTGTTATAAAATACATAACAAACAGTGCAGAAAGCACATTTCCGATTAATGTAGCGTAAGCAGTACCTTCTATCCCCGTTTTCATTATCATGACTGCCACATAATCAAGAATAATATTCGTAATGGCTCCTAAAATCATTGAAAACATTGCAATTCTAGGTGTTCCCGCAGCATTCAGTATATTCGTAAGTCCGTAAGAAAAGAACAACGGAAATATAGCATAAAGTATTATTTCGAGATATGTTCTCGCATAAGGTAATGTTTCACTGTTTGCTCCCGAATAAAGCAATATAGTGTCGAGATTTATCTGTAACAGTACAAACAGAACCAAGCCCAATATTCCGAAAATTGTTACCGCATTTCCCAATATTTTTTCGGCTTCGTCTTCTTTCCCTTGCCCCAGTCTTATAGAAACTATAGTTCCACTTCCTACTCCTATTAACATGGAAAAAGCTATCAGTATCATAACAATATAAAAAGATACTCCGGCTCCCGCCAATGCTTTTTCACTTATTTTCCCGACAAAAAATCTGTCTACAATATTATAAAGAACTACTACAATCGAACCTATAAATGTCGGTATAAAATATTTTATAAATAATGTTAAAACAGAGCTGTTCAACAATTCATCACGTTTTTTTTCCATGAATTTTTCCTTTTTCAAAATTTATTATTTTCTGTCCGAGTCTGTTATTTTTTCCAACAGATAATCGGAAATTTTTCCCAAAACTCCGTTTCCCCCGAGTTTTTCCCGTTCTTTTTTAAGTTCTTCAACTATTTTTTCTTTTTGTTTTTCCATTATTTGACATTGCTCCGATAATTTTTCGACATTAAAATCTTCCTGTAATAATTCAGGGAATATTTCTTTATCGGCATTCAGATTAGTCAATGTAATATACTTTATTTTTACTATTTTTCTTGCAATGAAAGCATTTACAGCCGATGTTTTATAAACAGTTATCACAGGCAGTCCTGTCAGCGACAGTTCAAAAGTTACCGTTCCTGAAGTTGCAACAGCGTACTTACATTTATCTCTTAATGCTTCTATCGAATCAAAACTTATTTCGAGATTTTTTATTTCCGTCAAATTTATATTGGAATTTTTCACTGCATTTTGAGCATATTCCAAATGCGATTTATCGGCAAATTTCATTATAAACTTCTCATTTTTCATTTTTTCATTTCCGATTAAATCAACTATTACCGGAATAAATTTCCCAATTTCCTGCTTCCTGCTTCCCGGCAACAACATTATTTTCTTTCCCAATTTTTGAGAAAATCTGTATTTATCTACTAAAGGATTGCCGAAATACTTCACATTCAATCCCGATTTTTTTTCTATTTTATCAAAATATTCCTTTTCAAAAGGGAAAATAACTATTACATCATCAAATTTTTTAATTGTTTCTATTCGTTTTTTCCCCCAAGCCCATATTTTGGGTGGAATATAATAAATTGTTTTTATAGAAGGAATATTTTTTTTCAATAATTTGAAAAATCTTAAATTAAAGCCTCCGAAATCTACAAAAATAACAGTATCAATATTGTTATTTTTTATATATTCCATATATTCAAGAGCTTTTTGCTTAAAATACTTATATTTTTTCAGTGCTTCTACAAAGCCCATTATATCATTATTTTTTATATGAGTAATTTTATTTGCCCCTACAGCTATGGATTTATCGCCGACTACACCGTAAAAAGAAATATTCGGATCTTTTTTTCTTATTTCTTCTATAATATAAGATAAATGGAGATCTCCCGACATTTCTCCACAGGAAACAAATACTTTTTTGATATTATTCATATTTTATCCCTTTTATAAAAATTTTATTTTTATTTGCATAGTTTATGACTTCTTCCTGATCTATAAACAGCATTTTATCTGCTTCGACAACTATGCCTCTTCCTTTTATTTCCGCTACTTTTTTTACAGTTTCAAGACCTATTGTCGGAATGTCTATTCTGTAATCCTGATTTTTTCTTGCCATTTTCACAACAATACAGTTTTTCCCTGCAAGTTCTCCCCCTCTTAAAATAGCTTTATCAGTACCTTCTATTCCTTCAAGAGCTATTACAGACTGATTTTTCACTACAACAGTTTGCCCCGCATCAATATCCGTAAGCATCTTTGCGGCTTCTATTCCGATTTCTATCGTTTTTTCTTCCTCTGCTGAAGGGGAATATTTTGTATAAACAGTCTGTTTTACCATATAGTCATCCATTAAATAATTTTGAGGTAAAACAGTTATTCCTTCGGATTCTATATAATTTATAATTGCTTTCAATATATTTTTATCTTTTTTATTTTTTGCAGAAAGTAAAATTTTTGTAGCTGTAAAATCAAACTTCAGGTTGGAAAAAATAAGATCTTTTTCAACTTTTCCGAGCATAATAATATGAGAAAGTCCGTTTCTCTTAAAATGAGAAATTATCTTTCCCGGTTGTGCTACACTATATTTTACCGAATTACTGTGGTTTTTTATGCTTTCTTCCACACTGTCGAAAAGGTAAACCGAAAATAATTCGATTCCCTTTTTTTGACACTGTTTCAAAAATAATTCAGGTAGTTTGCCGTTTCCGGCTATTAATCCTACTCTATCCATTATCTCGTAATTCCTCTTTTACTTTTTCTTATAAATTCTACTACTTTCATCGCTTCATCAAAATGACTGTAATCTCTTTCAAGTATTTGCAATGCTTCTTCCAGTTTCAATTTTTTCTTGAAAATAATTTTATAAACTTCTCTTAAAGTTTTTATCTGCTCTTCGGAAAATCCCCTTCTTTGAAGCCCCACAATATTTATATATACTGCTCTTGCTTTATTTCCTTCAGACAGCATATAAGGAACTACATCCTGAGTTACTGCAGAACATCCTCCTATCATTGCGTGTCGTCCTACTCTCGTGAACTGGTGTATTGCAGTCAGTCCTCCCACAACGGCATAATCTTCGACTTCCACATGTCCCGCAAATGTAGCCGCATTGGCAAGGACACAATTATCTCCTATTATACAGTCATGAGCAATATGCACGTATGCCATTATCAGACAGTTATTTCCTATTCTTGTTTCATATTTATCGTCCGTACCCCTGTGAATAGTAACAAACTCTCTTATTTTATTATTATTTCCTATTACTGTTCTTGTTTTTTCTCCCTTAAATTTCAAATCCTGAGGAACTTTCCCGATAGAAGCAAAAGAAAATATATAATTATTTTCCCCTATTATTGTTTCTCCTTCTATTACTACATGGGATTCCACAACTGTTCCGTTTCCGATTGTCACTTCGGGACCTATAATCGAGTATGGTCCTACCGTTATATTCTCTCCAAGCTTAGCTTCTTCAGCTACTATTGCCGTCGGATGTATATTATTTGTACTCATAATTATACCTCTTCTATAATTTTATCGTATTAACTATATTTCCTGTATTGCAAACATCAAGTCGGCTTCACATGTAACTGCACCGTCTACTGTACATTTTCCTTTGGCAACTATAACATTTCTTTTTACTTTTACTTTTTCCACTTCAATTCTTAACTGATCCCCCGGAACTACTCCTTTTCTGAATTTACATTTATCAATCGACATAAATAGAGGTATTTTCCCCGGCTCCAACATCAAAAGCCCCACTGCCTGAGCCATTGCTTCCACTTGCAAAACTCCCGGCATTACAGGTTTCCCCGGAAAATGCCCGTTAAAAAACTCTTCATTCATAGTTACATTTTTTATTGCTACTAAAGTTTCAGTCCCGTTTTTTTCTATTACTTTATCTACTAATAAAAACGGATATCTGTGAGGCAATATTTTCATAATATCCTCTATTTTCATTACAGGTTCCATATATTTTTATCCTCCTAATTTTTTAGTTAAAATTTCGATTTTTCATTATGTATATTATATTGAATTTTTGTATAAATTACAACTTTTATTTCACGCTTTTTGAAAAAAGCTTGGCAAAATTTTCCGACTCAAAAGTTCTACGCTTTTTAAAAAAAGCTTTGCAAAAACTTTCCGACTCAAATTTTTCTTCACTCAAAAATACTTCTTTCGTTTGAAAAATCATAAACTCGCTTCGCTCAAACAATGATTTTTCATCACTCACTCCCGTATTTTTTTCGTGGAAAAATTTGAATGTCGGATTAAAAATCTGAATAATACTCTAATCCTAATTGACAATTAGAAATACAGGAATTCAATAACAAAAAAATCCTATAATTAATAGCAATAAAAATATTTTTCTTTTAATTGATTTTATCCTGTACTTTATGTTTTTCTCCCCGCATTTTCGGAGTCGACGAAGTCGCGTAGAACGCGGGTAGCGGGAGTTATGAGGGCGGCAATGAGCCCTCATAAAATTTATAAAGTTTGAGCAATTAATTCCGTCAATTTTGCATTTACATAATGTCCTGCTTTTATTGCTATAATATGGGTTTTCAAAGGTCTTCCCAATACATAAAGATCCCCTATTATATCTAAAATTTTATGTCTTACAAATTCATCAGGGTATCTAAGTCCTTCGGGATTTAACAGCCCGTCTTTCCCCACTACTATGGCATTTTCAAGACTGCCCCCCAATGCCAGATTATTTTTTTTCAGAAAGTCTATCTCATAATCAAAAGCAAATGTTCTGCATCTTGCTATTTTCTCGATATATTCTTCTAAACTCGGACTTATTTCAAAATACTGGGATTTTAAAAAACTGTGGTTAAAATCTATCGTATACGAAATTTTAAAACCGTCATACGGTAATGCCAAAACATATTTTCCGGCTTTTTCATCACTGAAAATAACGGGCTCTTTTATTACAACCGGCTCTATTTCGCTTTCCAGTTCCTGTGTTCCGGCTTCTTTCAGTTTAGCTATAAACTGTATGGAGCTTCCATCCAAAATAGGAAGTTCGTTACCGCTTATTTCTACCAATATATCGGTAATTCCGAAAACCGAAAGGGAAGACAGAAAATGCTCTATCGTATGAACTTTTACATCATCTTTATTTCTTATATTCGTTCCTCTTTCCAAGTCAAACAGATTTCTGTAATCCACTTTTATAATATTGTTTTTATCTGTAACATCGACTCTTTTAAATACTATTCCACTATTATCGGTATTAGGCTTTAAAGTCAGTTTTATCTGCTCCCCTTTATGAAGTCCTATACCACTTATTTCCACTTCATTTTTAACAGTTTTTCTTTTCATTGGATTACCTCCGATTATTTATCTTTTAATATTTTTTTTACTAAAACAAGTGCTATTTTTTTCTCTCCGACAGGAAAATCGACTGTCATACTTTTGCTGTCAATGCTTTTGATTTTTCCTTTTCCAAATTTAATATGAGTTACAATGTCTCCCGTTTTATATTTCAAATCATGTCTATGTTTCAATTCCGAAGTTCTTACAGATTTTATGGAAAAAGGATTGAAATTTTCTATTTTCGTTTTTTTCTTACTGTCTATTACTGAAGTTTTTTCCATTTTCTTGGTGAATTTGGCAAATTTTTCCGATAAATATTCAAGATTATCCTGTTTCATCTCATAAATAAATCTTGAAGGCTTTATCATAAAATTCATTTGTCCCCAAACCATTCTTTCCGAAACATGAGAAATAAAGAGTTCTTTTTTTGCCCTCGTTACTGCAACATAGCAAAGTCTTCTCTCTTCTTCTATATCCTCTTCAGGCGTTTCAAAATTACACGAAGGGAAAAGTCCGTCTTCCATTCCTGCGATAAACACATAATCAAATTCAAGTCCTTTGGAACTGTGTACTGTCATCAGTTTTACAAAATTTTCTTCGTCTTCCATTCCGTCTGTCGACGTGCTCAAAGATACCATATCCAAATATTCACTTAAGGAAAGTCCTTCATTCTGTTTTTGTGCTTCTGTAATACTGTTTAAAAGTTCTTCAATATTTTTTACTCTATCCTCTTTATTATCTTCAATAAAATCAATATATTTTGTTTTGGACATTACTTCATCAAATACTTCTTTTACTGACAACTCATCCAAACTTTCATAAATTTCCTGCATCATGTTATAAAAGTTTGCAAGTGTTTCTCTGACTCCCACTCTAAGTTCCGAAATTTCATTTATAAATTTCAGCGAGTCAAACATTGAAAGCCCTTTTTTCTGAGCCAGATTATTTATTTTCTCTAAAGTTTTATCTCCTATAGAACGTTTAGGAACATTTATTATCCGTAAAAAATTATGATTGTCATTTTTATTATTGAGCAAACTTAAATATGCCAAAATATCTTTTATTTCTTTTCTCTGGAAAAATTGCATTCCACCGTATATTTTATAAGGAATATTTGAAGCCAGAAGCTTTTCTTCCAAAACCCTCGATTGTGCGTTTGTTCTGTATAAAATAGTCATATCCTTGTATGCTTTTCCCTGTAAATGTTTAGCTCTTATATTTTCTACAATATAATCAGCTTCGTCATAAACATTTTCCGCATTGAATATTTTTATTTTTTCTCCTTCGTCACCGTCAGTCCATAATTTCTTCCCTTTGGAACTCTTGTTATTTTTTATGACTTCATTGGCAACATCAAGTATTCTTTTTGTAGATCTGTAGTTTCTTTCCAGTTTTACTACAAGAGCATCGGGATAATCTCTCTCAAAATTAAGTATATTATTAATATTTGCTCCCCTGAAAGCATAAATACTCTGATCTTCATCGCCCACAACACATATATTTTTATATTTCGCAGCGATTATACTTATTATTTGGTACTGAATATCATTTGTATCCTGATATTCGTCCACAACAATATATCTGTATCTGTCCTGTACCCTTTCAAGGACATAAGGATCATCAAGCAATTTTCTCGCATTCAGTAATAAATCCGAAAAATCCATAGCATTATTGGCTTTCAAAACTTCATTATACTGTTTGTAAATATCATAAAAAAGTTTATTCCAAGGTAATTTCAAATCAATCTCTTCTTCCAATTCATTAATACCTATCCCCTGTTCCTTAAGTTTACTTATTTTCCCTGCAATTTTCCCCGGTGTCAAATCATCATTCCCTGTATTCAAATCTTTTTTTATCTTGGTAATGATACTTTTCTGATCGTCCACATCATATATATTAAAATTTCTTCCGAAACCTATTCTATCTGCATAAGTTTTCAAAAGTCTTACTGAAAAAGAGTGAAATGTAGATACTACAAGATTATAGGAATCGGCTCCGATAAGAGCTTCAGCTCTTTCTTTCATTTCTCTTGCGGCTTTATTTGTAAATGTCAACGCAAGAATATTCATAGGAGAAATCCCTATTTCCTTTATCATATGAGCTATTCTGTATGTGACAGTCCTTGTTTTTCCGCTTCCTGCACCTGCCAATATTAAGATAGGTCCTTCGGTTTTTTCTGCAGCTTTTTTCTGCTCGCTGTTCAGTTCATCTAAAATACTCATTTTTGTATGCCTTCCTTCTCTTTCTTATTTTTTAAAATTTAAAAGAATAAAATTCAAAAATATTTTTCCTGTATCATATTTATTAACTTATTTTGTTATATTATACCATAATCAAACAATAAAAAAAAGAGTTGTTAAAACTCTTTTATATGTTACAAAAATTATGATATTCTTCCAAACTCGTCTGATTTTTTAAATAAAGCTATTAACATTTGGACAAAAGAAGTTATTCTTAATATCATAATTATAAATACTCCTATATAAAATGCCGCCGTTATAATACCAATTATTGCAAATACAACAAATATTATTCCTTGCATTGTTTTCTTTGCATAAAATAAATGTATTCCAAATACACCTAAAAAGAAAGCTAATATACAGTATGCTACTTTACTATATTTTTTTTCACCGCTTTCTACTTTTACTTCTTTAACTTCCTGCAAATATTCATTCTTTTCATTTGATCCTACTTTTTCCTCAAATTCTTCAACTATTACTTCATCTTCCATATTTTCCATTTTTCAACTTCTCCTCTCACTATCTGAATATAACACAAGTAATTTTTATTTATATTAACATATACATACTTCAAAATCAAGATTAAATTTTATCAAATTATATAAAACCTGTACTATTCACTCTCATACACCGGCTCCAAATGAATCAGAACTTTTTTCACATTTATGTATTTATGCTTTATAAATTTTGAAATTCTATTCGTTACTTCGTGAGCCTCATGAACTGACATTTCTTTATTTACACGAATATCCGCAAAAATATAAATATCTTTTCCCGAAGTAGTCATTCTGAAGTCATGGGCATTCTCTATTTCTTCAAAATCAAAAATATCCTTTTTTATATTTTCAAGCAACTCCTCATCCTGAGAATCAAGCAATATCAAAGCATTTTCTTTTATGAGTTTATATCCTTCTCTGACAATATAAACGGCTACGACTATTCCCACAAAAGTGTCAAATACAGGATTGAATTTTGAAAGCATAATTCCCAAAAGCACTGCAGAAGATATAACTATATCCGATTTATAGTCTTTCAGCAAAGAATTTATAAGCTGACTTCTGTAATCTCTAGTTTTATATTTCATAAACATTAATTGGAATATTTTTATTATTATAGCAACAATCGTTACAATTACAGGAACAAATCCGAATATCATCTTATTTTCAGGGCTTATCAAATTTCCCATATTTTCTCGAATCAAATCAAATGCTGTAAGAATTATAAATGTTCCTATTATAACACTGAAAACCGACTCTATTTTCCCGTGTCCGAAAGGATGATCCTTGTCTTCGGGATTTGCACCGACTTTCAGTCCGATAATTACTAGAATATTGGTAATCAAATCCGACAATGAATTTATCCCGTCAGCCAGTAAAGACGTACTTTTAAATATTGTTCCCGAAACAATTTTCAGAAATGCCAGTATTACATTTATTCCTATGGCAAATTTCGACACAAAAAGCATTCTTTTTTCCTGCTTTTTATTTTGAGTGAGATTATTTAAAATATATCCTTCCTCATTTTTCACAAATCTCTGTTCTTCCAGAAAATTGTTCATTTGCTTATGATTTACTACAATGAGCGAATCATAATTATTATTTATAAGCCAGTTTATCACATATTTCAGTAAAATCGTACCGTAACCGTTATTTCTCAATCTCGGCATTATAAATATCTTTTTCAGTTCTACAACTTTTTCCAATCCGATTACTGCATAGCCGTAAATTTTATCTCCTGAGTAAAGTATAAAAAGTTTATCGATATTTTCAACAAAAGTAAAATCTTTATCCATATTTTTTAATTTGTTGATTTCGGTCTTGTCGGATTTACCACTCCATTCTATAATATCCACGATTTCCCCCTAAAATGATAAAAAAATAGCAATCAAGTATACTTTCCTGCTATTGTTTATAAATATTTATGTTTTTTATTATTATTAAGTCATACATCGGACATTTGAAAAAATTTTACCGCCTGTTTCTCAAACAGAAAGCTCAAAAACAGCTACCCCGTAAACCTGAAGAAATCGATTTAGTGCTGCTTCGTTCCCAACCTGACACGATTCACCGCTTCTCCACAATACGGGACTATTTTCTCAACACTTTACAGTTTAAGGCATTGACACTAAAATCATCCGCAAGTCCGACATCACCTCTACTAAAGCGGGTTGTAGATACAGGGCACCGCTAACTCCCCGGCTAGTATGACAAAAATTATTTTATCATTTTTTCTTATTGTTGTCAATTTAAAAATTTTACAACTTTCACACCATCTACAAGTTTATCTAAGCCATTTTATCAAATATGGCGTAGATTTTTCTCGCCACATTTGATTTATATACGCCAAATATGCTATAATGGCTATGAAAAGAGGTTATATTTTGAGAAAATTTGACTATAAAAAACTTATGAATTTATCGTTACCTGTTGGTACTATTTAACCTCCACATTCCTTCCTTTTCCCTCATTCTCCCGAATTTTTTCATTCTCGTAGACTATATTTCCGTTTACTACAGTCATTATATTTTTCCCTTTTAATTTCCAATTTTCATAAGGACTCCATTTACACTTAGACTCGCAATCCTCATTTTTTACTATCCACTCTTTATTCAGGTCGATCACTATAATATCAGCATAATATCCCTCTTTCAGTTTTCCTCTTTTTTCTATTTTCATTATTTTTGCAGGATTTTCACACATCACTTTCTGAATTTTCTCAAGAGTTATCTTTCCTTTATTATATTCGGTAAGCATGAGAGCGAGAGATGTTTCCACTCCGGGCATTCCGAATGTTACTTTTTCAAGCTTTTCACTTATCAAATGAGGAGCATGATCAGTTCCCACAGTATCAATATCTCCGTTAATCAGTGCTTTCCATAAAAATTCATTATCTTGTTCAGTTCTCAATTCAGGCTTCATTCTCAAAAGCATTTTATTTCTTTCACTGCTTTCCCGAATTTTTTCATTTAAAAACAGATGATGAGGGGTAACTTCCACGTAAACAGGATGTTTTTCATTATTCATTTTAGGATTATTCTTTGCTTCTATAACTTTCACAAGTTCCTCTTTTGACGGAATATGACACACATAAAGTCCATGCCCGTATTCTTTATTCAGTAATAATGCCTTATCTATCATTTCATGCTCTGCATGAATCGGCACCAAATCCGAATTTCTAAATATCTCTTTCAGTAATTCTTCATCTTCTATAAGCATCTCACCTGTAGTAACATTCATAAATATTTTTACAGTGTTCGCTTCTTTTTCTTTCAAAACTTTTCTAATTTCCTCTATATTGTTATTTTTACTTCCTCCGAAATGAAATCCGAAATTAACAATGGACTTTTCTGCTGCCGCTTTCTTTTTCATAATAAGATTTTCAAGAGTTACCGTAGGAGGAACTGTATTCGGCATATCATAAAACGTAGTAATTCCTCCTTTGGCACAAGCTTTTGACCCTGATTCAAAATCTTCTTTATGAGTTATTCCCGGCTCTCTCATATGTGTATGAATATCTATTATTCCGGGCATTACAAGATTTCCTTTTAAATCTATAATTTTTAGATTTTCTGCATCTTTTCCTGATATTTCTTCGGATATTTTTTCGATTTTTTCTCCGACAATTAAAATATCAATCTTTTCTCCGTATATATCTTTTCCGTTTTTTAAAAGTAAAGTTTTCCCTTTATTTTCCATCATTTCTCCAATTTATTTGATTTTTTGTTCAGTCCTTTTGAAATTTCTTCAATTATAAATTTTACAGCTTTTACAGGATTTTCAGACTTTGTTACAGGTCGTCCGACTACAAGAAAATCGGCATTATTCATTATCGCATTATAAGGTGTCATTATTCTGCTTTGATCGTCCTCTTTATTTAAAGTAAATCGCGGTCTTATTCCCGGACATACAGTAACAAAATCATTTCCGAGTTTTTCTTTTATAAATTTTGCTTCATCTGCAGAACATACAATACCGTTCATTCCGCTATTTTTAGTTATTGTCGCCATATTCAAAACAAGTTCTTTCAAATTCATCTCACTTTTAAACATCTCCTGAATATCTTCTTCGGACAAATTTGTAAGCACTGTAACTCCTATTAAAATTGAGTTTGAATTATGTTTTTTTACAAGTTCGGCAACCTTTCTCATCGTTTTACTTCCGTTGGAACAGTGAATATTGAACATAAAAACATCTCTTTTTATAGCATATTCACAGGCTGCTTTTACGGTATTCGTTATATCGTGAAATTTTAAGTCTAAAAACACTTTTTTATTTTTCTCATGCAAATAATCAATGATTTTCCCGTTTGTATTCAGAAATATTTCTAGCCCGACCTTATATATGTCTACGTTATTTCCAAGATTTTCAACCGACTCTTGAGCTTCTTTCAAATCATCATAATCAAGAGCAATAATCAATTTACTTTTTGCTTTTTCTTCAATATTCAAATTCATTTCCTCTTTTCTCTTTGATTTATAAAGGTTTTAACTCAATTTCATGTTCTGCTATAACTCTTTCGCAATAAAAACATTTGTATTTTATTTTATCTCCGTCTGTGATTTTAATAAATTTTGATTCTATATTTTCATGATTTGATATACATTTATTGTTATTACATTTTATCAATCCGACAATTTCATTAGGTATAGACAATTTTATTTTCTTTACTACTTTAAAATTTTCAATAATATTAATCGTTACATCAGGTGCCAGGATCGCGATTTCTCCCAGTTCTCTGTCTCCCAAGTTTCTGTCCGCTATTTTTATTAATCCTTTTTTCCCTAACGAGCTGCTTTTCAAATTACACGCTACCGTTATCACTTCGCCGTATTCTCTCAAACGAAGTATTTCCAGAATGGGAAAAGTTTTTTCTGCAGGAATGTGATCTATAACTATTCCGTTTTTTAAAGCCGTTATTTGTAATTCCATTATTATCCTCCTATTTTATATGATTTTTTATTTCGTCCAACACTGTCATTAACATCGCCTGTCTCACAGGAATACCGTTTTTAGCCTGTTTAAAGTATAATGCATATTTTGTATCATCCAAATCCGTAGATATTTCATCCACTCTTGGCAACGGATGCAGTATTATCATATCTTCTTTACATTTCCCCGCTATATTTTCTTTATTTATCACATAAACTCCCTTTACCTTTTCATAATCTTCTATATCAGGAAATCTTTCACGCTGTATTCTCGTCATGTAAAATACATCTATTTTATCCAGACAATCTCTGAAATCTCTCAAAACTTCATATTTAATATTATGTTTATCCAAATCATCAAGCAAATATTGAGGCATTTGCAATATTTCGGGAGATACAAAATAAATTTTCGGATTGAAATGTGTCAGTGCTTTTACAAGAGAATGTACAGTTCTTCCGTATTTCAAATCTCCTACAAAAGCTACGGATATGTTATTCAACGTCCCTTTTTCTTCAAGAATAGTATACAAATCAAGTAACGTCTGACTCGGGTGCTGATTGGAGCCGTCTCCTGCATTAAGCACGGGTTTTTTAGAAGTATTTGCCGCAAGTCTTGCCGCTCCGTCAAAAGGATGTCTTACTACTATGGCATCCGAGTAGGATTCTACCATTTTTATAGTGTCTGTAAATGACTCTCCTTTTTTCAGTGATGTCTGTTCAAGGGGAGGAAAATGAAGTATCTCAGCCCCCAATCTCAATGCTGCCGACTCAAAGGACATCTTCGTTCTCGTACTCGGTTCAAAAAACAGTGTTGAAACTATTTTCCCTTGTAAAAATTTTAATTTTTCTTTTTCAGGCGTTTTCTCTATCTTCCCTGCAATCTCCAAAATACTCAGAATCTCTTCTTTACTCATGTCATTCATTGAAATAATGTCTTTCTGTTTCATTACCGCCTCCTATAAAATTTTTATTTATAAAAAAAGAGAATAATAAATATTTAAAATAAAATATCTTTATTCTCTCTATTATCAATTATTGTGAGAAAATCCGAAATCTGAATCTCAAATTTTCTTTTTTTGTATAAATTATATGAAATAAAATATGAAACTGAATGAAATGAAAAATCGGGTTTTTCCTGTTTCAGTTTGCTGAATATTCTTTTGAAATTATTATTTTCAGTAAAAATTCCAAGCATCACAATTTCTCCTATTTCAAATTTTTTTATCTCAAATTTTAAATATAATATCAAATTTTTTTCTATTTTTCAATAGGATTAGACTTTTATTTTAATAATATTTTTTTATTTTAGTAAAATTTATCCGTTTTAGTGAATATTTTTTTATCTTCGATTTCAATTATTTTTTCAAGTTTTTTAAAATTTACACATCTTTTTAGGAGGGTATTCTGGAATTTTGTTCTTTTCTTTTTCAATATTAATTTCTCAATCATTGTATATAGTACTTCTGCCTTCTGAAAAATTACTGTTTTATTATTTTTTATCCAATTATACTGATTTTGTAAAAGATATTTATACTTTTCATCTTCATTTTTAAAAACCACTTTTATATAATTACTTTCACCTCTTATCGGTATCATATTATTGAAATTAATTACTCCTAATTTACCCGAATCTATCTTCATAAAATCAATTTGTTCATTCATTTTCATATGCTTTTCTTTAGGAGAAGAAAGAGGTGCAAAATATTTTATATTATTTATCTCTAATAAAACTCCTATCCAAATTCGATTTTTCTTTTGTGCAACCTTATTTTCATATCTTGATAAATACTCAATATACTTTTCATCAATTTTCACAAATATTAATCTATTTTTCATTTATATCCCCCATGTATAATAACAGGGCGAAAAAAAATCATCGCCCTTTTCAGTTTTTTAATTTCCGTTTTATCAGTATGCTTCTACTGAAAAGCAGGATACACTTGCACTCCTGTCAGTTTCCGTTTTATCGGTATATTTTTACCGAAAAGTAGGATACACTTGCACTCCTGTCAGTTTCCGTTTTATCGGTATATTTTTACCGAAAAGTAGGATACACTTGCTTTTGTAAATTTATTATACAACATTTTTATCTTTTTTTCAACACAAAAATTATAATTTCATTAAAGTATTTATATTAATGATTTTTCACTTTGCTTAAAATACTTTCCAATACAGGTGTCATATTATTCAAATGTCGGCTTTTTATAACAAAATTCCAAAAAGGCTCAAATTTTTTCCAGCCTGCAGTATAAAAAAAGTGTTTTAATTTATGTTTGACTAAATTATGATTACTGCTTGCTTCAAATATATTTTTCCATGTATAAAATTCTTTATAAGCCCAGTTATATCCTTCTTTCAGTTCCTGAGGAGTCAGATTTTTCGTTTTATAAACTACATTTCTCGTATCGTACAAGTTCCAATTTCTCGTAGTTATTCTCCCGTCTTCTTCCATTCTTTTAAAGAGCCTTGTGCCGGGATAAGGCGTCAGTATATGATAAGTCGAAGTCGTTATCGCATTTTTTACTCCCCAGTCCACAGTTCTTTTAAAAACATCTTTATCATCATTATCCAGTCCGAATACAAAACTTCCGTTAATCATAATTCCCAATGAATGTAACCTGTTCACCACTTTTATATAATCTCTCTGTAAATTCTGACTTTTATTGCTTTGTTTCAGATTTTCCGGCGAAAATGTTTCAAATCCTACAAATATACTCCTAAGTCCTGCTTCAGCAGCTTTTTCTATAGTATCTCCCGTCAATATCGAATCAATAGTCGCTGCTCCCTGAAATACACGATTCATTCCTTTCATTCCTTCAAAAAGTTCTTTTGCGAACTTAGGATTCCCAAGTAAATGATCATCCAAAAAATATAAATGTCTTCCCGGCAAACTTTCAATTTCTTTTAATGCGTCATCTACCAATCTTGTATAAAATGATTTTCCGTTTTGATAAAAGGCATCTTTATAGCAAAAATCGCAATGATGAGGACATCCTCTCGTTACTACAATAGAATTAGGCACTAAATATCGTTCTCTTTTTATTAAATCTCTTCTGACAACAGGAATATTTTCCAAACTTCTGTGTACAGAAATATACATTTTTTGAGGCTTTTTATTTCTCAAATCTTCAAGAAACTTGGGGAAAATATCTTCTCCTGGACCTAGCATTATTGTATCTGCATGCTCTATTGCCTCTTCGGGCAGTGAAGTAACATGCAATCCCCCTAAAACTACATATACTCCCTTTTTTCTGTAATAATCAGCAAGTTTATAAGACCTGTATGCATTTGTAATATAAACCTGAATTACTACAAGGTCGGGACTGTCATCCAAATTCAGTTCTTCTATATGCTGATCCTGTAATTCTATTTCGTCATCTTCGGAAAAATATCCCGCCAATGTTGCAAGTCCCAACGGAGGAAAGAGTGAATATTTTATCGGTCTCCAAAAAGGACTTTCGGCTTCTGTCAATGCAGGTAGTATCATTTTCACTTTCATACAATTTCTCCCCTTGATTGTAATTTTAATTTATTATACTAAAAAAGACGGAATTTCTCCAGTCTTTTTTCGAGTTTAAAATAATCTTTTTTTTGAGTTTAAAAACCATTTTTTTGCTAATTTCAAATTTTTAAAATCGTTTGTTTCTCCCTTTATTACAACCATAATTTCTTCATCATTCCAAGCCTTAAAATTGTATTCACTTTTGGAAGTTGCTACAAGATATCTGTCATAAACAGGATTATCAACATATCTGTTATCAGGATTTCCTACTTTAATTTCCACATCTACAAGAATATTTTTATACATTTTTCCGCCTAAATAGCAATATTCATAAGTTCTCAATGCAAAATTCCCGTCTTTTGAGAATTTCACTCCTCTCAACTCTGTCCTTTCACCACCATAACAGTAATCTCTTTCTTTCCATACTTCCCGTGCCAAACTTACTGCACCGAATAATAGAAATAATATTAATAACGATTTTTTCAATTTAATCATCTCCTAATTTGTTATTGTTTATATTTTTTTAATTTTATATATCAGTATACTCGTTATCTTCATTAAAATAGAAAAATCTATTATTTTTGAAATATTAGACAGTTTTAGAATAACTAAATTGTAGATTATATTTCTATTTTTATATTGGGGTAGTCTATATTATGACAGTAGTATTAGAAATAAGCATAAACTATATCATCAACTTTGTCATTAATATTCCCAGAAGCTGTCACGTGCTAAATCCCACAGAGTCTCATCATATATACCTTTAGTGAAAATTGCTCTGTCAATATACACTTTATTTAATATTTCTTGAGGTGCTACTTTGCAATCGGCATATTTCCAAAGCTTTGACAAATTAAGTTCCCCATACTCTTCTTGTAAATCAGAAGGAAACATTTGTTTACTGTATTCCGCTAGAGCAACTGCTAATCCTGCTCTCCAAGTCCCTCTACCATCAGGATATCCTAAAGCTGTATTCTCGTATCATAACATTAATTGTTGTCCTACATTTTGGCAGAACTTATTCTTTCCAAATAACTGTCTTAATTCTTCATCAGATAAAGATACTCTTTTATAATTCTTAGATGTCCATTTCCAATTATCTAAATCAGGTAATTTCCCATGTCCGTTAAACCATTCTCTCTTAACATTACTTTCATTAACATGAGCAAGTACATAGCCATATTTATTTTCCTGCTCTTTCATCCAAGCCTGCCAAGCCTCTTCGTCTTTTTCCTCCTGAGTTTTTTCCGGCACTTTAGCCTTTTTTTCCTGCCTTTTTTGTTCTTCTGCTGCAGCCGCAGCTTTAGCTTTAGATACCTTATCTTGATACCACATATATCCGTATCCTCCGGCAAATAAAAATACTACTAATAACAGGGCTACTGCCCATTGAATAGTATCACTCTTTTTCTTTTCTTCTTTTTCTTTTTTATCTAATACTTCCTCAATATACTCTATGTCAGCAGGTTCCGGTTCTCCTGCCAGTCGTCTTTTCATTTGTTCTATTTTTTCTTCTAATTTTTTAGCTTCTAACTGTTCTTCCAAAGAAGCTAATTCTTTTTCTAATTCTTCCTTACTTTTAGGAACAGATTTTATCTCTTCTACTGATCCGTCCTCTTTTAGAGTTACTTCATACTTTTCATTATCATTCTTCATATTTTTCTCCTTTTATATAAAATTAATTATTTTTATAATTTTATTATACATAAAAGTTTGAAATATATCCAGTCTTTTTTATTCTAAACTTATTCAATTTTATTATAGCATATTAATGCAAAATATAATCGCTAAGCCAACATCACTATAGCAATACTAGTTTAATCATCTTTTCCGTAACTTTTTTAACCCTTATATAAATATCTTCTCTCTTTTGTTCTTTTAAATTTTTTGTTTCAAGAAATTGTAAAAACATTTTCTAACCCTCTATCCTTGATATTCTAATTCTTTATTTCTCAAAATATTTATGTAAAAATTATCCCTATCTCCCCCATCTCCCAGGATTTCTGCTCCATTCCAAAGCTATTTTAGCCTCTTCTTCTGTCAAGTATTTCGACTGTTCCAGTATTTTTATCAACGTATCAAAATTGGAAAGGGAACTGAATTTACAATTATACTTCTCATAATTTTCACTTGCCTTATCAAAACCGTAAGAAAATATAGCCATTACTTCCTGTTCAGCAACTCCTTCTTTCTGCAGAACTTCCACAGCGATAAGACTACTTTTCCCTGTAGTTATAAGGTCTTCTATTACAACTACTTTTTTTCCTTTTATATCCGCTCCCTCTATCTGTTTTCCACGCCCGTGTTCTTTCGGTTTGTTTCTCACATAGGAAAGAGGCTTTTTCATTCTGTCGGCAATAAACGAAGCCCAAGGTATTCCTGCAGTTGCCACTCCGACAATCACATCTGCATCTTTGTCTATTTTCTCGACAAATCCGTCAATTATAATATCTCTTTCTTCAGGAAATCCTAAAATATATCTGTTATCACAGTAAATAGGACTTTTTATTCCCGAAGCAAAAGTAAAAGGCTCATTTACACTGATTTTTACAGCCTTTACATCAAACAGCACTTTAGCGATTTTTTCTTTCAACGACAAATCATTCATAAATTTTCAGTTCCTTTCTATTTATTATCTTATTTTAGTCATTTCGTAATAAGGATAAAGCAGTTTAAAACCTTTTAAAAATTCATCTGTTAATTCATCAAGATTTTTAAAACTCTGTATATTATTTACATCGTATTTTACAAGAACTTTTCTTACTTTCCTGTCAGTTACATCTTTTATGAGTTTTTGACGATTTTCCTCATTCCCGTTCATTCGATAGTTTTCTCCGTCAATCTGCGAAAAATAGTACAAAGGCTCTTTTATAGGTATTTCAAGAACTTTATTCTGTTGATGAATTGTATTTTTTCCTATACCTCTTTCAAGAAAACTCACTTCCAATGAAATTCCTGTATTTTTTCCTTCTCCAAACACTCTTAATGCAAATCCCGATTCGTCACGAAGCTCATCAGGTCTTTTAAAAAATACCCAAAAATAAGGACGTCCTATTTGTGCCTGATTCATCCAGCTGCTGACTTTCTGCATTTTAAAGTCTTCGAGTTTACTTTCAAAACTTTTTGCAATTTCAGTAAACGTCTTTCTTGCAGACTGTCCCGCCTCTTTAAATTTTTGCATACTTTCTTTATCTGCTCCGGCTTTATCGGGATTAATATACTTCCTGTTTAAATATGAAACATATTCAATCAAAGGCTTATAATTAAAATTTCTCATGATTGTTTCTTTTCCTTTCATGTTTATTTTGTATAATACAATAATTTTTTCATTGCAAAAGAAAGAGTCTTTTCTCTCTTTTTTCCTTTTTTTAAAATACATTTGTCAAATATTATCTTTCTTTTTTGAATTTTTAAAATATATGTATCATAAAAAATTGCTTTTTTCTTCGAAGTTAACTGTTCGATACTTATTTCCCCTTTATTTATCATTATTTCTTCTCCACGATAATATAAAATAGCATATTCTTTCCATAAACGAATACAAGCTTTATCTTCTTTTCTGCTCCAAAACTTAAATATAATAAACGCAGTTGATAACATGAAAAACGGAATAGAAAGGAATATAATCCAAACTGCAATATCAGGATTTTCCTGAAAAAAAGCAGGAGCCGTTTCATAATTAGTTATTCCTAAAAAATACAAAAACAACCAAACTAATATTAAACTGATAAATTGTCCTACAATAATCATAAAATTTAACACACGATGAGAAAGTCTGTTATAACTAAATATAATTTCAGTCATAAATATCTCCTTATAAAACCTCTAATTTCTTATTTTCGATTTATAAATTTCTATTTTATTATCTAAATTACTTAAATAATTTTCCCATATCTTTATCTGGTTTTTTACATATTTTCTATGCTTTATAAGAAGTTCCATTCTTTCAGATATTGTTCCGTCTCCTTTATATCTCAAATCAGAATAAACTTTTATATCTTTCAATAACATCCCTGTATCCTTCAGTTTTTTTATGAATTTAATCCATTCTATATCACTTTCGTCATATATTCTTCTATTTTTATCATCTCTTTTTACTTTTATCAAATTTTTCTTTTCGTAATATCTTATTGTATACGCTGTTAATCCTGTCTTTTCTGAAAATTCACTTATATTCATAGCATCTCCTAAAAAATATATTGACTTACACTATACTCTAACTGATAAACTTTTTCTATCAAATAAATTGGAGGTAATTTTATGTCAAAAAAATATGTTACAATTACAGGAGCGAGTTCGGGCATCGGTAAAGCCGCTGCGAAACTGTTTGCAAAAAAAGGAAAAAATCTGATCTTAATAGCAAGAAGAAAAAATTTAATGGAAAATCTGAAAAATGAAATCTTATCTGATTACCCTGATATTGATATTGTTATTAAAGATTTTGATTTAACAGATACAGAAAAAATTCAGGATCTTTATTCTAGTCTTAAAGAATATAATATTGAAATTTTAATTAATAATGCAGGCTCCGGATTATATCAAAACGTTAATGAGCATAATATTGAAAAAACCCGGAATATGTTAAAATTAAATATCGAAGCTCTGACATTACTTTCGATTCTTTATGTTAAAGATTATCACAATGTTGAAGGAAGCCAATTAATCAATATTTCTTCGGCAGGAGGATATACAATCGTTCCGTCTGCCACTGTTTATTGTGCAACTAAATTTTATGTAAGTTCATTTACCGAAGGATTGGCAAGAGAACTGATTAAAAACAACTCAAAATTAAAAGCCAAAGTTCTTGCTCCTGCAGCTACGAAAACAGAATTCGGAAATATAGCAAACGATGTTACTGATTATGATTATGACAAAGTCTTCGGTACATATCACACAAGTGAAGAAATAGCCGATTTCTTATATCAATTATCCGAAAGTGATTTCACAGTAGGTATTGTCGATCGTGAAATTTTCACTTTCAGTTTATCTTCTCCCGTTTTCAGTCATTCTTATAATTCAAACAAAAATCAAAATTTGAATAACGATTAGATTTTATCAATATCCCTAAAAACCTGAAATAGAGGGCTTTCTCGCCCTCACATTTTTTCTAATCCCTCACTTTTATCTTCCCGCTTCTTATCATTTCTTTTATTTCTTCCAATTTTTGTAACTTTTCTTTTCCTATCGTATTTTTTGTATATGTGAAATCAGTAGTTTTTATAGCATTTTCAGAAAGCCCGAAGTAATATTCTTTCCCTTGAAAATTACCATTCACTACACTTTTTACTATCGTGTAGACAGGTGTGCTCAAATCTGTCATGACCGAAGTCAAAACTGTTCCCGGAGCGAGTTTATCCTCATTCTGTTCTGACGACACTGCGAATATTTTATTTTCCTGTGCCGCATTCAGTACTCCTATTCCGCTGCCCGAAGCATCGTGAAATATAACTCCTGTTTTATATTTCTTAATCATTTCTTCGGCTTTCTTTTTGCCTAAAGGAATATCAAAATAAGGATTTTCGCCGTCAATATACGAACTTACTGTTACTATATTTTTATTTATATATTTTGCTCCCTGCTTAAATCCTGTTTCGTATTTTTTCACATTTTCCGTTTCTGTAGAACCTATAAATCCTACAGAACAAGTCTTATTCATCATTGCTGCCAATGCTCCTGCCAAAAATCCGCCCTCTTCTTCTCTAAATAGAATAGTGGCAACATTCGGGATTTTACTGTCCAATCTTTCATAAGCCACTGCAAACTTCTGCTCGGGATATTCTCTTGCCATATTTCTGATTGCCATTTGTGTTTCGTGCGGTATTCCTATTATCAGGTCGTATTTCCCGCTTTTAGCCAGAAATTTTATCTGATCTTCAGCATCAAGAATAGAAACTTTCTGTATAATCTCTTTAAACTCTATTCCGAAATCTTTTTTTGCTTTCATAAGTCCTTCATAAGCAAAGTCATTTCTCGATTTATCGCCTTTTCCTCTAACAGAATAAATTACCGCAACATTTATTGTTTTACCGTTTGCTCCGAAAGAAATAATCGAACAAAGCATTAAAATCACTAAAAACAATTTATTTTTCAATTTAAATTCCTCCTTATTGCTTATTTATTTTTTTGATATGTAAAATTTGCAGTTTCTATAAAGATTTTAGGAAAAAATTCCCCTAATAGAAAATAACTTCCGATTTTATGAACTTTCCTTTATCATATGTGATTTTTCCTGAAAATATTCTATCTTTTTTCATCCATTCAAGAAAATCAATATCTCCTTCCCACATATTCAAGTCTTTAATCTTATCATCTTTTATCCACGCCAGTTCTCCTTCTGGAGAATCTATAAGTTCTCCTTCAAAATCAGTTGATTCAAACGCAAAAGAATACCAGTCTTCTTCATCTTCAAACCCCGGAAAACTTAAAAAACCTTTTAATTTTAAATTTTTTAAAGTCAACCCTGTTTCTTCAAACACTTCTCTTCTAATGCAATCTTCAGGGCTTTCTCCCATTTCCATTTTTCCACCTACACCTACCCATTTCCCTTCGTGTATGTCATTTTTCTTTTTTGTTCTTTTAAGCATAAGCGTATATCCGTCTTTCTTTATATAGCAGATTGTAGCTATTTTCATAAATCTTTTTTTCCTTTCGTTTTTATTCCTGCATAAATTAATACTATACATAAAACTAATCCCGTAAATGCAGGTAATATTATTTTTTTACCTCCATCTCCTCCGAATCCGATACTCCAAATTATTTTCCCTACAGCAATAATAACCAAATTTATAATTCCCAATAAGATATTTCTTTTCCAAAATGCTATTGATAAAATAATAAGCGATAAAGGAACTACTGATGATATCAGAATCTTTGAAACGGTCCAATCTGTCATTAAATAATTTTTTTCCATATTCAAAAAGTTACTTACCTGTTCATCTACTCTTACAGGTTCAGGGAACCAGAACATACTTGTCAATACTCCCAATATCGTTATCGCAATACCGCTAAAACTCCTTTTATAAGAAAAATAACAAAAAGGAATCAAAAACAAAGGTCTTATATACCAACTTAGAATATTCTGATGCCTTTTAAAAGCCCAGTTGAAAAAATCTTTATTCATAAAAAATATTATTAAGAATAACATCATCAATAAGCATAAAATCAAACTTATTTTTTTATCGTATTTTTTCAAAAATCCCGTTTTATTCATATTTTTATTCCTCAGCTTTTTTATCTTTTTCAAAAATATCTTTCATAAATTTATATTTTCTTTGTTCAGGATCAGGCTTTCTTCCTTCCAGATAAATAATTCTTTCAATTATTTCTTCCTGTTTTTCCAGTAACTCATCAAGCTTATAATGAATATCTTCTACCACAATTTCTGTTTTCAGATTCACTTTATAATCATTTTCTTTTTGCTGTCTGTCTATATCACGCTTTCTTTTTTGACTCATCATTATCAGAGGTGCCTGTATTGCTGCGACACACGATAAAATCAAATTAAGCAGAAGAACAGGATACGGATCGAATGTTTTTCTCATTAAAAAATGCACATTCAAAGCTATCCAA
Source organism: Pseudoleptotrichia goodfellowii (assembly GCF_007990505.1). Lineage (NCBI taxonomy): Bacteria > Fusobacteriati > Fusobacteriota > Fusobacteriia > Fusobacteriales > Leptotrichiaceae > Pseudoleptotrichia > Pseudoleptotrichia goodfellowii. The sequence goes on along the minus strand of NZ_AP019822.1, from coordinate 1,109,027 downwards.
AATACCAAAAACAAGCCTAAAAGTATAATAAATTTCCAACTTCCGACAAAATCTCCTATTGCATTACCCAATTTTTGAGAAAACTTCAATTTCTCCTTTTTCTCGGTTATCTCCGAGACTTTCTGCTCTAACAGCATGTGCATTTTCTTCTCATTTTCTATTTCTTCTTTAAGATTTTTTACTAATTTCCCTCTTTTTTCTTCAGATAAATCGTTTAAATCCGTCATTTCACTCACTCCTAATTTTGCATTTATTTTTTATATTTTAACATAGAATAAATAAAAAAGAAATATTAAAATACTCCCGCATCATCACAGTCTTTCATATAAATGAAAGAAGGATTTACGGGAGTATAATATGTCTATAAGTACTCAATAAGACATTTATTATTTCTTCGATGTTTTTGCTGATTTACTTTTTTTTGTAACTTTTGTTTTCTCTGTTTCTTTTTTCTTGGACTTTTCTTTTCCTTTTACAAAAACTACTTTTTTTACATCATCGTAAGTTTCCGCATAATGGAAAGTCATGTCTTTTGTTATTTCTTCAGGTAACTCTTCCGCATCTATTTTGTTATCTATCGGAAGGACTACTTCTCTTATACCCACTCTGTGAGCTGCAATGACTTTTTCTTTTACTCCTCCTATCGCAAGAACTTCCCCTGTAATAGTTATTTCTCCTGTCATTGCTATATCCTGTCTGACTTCTTTATCGGCAAGTACTGATATTATAGCAGTCGTTATAGTTATCCCTGCCGACGGACCGTCTTTCGGTACTGCTCCCTCAGGAAAATGCAAATGAATATCTGTTTCTTCATTAAATTTATTTTTTATGCCCAATTCATTTTTTATATGTCTGACATAAGAATAAGCAACTTTAGCAGATTCCTGCATTACACTTCCTAATTTCCCTGTAAGTTGAAGATTACCTTTTCCTTCCATTTTTACAGCCTGTACTTCAAGCATTGTTCCGCCTACAGCTGTCCAGGCAAGTCCATTTACAACACCTATTTTTCCTGTTTTTTCTTTTATCTTGTCTTCCCTGAACTTAGGATTTCCGAGATAATCTTTTATCTTAGCTTCTGTAACCGATAGTTTTTTTGACTTGGAAGTCAAAGCTTCTTTAGCCATTTTTCTGAACAATTTGCTTATTTCTCTTCTTAGATTTCTCACTCCCGCTTCTCTTGTATACTCATTTATTATTTTGAATATTGAAGCATCGGAAAACGGTATTTTATAGTCTTTAAGTCCGTTTTCTTCCTGTGTTTGCGGTATCAGATATTTTTTCGCAATATTCAGCTTTTCAAATTCCGTATAAGATTCTATGGAAATTATTTCCATTCTGTCCCTAAGCGGACCGGGTATTCCTCCCAAATCGTTTGCCGTACATATAAAGAACACTTTGGATAAATCAAAAGGATAATCTATATAGTGATCCTCAAAAGTATGGTTTTGAGCAGGATCTAGCACTTCCAGCATCGCCGAAGCGGGATCTCCTCTAAAGTCCGAAGCCATTTTATCTATTTCGTCAAATAACATGACAGGATTATTTACTCCTACCTGTTTCAACGAATTTATAAGTCTTCCCGGCATTGATCCGATATATGTTCTTCTGTGTCCTCTTATTTCGGCTTCATCTCTAAGTCCTCCAAGAGATATTCTCGTGAATTTTCTATTCATCGAACGGGCAACAGAGTTCGCAAGTGAGGTTTTCCCGACACCCGGAGGTCCTACAAGACAGATAATCGAGCCTTTCAGAGTATTATTCAGTTTTTTCACTGCCAAAAATTCCAAAATTCTCTCTTTTACTTCTGTCAGTCCGTAATGATCTTCATTAAGGATTTTTTCAGCTTTCTCAATGTCTATTTCATCTTTTGTAGATTCGTCCCAAGGAAGTTCGAGAACAGTTTCCACATAAGATCTTATAACTGAAGATTCTGCCGAAAAGTCGGGCATTTTTTTCAATCTCGAAAGTTCTTTGAAAAGTTTGTCTTTCAGCTCCTGAGGTACTTTCGACTCATGGACTTTCTGGTCAAGTTCTTCAAGCTCCTCGTCCGAATCGGAGTCTTCTCCCATTTCCTCTCTCATAGCCTTTATTTTTTCTCTTAAATAGTAATTTTTCTGAACTTCCGACATCTGATCTCTTACTTTCGATTCTATATCTTTTTCGATAGTAAATATTTCCACTTCTTTTTCAAGGATACTTAAAATTCTGTATGCTCTTTCTTCCACATCAAGTATTTCAAGTAATTCCTGTTTTACTGTTGTCGCAATCATAAGATTGGTACATATCAAATCAAAAACTTTATCTATATTTCTGATTTCTTTTATATTATATATAACATCCGATAATATTTTCTGAGTAGTTTTTGCATAATTTGAAAATTCATCTATAACTTTTCTTTTCAATGCTTCTGCTTTGCTTTCTTCTATAGGTTTCGGAAAAATTTCCTGATATTCCGTAAACTGTACTCCGTTTCTCTCGGAAAATTCCCCTATTAACACTCTGTGCTTAGCTTCTACCAGAACTTTTACAGTACCGTTAGGCATTTTTACCGTTTGTATTACATGCACAAGAACTCCTGTTTCATAAACATCTTCAGGTAATTTGGGATCTTCCACATTGGCATCTTTTTGCGTAGAGAGAATAAGTTTATTCTCAAATTTGTCCAATGCTTCTTCCAAACTCGCCAGACTTGACTGTCTTCCTATAAATATCGGCGTTACAACACCCGGAAAGACCACAAGTTCTCTTGTAGCAATAAATGGTTTCCTTGACATAATTCCCCTTTCTTTTCAAATCTGAAATTAAAATTGTCAGCTTTTCAACTCATATATATTTTAACATACAAATTTAAAAAATCATAGTCCTACTTTTTTCCTTTTTTTATAATGACCTTACTTTTATCTTCTACAGCTTCTTTCGTAATAATAACTTTCGCTACATTTTCCATAGACGGAATTTCATACATTAAATCGAGCATTACACTTTCAATGATTGATCTGAGTCCTCTTGCACCGATTTTTCTTTTAAGTGCCAGTTTTGCTATCTCGACTATTGCATCGTCTTCAAAACTCAATTTAATATCTTCCATTTCAAAATATTTTTTATACTGTTTTACAAGCGAATTTTTTGGTTCAGTCAATATTTTTATCATTGCCTCTTCGTCCAATCCGTGCAATGCAGTTATTATAGGCAGTCTACCTATCAATTCAGGTATCAGTCCGAATTTTATAAGGTCTTCAGGCAATACATTTTCAAATAAAGTCATTTCATCTAATTTCTGCCCGTTATTTTCCAACCCGAATCCTACCCTTTTTTCATTTATTCTGTTTTTTAATTTGCTTTCAAGTCCTTCAAATGCTCCACCCACAATAAACAATATATCCTTCGTGTTTATTTCGATCATTTCCTGATTGGGATGCTTTCTTCCTCCTTGAGGAGGTACGCTGGCAACAGTTCCTTCTATTATTTTAAGTAAAGCTTGCTGCACTCCCTCTCCTGAAACATCTCTCGTAATAGACATATTTTCAGACTTTCTGGCAATTTTATCAATCTCGTCTATATATATTATTCCGTGTTCGGCAGTTTCAATATCATAATCTGCAGCTTTTATCAATTTTAAAAGTACATTTTCCACGTCATCTCCTACATATCCCGCTTCGGTCAATGTAGTCGCATCAGCTATGGCAAGAGGTACATTCAGTATCTTTGCCAAAGTCTGAGCCAACAATGTTTTTCCGCTTCCTGTAGGACCGACAAGTAAAACGTTTGATTTCTGCAATTCCACATCGTCGATATTTTTCATTTTATGTTTTATTCTTTTAAAGTGATTATACACCGCAACAGACAATACTTTTTTTGCCGTTTCCTGACCGATTATATAATCGTCCAATTTTGCTTTTATTTCTGCAGGTTTCAGTAAAACTATTTCACTTTCGCCTTTTTTTTCAACACCGTCATAATTATCTATCAAATCCAGACAATCATCAATACACCTGTCGCATATAAACGAATGATTATCAGGACTTCCTATAAGATTTTCGACTTCGTCTTCCCCTCTGCCGCAAAATGAACATATATGTTTGCTTTTTGCCAAATTTTTTCACCTCATTAAAATTACAATATTTTATCTATGATACCGTATGCCAATGCTTCTTCCGAAGACATAAAATTATCTCTTTCGGTATCTCTGTATATTTCTTCCACAGGCTTTCCTGTCGCTTCGGACAGTATTTCATTCAATGTTTTCTTTATCTTTTCGATTTCTTTAGCCTGTATCTGTATATCCGTTGCCTGTCCTCTGGCACCGCCCGAAGGCTGGTGTATCATAACTCTCGAATTAGGCAGCGAATATCTTTTACCTTTAGCTCCTGCCGCAAGTAATACTGCTCCCATACTTGCAGCCTGTCCTATACAGACAGTAGATACATCGGCTTTTATATGCCTCATCGTGTCATAAATAGCCAATCCTGCAGTTACCACACCGCCCGGACTGTTTATATACATTACTATATCTTTTTCTTTATCCTGGGCATCTAAAAATAAAAGCTGTGCTATTATTGAATTTGCAATATTGTCTTCTACTTCCCCTCCCAGAAATATTATTCTGTCTTTAAGTAATCTTGAATATATGTCATAACTTCTCTCGCCACGACCGTCATTTTCGATAACTACCGGACTGTACATTTTTGCCTCCTTTAGTCTGTATTTCCAAATAAAATTTACTTAGCTTCTTTTACAAGGAAATCTACAGTTTTTCTGTTTACTATCTGATATTTAGTGTTTTCAACAAATCTAGCATAATTTCCGGATTTTTTTACATCCTCTAAAATTACATCTTTGTCAACACCGTACATTTCAGCCATTTTTTCCACTTCTGCGTTCACGTCTTCATCTGAAGCGGCAATATTTTCAGCTTTTGCAATTTCATCCAGTATTAATTGAGTTTTCAAAGATTTTTTCGCAGGCTCTCTCAATGTTTCTCTCATTTTTTCCAAGTCCTGTCCTGTCATTTCAAAATATTGATTTAAAGACATTCCTTGCATTTGTAATTGTTGAGCGAACTCATTTACTTTGTATTGGATTTCTTTTTGAATAAGTCCTTCAGGAACTTCCACTTCAGTACCTTCAGCCACTTTTTCCACTACTTTGTTTCTGAAATCATTTTCTATTCTGCTTTCTTCTCTTTTAGTAATGTTTTCTTTTGTTTTGTTTTTCAAATCTTCCATTGAATCAAATCCCAATTCTTTTGCAAGATCGTCATTAAGTTCAGTTTCTTCTCTTCTTTTTATGGAATTTACTTTTACTTTAAATACTGCCGGTTTTCCTGCCAAATTTTCTGCTCCGTAATTTTCAGGGAAAGTTACATTTACATCAAATTCATCGCCTTTTTTATGTCCCACGATTTGATCTTCAAATGTATCTATAAAGTTTTTTGATCCCAATGTCAAATCAAATCCTTCGGCTTTTCCTCCTTCAAATGCTTCTCCGTCTATAAATCCTTCAAAATTTATATTCGTTACGTCATTTAATTCAGCAGCTGCATCTTCCTCAACTTCTTTTAATTTCGCAGCACCTGCTCTTAATCTTTCTATTTCTTCATTTACTTTTTCATCAGTTACTTTCAATTCTTCTTTTTCTGCTTTTACACCTTTGTATTCTCCCAATTTTATTTCAGGCAATACAGGTATTGTAAATACCAATTCAACTTTATCATTTTCATTTTCGTATTTTTCTAATTTTATATTATCAATAGGTTTCAAATCATTTTCACTTACTGCTTTTGAATATTCTTCAGAAATTATATGATTTAAAATTTCGTCTTCTATTTCTTTTTTAAAAGTTCTTTCCAGTACGTCTTTAGGAACATGTCCGGGTCTGAATCCTGCTACTTTTGCATCTTTGAAATGAGTCAATACATGCTCTTTCATGTGCTTTAATTCATCTCCCGTTCTTGATACAGATACCTCATAAGTTGTTTCATTTAATTTTTTTACAGTTGCCATTTTTATCCTCCTCTATTTTCTCTAAAATCTTTTAATTTTAATTCTATAAATAAATCCGTTCTTACTGATTTAAACGAAGGTGTATAAACTATTTCATATTTTTTATTAATATTTTTAAACTTAAGTTTATGCCCTAAATTATATCCGATTACCGATATTATTCTGTCATTCTTTTTTATAAATCCTTTAAAATGACGGTTATTTACTCCGAATTTTGTAAAACTTATAAATTTTATTCCTTTATCTACAAAATTCGGTTCCTGATTGTCCAGACCGAAAGGCGACAATCTGTTTATATCCAGCACTTTACTTTTATTTATCTGCTCTATATTCAAAGCCGAATCTATATACAATACTTTTTCAATATTCGATTTGTTTGCAGTAACAAGTCTTTTTTTCAGATAAATTTCTATCTCTTTCAAATATTTTTCCGAAACAAGAAATCCCGCAGCAAGATCATGCCCTCCGAATCTTTCAAATTTATCCGAAGTTTCTTTCAGCATATCGAATATATTAAGTCCCTCAATACTTCTGCACGAAGCTTTTCCGTATCCGTTTTTTATCGAAACCAGAATTACGGGAATATTGTATTTTATGGATATTCTCGAGCAGACTACTCCGATAACTCCCGAATGCCATTTTCTGCTCTTCATAAAAATATATTTAGGTTTGTTTAATCTTTGTATTTTTTCCTCAATTTCATTATATATTTCTATTTCAAGGTAACGGCGTATTTTATTGGCTTTTTTCATTTCTTCGATTATTGAAAACAGTTTAAAATCATCTTCTTCAATGAAAAATTCCACTACCATTTTGGAATTATCAATTCTACCGAGAGCATTGAATATAGGTGCTATATAAAATCCTACATCGCTCGTAGTTATATTATTGGGATTAATTCTTAAATAATTTAAAATGTATTTCATCCCTTTTATTTTAGTTTTTCTTAAATTATACAATCCCTTTTTTATTATAAATCTGTTTTCATCAGTCATAGGAACTACGTCAGCCACAGTTCCTATCATTACAATGTCCAGATAATCATAAAGTATCTTTTTATTTACACCGCATTTTTCATATACCGCATCAGCCAGTTTAAAAGCTACTCCCGATCCTGATAAATTTCTATTGGGATAATTATTGCTGATTTTGGGATTTATAGTCGGAATATTGAAATTTTTTATTTCTTCCGTCTGTCTATGATGATCCGTAATAATAATATCTATATTATTTCTTTTCAGCATCATCACTTCTTCATAACTCCCGATATTTGTATCCACAGTAATGAACAATCCTGCATTTCTTTTAGTCAGATATTTTATAAGATTACTGTTTATTCCTACGCCTTCATGAGCCCTGTTGGGAATGTAGTAATCGACATTCATTCCCAACTTTCTGAAAACAATTACGAGATAAGCGGCCGCAGATATTCCGTCTACGTCATAATCCCCGTAAATAATGATTTTTTCTCTGTTTTTTTTTGCTTTAAGTATTCTTTCCGTTACTTCATCCATATTTTCAAGTAAAAACGGATTCAATAAATCATTTTCACTGGAATTCAGAAATTTTTCCACTTCTTCTTTCGAGTTTATTCCTCTGTTCAAAAGAAGTCTTGTTATAAGCTCACTTTCTCCAAATTCTCCGCTTTTAAAAGTCAGATAATCCCTATCATAATTTTTCATTTCCCAGTTCACGGATTATTCACTGTCCTTCTGTTTAATTTCATTCAGTATGGAAGATATTTTTACTCCGTACTCTACACTGTCATCTATATGAATCCTTATTTCAGGAACAAATCTTACTGATAATTGGGATCCTATTGTTTTTCTGAAAAATCCTTTCAGTTTTTCCAGATCTTCAACTACTTTTTCTTTATTTACATTATTTTTCAGGTCTAAAATCGAAAATGTCAAGTCAAGATATCTTCCGTCTTTAGTGAGTTCGACTTTATGAATCGAAATCAGATTTTTTATTTTTTCATTTTTAACTTCGGTTAAAAGTGTCATTCCCACTATTCTTGATATTTCTTTTTCAAGACCTTTTTTTCTTCTGTCATTCATATTTTCACCTCATAATTTAACTTCGTCGGTAAAATATAACTATCTCGGTATTTCTTCCAAAATATACGATTCTATTATGTCGCCTTCTTTTATATCATTGAAGTCTTTAATTCCGATACCGCATTCCTGTCCCATAACGACTTCTTTTGCATCGTCTTTAAATCTTTTCAGTGATTCAAGCTCTCCGTCAAAAATTATTATTCCGTCTCTTATAATTCTTATTTTCGATGTTCTGCTTACTTTTCCGTCTACGACTATAGCTCCTGCTATATTTCCTACATTGGAAATTTTAAACACCTGTTTTACTTCTATTCTTCCAAAGTAAATTTCTTTAAATTCAGGATCAAGCATACCTTTCATCGCTTTTTCTATTTCTTCGGTTACATGATAAATTACGTTATAATTTCTTACTTCTACTCCTGTTTTTTCCGCTTCTATTCTAGCAGGAGTAGTCGGTCTTACATTAAATGCTATAACTATGGCATTTGAGGCTTCGGCAAGTTTCACATCCCCTTCGGTTACCGCACCGGCACTCGCCTGAATAATGTTTATCATAACTTTATCATTGGATAATTTTTGTAAAGATTCTTTTAAGGCTTCTACAGAACCTTTGGAATCAGCTCTTATGATACATTTAAGTTCTTTAAGCTGTTGTTCTTCCAATTCCTGAGATAAACTTTCCAACGAAATATGTTTCTTTTTATTCTGTTCGTTTACTTTTCTTTCTTTTATAAAGTCTTCGACTATTTTCTTAGCCTGTTTATCATTATTTACACCGTAAAGCACATCTCCTGCATTAGGCACATCACTGAATCCGGTAATTTCCACAGGTTGGGATAAAAGTCCTTTTTCTATTTTGTTTCCTCTGTCGTCGACCATGGATCTTACTCTACCGTGAGCTTCCCCCGCTACAAATATATCTCCGATTTTAAGTTCACCTTCCTGTATAAGTATATCCGCAACGGCACCCATTTTCGGATCCAGTCTTGATTCTACGACTACAGCTTTTACTCTTTTTTTTGGATTTGCTTTCAACTCAAGTAATTCCGCAGTAATCAATATTGTTTCAAGTAATTCTTCGAGGTTTATTTTCTGTTTTGCGGAAATTTCTACAAATTCAGTATTTCCGCCCCAGTCAGGAGACATTAATCCGTATTCTGTAAGTTCCGTTCTGACTTTCATAGGATCGGCTCCCGGTTTATCTATTTTGTTTATTGCAACTATAATAGGTACGCCTGCTTCTTTCGCATGGGAAATAGCTTCTACAGTCTGAGGTTTTACACCGTCATCGGCAGCAACTATCAATATGGAAATATCAGTAATATTCGCTCCTCTTGCTCTCATTTCCGTAAAGGCTTCGTGCCCCGGAGTATCTATAAATGTGATTTTTTGACCTTTCCAGTTTACCTGATAAGCTCCTATTCTTTGAGTAATTCCTCCCGCTTCTCCTTCTATTACGTTTGTATGTCTTAACGCATCAAGCAGTGAAGTTTTTCCGTGATCTACGTGTCCCATAATTGTTATAACCGGAGCTCTTGTTATCAAATCCTGTTCTCTGTCTTCTATTTCAAGATGATATTTTTCTCCGTAACTTATTTCTTCTATTTCTTCTTTTTCCACAATTACTTCATAATCAAGAGCCACTTCTTCAGCTTCTTCAAAAGATAAAATTGCATTTGCAGTCAGCATTTTTCCCTGCATAAAGAATTTTTTTATAATATCCGAAACGTTTATTCCAAGTTTTTCCGCCAGATCTTTAATAATAATTTCTTCACCTATTGTTATCATTCCTATACTTTCGCCTTCAATTCTTATTATCTCGTCCTTCATAACCTTTTCCTGTTTTTTCTTACTTTTTTTCTTTTTATCGTCTTTTCTAAAATCCGATCTTAATTCTCTTAATTTTTTTTCTTCTTCTTTCTGTTTCTTTTCTTTTTCGTATTTCTTTTTATCGAATTTAGCTTTTCCTTTTGTATTTACTTTAGGCTTTTCGGCTATAGGAGCAGCTCCTGCAGAATCGCTTTTCGGCACTTCTTTTTTATTTTTATTTCCGAAACCTCTGTCATTTCTGTCATTTTTGTAATCATCTTTTTTGCCGTCAAAAGATTGACGATTATCTCTTTTTTTGAAATCTTTTTTATCGTTATCAAATCTTTTAGTACCGTCAAATCTTTTGTTATCTCTGTTTCCCTGATTACTTCCCTGACCTTCTTTATTTCTGAAGTTTCCTTTATTCTGGTAATTTCCTTTATCGTTTCTGTCGAAGTTTCTGTTGTTCTGACCTTCCCTGTCTCCCTGATTATCTCCGGCATTCTTATTATATCTGTCTCCCTGACGCTCTCTGTTTCTATCTCCGGACTGATATCTGTTTTCTCTTCCGTAATGATTATCTTTATCAGATTTCTCAAAACTTTTTCCGAAATTCTTGTCACGATTTCTGTTATCGTTATATCTGTTATTATCCTGATTTCTCTCATTATGCTTATTATTAAATTTCTTTTCGTTTCTGTTGAAATTATTTTTTGAAGCATCTTTATTATCGGCTATCGTTTCTTTCACAACACTCTCTTTTTCAATTTTGATTTCTTTATGCTGATTTTCCTGTTTATTCACTTCTTTTTCCGGTTTTGCATTTACCTCTGCAACAGATTTTCCTGCATTATCCGAATTTACTGTTTCTTTGTTTTTTACCGGCTCTTTTACATTATTTCTATTTTCAGGCTTCCTGTTTTTTGTACTGAAAACCAGTTTTTCTTTTATAACGTGTCCTTTATTGGTATTTTCTTTATGCTCGGTTGTTTTCGATTCGTTATTTCCGCTTTTTTTGTGACTGTCTTCATTATTACTTCTATTTTCATTTGAAAGTTTTTCTTTTATTGAATTTACTTCATCATCTTCTAACTTATTATTAGGATGATTTTTTCCCTGAATTCCGATTTTATGGAGTTTTTCAATAAAATCCGCAGTTTTATAGCCCATAAACTTAGCCAATTCGTGTACTTTCATTTGTCACCTCCACTTTATTCAATATCCCGTTCACGACCTTTTTATCTACAATCCCTATTACATTTACATCTTTTGAAAAAATTTCCTCCAACTGTGATTTCTTTTCAATTTTGATGACTTTAAAGTTAAACTTTTCTTTCAATCTTTTAAAGTCTTCGATATATTTTTTATTAATATCTTCAGGAATTACAAGCAGTTTAACTTTATCCTTTTTTATTCCTTCGATATTTTCATCTATTCCGAACACAAAATAATCGGAATTTTTCATAGGTCGTAAAATGTCAATTATATTTTTTTTATTTTTCTCTATTTTTTTTAACATTTTCAGTAATTCTTCTATTTCAATATTATATTTTCTATGTTTTGAAAGTTTATGAATACATTCCGAGTTCTTACAGATATAAGCTCCTCTGCTTTGTATTTTATTATTCTCATCAAAAACATATTTATCATTAATCATTGAAATTCTGAAAAATTCACTTTTTTCTTTTTTACTTCTACAACATATACATGTTCTTTCGGGTATCAAATATTCTCACCTTCTGTTTTAGTTATTCTTCTTCGTTCTCTTCTCCGATTTCGTCAACTTCTACATTTTCTTCGGATTTTACCGTGTGAATATCTATTTTTATGCCGCAAAGTCTTGCAGCCAGTCTTGAATTTTGTCCCTTTTTACCTATAGCTAACGAAAGCTGTTCTTCGTCAACTTCCACTCTTGCAATCTGCTCTCCGTCTTCTTCTATTATTTCTACGGATATTACTTCGGCAGGATTCAAAGCATTTTTTACAAAATATCTTATATCCTCATCCCAAAGAACCACATCGACTTTTTCTCCTTTAAGCTCATCAATGATACTCTGTATTCTCATTCCGCTTTTACCGATACAGGCTCCTTTTACATCCAGATTCGGATCTTCGGAATAAACTGCTATTTTCGTTCTGCTTCCTGCTTCTCTTGCAATCTGTTTTATCTGTATCGTACCGTCTTCAATTTCAGGGATTTCCAAATTAAGCAGTCCTCTCATCAACTCTTCCACTTTTCTCGAAAGGAAACATTTTGTATATTTTGTAGACTCTTCAACAGCTCCGACATATACTTTCAATCTGTCTCCCTGAACAAATTTATCTGCTTCGGATAATTCTTTTTCGGGAACGATTGCTTCCAAACCGTTTATATCAATATAAAGATTACCTTTTTCATCGGTTTTTCTAACAACTGCCGATACAATTGATTTTTCAATCTGCTTGAATCTGTTAAAAATATTTTTCTTTTCACATTCTCTTACTTTCTGAACGATAATCTGCTTAGCATTTTGAATAGCATTTCTTTTAAAGTTTTCAGCATTAATTTCAAAGTCTATAGTTCCTCCCAATTTGGACTTTTTCTTTAAAGCCGTTGCATCTTCAAGGCTGATTTCTTCTTCGGGTCTTTCGACTTCTTCAACTATTGTTTTTCTTGAAAAAACTTTTACTTCTCCTGTTTCTCTGTTTATAGAAATTTCAGCATTATCTTTATCTCCGTAATTTTTTTTGTATGCCGCTAAAAGAGCTGTTTCAACTGCTTCCAGCAATTCTTCCTTGACTATTCCCTTTTCTTTTTCCAGTTCATCAAGTGCTTCCAAAAAGATTCTTTGATCTTTTGATTTCATTACTCCTCCTCTTTCTCCAATGTGTCATTTGGCAATTCATATATTAAATTTGCTTTTTTCAATTTTGATAGCGGTATTTCAACTGTTTTACCGATATTCTCATCACTCAGAAAAATTGTATCATTTTCAAATTTCTCAAGTTTTCCCTCAAAGGTCTTTTTTCCTTCAATCTGACTTTTTGAATGAAGTTTTATTTTTTCTCCCGAAAATCTTATAAAATCTTTTTCTTTTTTCAACTTTCTCTCGACTCCGGGTGTAGAAACTTCCAAATAAAATTTTTCATTTATTAAATTATCAGCTAAACCGTCTATTTTACTGCTTAATTCAATACAATCATCCAAACTTGTAGTTCCGTCTTTTTTTTCGACATATACCCTTAAATAATTATATCCCCCTTCCTGAATATATTCCAAATCTGAAAGTTCCAAATCAAGACTGTCTAAACTGTCCTGAATTTCCTTTTCAAATTTACTTAAAATTTCTTCCAAAATTATCACCTCATATACAATTTCCTGTTTCAAAACCACTCTTTTCACTGAGTATTACCTAAAAGTAAAGAGTGGGACAACCCACTCTTTCTGTCAAATATTCTGTTCTTAAATTTATAATATCATATTTTTAAGTATTTTGCAACTTTTATTTTAAATTTAAAAATCTATTCCGAATCCTACCATATTTAATCCGACATATATATTTTCAAAGCCACTTCATCGTCAAAAGGAATAGGAATAGCAACTATCTTTTTCCCTGCGTCTATCAATCTTGCGATAATTTCATTCTGCTCTTTCGGAACATATCCGACTTTTTCCTTATTTGCATTAAAAGCAGCTACCGCATTTAACGACACCCCGTTAAATTCTCTGTAAAGATCCAGTATGTGTGCATCTTTTATTTTCAACCCGAAATTTCTTATATATTTTGTTCCCGACAAATATGTATCCAGCAAAAAAATACGTTTGGATTTTGGAATGTACTTATCAATAAGTATTTTAGAATATTCAAACATCATTTCTTTTCCCAGTCTTATTTTTTCTTCTCGACCGTTTTTTTTCTGTATAACAAGTATTCCGTTCCCGAACTGATATTCATTTATCATATAATTTCTCTGATTTTTAAGAAACTCGAAATAATCCATCATTTCTTCAAAAATCATTACTTCTTTCTGAGTTATCTGAAAAGAACCTTTTTTTATTTCCACAGCATCATTTTCAATATACGAATAATAAAATCTTCCGTCAGAAAAAATTTCTATATCGTAATTTCCCCCGTAATACAGCCCCTCAAATTCGAGTTTTATCCCACTGAAAGTATTTGACAGCATATTTCACCTCTTCATTATTTTATATTATTTCCACATTAGGTTTCAGTTTATATATTACATCTTTTCTTTCGACTATAATTGTTACTTTCTCTTTTAATTCCTTATCTTTTTTCAGCCTCTCCAATAACCTTTTAGCAGGATTTATAGCAACAGCATTTCCTGCTTTTTTGAACATCGTTAAATCTCCCGTAGTATCTCCGTAAGCATACGATTTTCCCAAATCAATATCATATTTCCCGCAAAAATCTGCTATGGCTTTCTTTTTACTTTTAGCATCCCACATAGGTATTACTTCCCCTGTAAATATACCTTTATCGTTAACAAGGTATTCTGAGCCTCTGTAATCTTTGACTCCGTATCTTTCAGCCATTTTTGCCACAAGAAAATCAGGACTTCCTGAAATTATAATTACTTTATGACCTTTGTTTATGTGATATTCCAGTCTTTCTCTCGTGTATTTATACACTCTGTTTCCTCTTAGATCTATAACTCTCTTCGCAATAAAATCCATATCCTCTTTTTTGAAATTTTTCAATGCTTCGACATAAGTTTCCACTAATTCTTCCAAATAATCGTCATAATCTCCGGTCCTTGTCTCCCATTTGGAAAATTTTTCCTTTACTTTACCTTCCCATGACATTATATCTATATACTCATATTTTACAAGCATTTTAAAATGCTCTATAAGCAATGAATTTCTATGAATTGTACCGTCTATATCAAAAAATGCAGCTATATTTTTTGCCATTAGATCACCTTCCATTCCTTTCATATTATCCCCACCCTTTTCCCTTTATTTATATATTATATCATATTTTAAGTTTTTCTTCTAACTTATTCGCCTTTATTTGCTATATAATCTCTAAAAAATTTCATTAAAGTGCAAGACAAACTAAATTGATTAAACATATTATCATAAAATATTCCAATAGCTGCATGTTACCGATTATACTTCATCAATAATTAGCTTTACTTTATTAAAAACTTCATGTATTTCTCCATCTGTCTGAATTATATAATCAGCTCCACGAATAAGTAACGGCTCAATTTCCTGTTTGTTACGCACTATCTGCTCCCATTCTTCCTTATCTTTTCCATAATTATTATTTTGTCTTTTATTAATTCTTTCCTTCATTACTTCTAACGAAGCCGTTAAAACAATGACCGCACTCATCAAAGGATAAATTTGACCCTGATTAGCCTCGCATACCGCAAGAATCAGATTTTTATCCGAAATAGAATTTATATATGACAGCAACTTATCTATAGAGATTAATCTCTCCTTCGTTTCAATATCTACCTCGATATAATCAGTCTCATCCAAATCAATGCAAATTGTATTTTCATCCTGCAACATCGACAGGATTGTTGTTTTTCCAACACCGGACATCCCTGTTAAAAGAATTCGTTTTTGACAGTTCATGACTTTACCCTCCGTTACATAATTTACATCTACAAATTCTTCGGATTTTTTAATCCAAGTTCAATATATCCTGACGGTCTCATTCTATTTTCATTTTCCAATAACCAGTCATGCAATTCATCTCTTGTTTCAAATAATATTACAGGCAACTTTTCGTGTAATTCGTCTAATTTATTCATATAAAATATCCCTATTTTCAAATATTTTTTAATGTATTATAGCATATGCATATATTAATGTCGATTGAAAAATGTACCGTTATTATCACTGTAGTCATCTCAAATTAAAAAACTATCAGTAATTTTTACTTTACTAAAAAAGACTGTTCCAAAACAGAATTTTTCTATTTTTACAGTCTTTTTTTAATTAAATGTCTTCGATTTCACTATCAAAATACAAATAATAATATAATTTCAATTTTATAAAATAAATCAAACATCTTTTTCCGAAAAACTCTCCAAGCATTCCAAAAGTTTATTAAAAACCTCAACATTTCTTATTTGTTGCAAATATCGCAAATCAATTATTCTTTCAGATTTTATATGCCGAAAAAACTCCGCATCCCATAATTCGGTTTTGCAAAAACCCTTTTCAGGATCGTATTTAAGAAAATCGTATTTGTCAAGATTTTTTCTGAAATATTTCAATTTGGCAAAACAAAGTTGATATTTTCTCGATATTATTTCCAGCATACCGTTATTTAAAACAAATTTATGTGAAAAATACACCCGCTCAGGCGTCTGATTTTTCTTGCATATCCAACGTCTTCGGGAATTCAGCTCCAATCTGTATTTATCTATAAACTTCAATTCCTCTTCAGATAATTCACTTCTCAATTTTCTTTCCAGTTCTGCAAGTTTTTCATCTTTCATAACTTTCCCCGTTTATTATGAATTTTTAGAATTTTCGTATTTCTTTCTCTCATTTCCGTTCAAATATTTTTTTCTCAATCTTATATTATTAGGAGTAATCTCCACAAGTTCATCATCGGCAATATATTCCAAAGCCAATTCCAGCGTAAACTCTTTCGGCGGTGCAAGTTTCAAGGCATCATCACTTCCCGCAGCCCTCATATTCGTAAGTTTTTTACCTTTACATACATTTACTATCAAATCATTTTCTCTGGAATGTTCTCCGACTATCATTCCTTCGTATACTTCAACTCCCGGACCTATAAACAGTATTCCTCTCGGCTGCAGATTATTCAAAGAATATCCGATACTTGTTCCCGGTTCAAGTGCTATCAGCACACCTTTTCTTCTTCCTGTAACATCTCCTTTATAAGGTTCGTATTCATAAAATGAATGGTTTAAAATTCCTGTTCCTCTAGTTTCTGTCAAAAATTCATTACTGAATCCTATAAGCCCTCTCGAAGGCACTTTAAACTCAAGTCTTGTGTATCCGTCACTTCCCTGAGCCATATTTATCATTTCACCTTTTCTCAATCCCAGTTTTTCAATAACTACTCCTACAAATTCATCGGCAACATCAATTATAGCAAGTTCCACAGGCTCCATTTTTATACCGTTCTCTTCTTTATAAATAACTTCAGGCTTGGACACTGCCACTTCATAGCCTTCTCTTCTCATATTTTCGAGCAAAATGGATAATTGAAGTTCCCCTCTTCCTTTTACTATAAAAGCATCGGGAGAGTCGGTCATTTCAAGCCTCATACTCACGTTATGATTTACTTCCTTAGTCAATCTTTCCAAAAGATTTCTAGAAGTTACGTATTTCCCGTCTTTTCCCGCAAAAGGAGAATCATTTACTAAAAACGTCATTGCCAATGTAGGCTCATCTATATCAATCAAAGGCAATGCTCTCGGATTTTCCTTGTCTGTAACCGTTTCTCCTATATCTATTTTATCAATCCCTGCAATAGTAATTATATCCCCTGCGACAGCTTCATCCATTTCTATTTTTTTCAGTCCGTCATAACCGTAAATTCTTGAAACTTTACTGTTTACAAGTTCTCCATCCCTTTTTATCAATATAACTTCCTGATTTTTCTTTATTTTTCCGTTATAAATTCTTCCCGTTCCTAATTTTCCTACGTATTCATCATACTCGGTATTTGTAACAAGCATTTGCAGCGGCTCGTTTTCATCTCCGTCAGGATCTTCCACATGTTTCAAAATCATATCGTACAAAGGTTTCATATCCTTGTCTTCATCTTCAATATTGATTTTTGCAAAACCGTTTTTTGCCGAAGCATATACCACAGGAAAATCAAGCTGCAAGTCATTCGCTCCCAAATCCACAAATAAATCAAATACAGAATCCACAACACCGTCAGGATCCGAATTCGATCTGTCTATTTTATTTATTACTACAATAGGTCTGAGTCCATGCTCAAGTGCCTGTTTCAATACGTATTTTGTCTGAGGCATTACCCCTTCAAACGCATCTACAAGCAAAAGTACCGAATCCACCATTTTCAATATTCTTTGCACTTCTCCTCCGAAATCCGCATGTCCCGGTGTATCTACTATATTTATTTTATATCCTTCATAATGAATGGATGCATTTTTGGAAAATATTGTAATCCCTCTCTCTTTCTCCAAATCATTACTGTCCATTACTCTTTCATCGACTTTTTCATGCTCGCCGAACGTTCCCGACTGTTTTAATAATGCATCTACCAAAGTCGTTTTCCCGTGATCTACATGGGCTATAATTGCTATATTTTTAATTTTGATACTCATTTTTACTCCTTAATTAATTTTGTGTTTTTCATTATAACATACTTTTTTAAAAAGCAAAAAAACTTTCTCAGATTTTACTGATTCAAAAATTCAAAAAGGAGATGTCTCCCCATAGAAAATATATTTTCTAAAAATCCTCTGTGTTTTGAAAATAAACCGATCACAGTAGGAGGAAATATGAGAGTAATGTTAAACTCTCATTTGAGACATCCCCTTATAAATTCACTATTATTTTTTATTTTTTCTTTCAAGTTCTCTTCTTTCTCTTCTTGATAAAGGTACTTCCTGCTGAGCTGCATCCTGTCGTCTGTCAGATTCTGTAAATTCTCCGTCATTCTCGTCAATATTTTCATGTTCGTATTTTACATTTTTGACTTCTTCACGTCTCAAATTTGCAGTTTCTTCCTCTTCCCTCAATCTCAATTTTAATATAAAGGAACTTGTTTCTCTTTTGATTGCATCTATCATTTCGTTGTAAATATCAAATCCTACGATTTTATAATCGTGAATAGGATTTCTCTGACCGTAAGATCTTAATCTTATTCCTTCTCTCAATTCTGTCAAATCTTTTAAATGCTGTCTCCACTTCTGATCCAATACTTCAAGCATTATATATCTTTCTATTCTTCTGAATGTTTCTTCTCCGATTAACTGCTCTTTCATATTGTATCTTTCGCTTAAATCTCCGTAAACTTTATCTATTATAGTTTCTTTATCTTCATTTCTGAGGTTTTCAGGCAATTCATAATCAAAGATTTCTCTGAATTTATCCTGCAAAAGATTCATTTCCCCTTCTTCGTATCCTTCGCTTACAAGAGCAGAATTTACAGTTTCTTCTACAGTTTCTCTCATCATACTTAAAATCAGTTCTTTCAATTCCTCATTTTTAAGCACCTGATCCCTTTGAGTGTAAATAACTTCCCTTTGAGTGTTATTTACATCATCGTATTCAATAAGGCTTTTTCTTGACGAGAAGTTTCTGCTTTCTATTCTTTTCTGAGCATTTTCCACAACTTTCGTAATCTGTTTATGTCTTATTTCCTCGTCTTCATCAAGTTTCAGGAATTTCATCATGGATTTGAGTTTATCTCCTCCGAACAATCTCATTAAATCGTCTTCTGCCGACAAATAAAATTCCGATGTTCCCGGATCTCCCTGTCTTCCCGCACGTCCTCTTAACTGATTGTCTATACGTCTGCTTTCATGTCTTTCAGTACCTAAAATAAACAATCCACCGGCTTCTATAACTTTCTTTTTATTTTCTTCACAATCTCTCGCATAAGCACTGTACGCTTCTTTATATTCATCAGTACCTTTTTCAGCCACTTTCAATGCAAACGATTCAGGATCTCCTCCAAGTTTTATATCCGTTCCCCTACCTGCCATATTTGTAGCGATAGTAACTGTTTTATATCTTCCTGCCTGAGCGACTATTTCCGCTTCTCTTTCATGATGTTTTGCATTCAGTATTTCATGAGGTATTTTCTCTTTTTTCAATAATGCCGATACATCTTCCGAATGTTGTATAGACGCTGTACCTACAAGCACCGGTTGACCTTTAGTATAAAGTTCTTTTATTTTTCTTGCGATAGCTCTGTATTTTGCAGCCTTTGTCATATATATTACATCAGCCAGATCCTGTCTTATGACAGGCTTATTCGTAGGAACTTCTATAACTCTCAATTTATAAATTTGCTTAAACTCGTCTTCTTCCGTTTTTGCCGTTCCCGTCATTCCTGAAAGTTTTGTATACATTCTGAAATAATTCTGTAAAGTAATCGTTGCTAAAGTTTGGTTTTCGCCTGCTACTTCCAGTTTTTCCTTAGCTTCTATCGCCTGATGAAGTCCGTCGGAATATCTTCTTCCTTCCATAAGTCTTCCTGTAAACTCATCTACGATAATTACTTCTCCGTCAGCATTTATAATATAGTCTCTGTCCAGTTTAAATAACTCTTTTGCTTTCAGTGCCTGTGTAAGAAAGTGTGTCAACTCCACATTTTCAGGCGAGTACAAATTATCAATTTTCAATATTTTTTCTACATTTTTAATACCTTTATCAGTAATTGTAACTGTGTGGGATTTTTCGTCAACTTCATAATCTTCCCAATCTTCATCAGGTATTACAGTATTTTTCTTATCTTTTATTTCTTCCGTCTTATAACTTCTTTTCAATCTTGTCGCTACATCTGCGAAAGTATTATACCATTCTGTAGTTTCTTCGGCTGCTCCCGATATAATTAACGGTGTTCTTGCCTCATCTATCAAAATCGAATCTATCTCATCGACAATGGCATAATTATGACCTCTTTGAACTTTGTCTTCCAGTTCTCCGACCATATTATCTCTCAAATAATCAAATCCGAATTCATTGTTTGTTCCGTAAGTTATATCCGCATTATATGCTCTTTTTCTCTGTTCGTTTGTAATGTTGGCTATAATAACTCCCGATGTAAGCCCGAGAAAATCATAAATTTCTCCCATAGTATCTCTATCCCGTTTTGCCAGATAGTCATTAACAGTTACTACGTGAACTCCTTTTCCTGTAAGTGCATTCAGATAAATCGGCAATGTCGACATCAGAGTTTTTCCTTCTCCGGTTTTCATTTCCGCAATTCTTCCGTTATGAAGTATCATTCCTCCGATTAACTGAACATCGTATATTCTCATTCCTGTAAGCCTTTTAGCTGTTTCTCTCACTGTAGCAAAAGCCTCTACAAGCAAGTCGTCAAGGGTTTCCCCTTTTTCGATTCTTTCTCTGAATTCGACCGTTTTATTTTTCAATTCATCGTCCGTCAATTTTTCAAATTCAGGCTCTATATTATTAATATGATCCACAAGCCTTCTCATTCTCTTTATTTCACGCTCATCGGCAGTTCCGAATATTTTTTTCCCTAAACTTTTTAACATTTTATTATTAATTAAAGACTGTTTCAATTATCCGTAAGCTTTTTACTGTACGGACTTTATTCTGTTTCAGCTTCTACACTGCAATTCAATACTATCCTGAAACAATCTTTTCTCCCTTCTTTAAAATTCTATTTTTATAATCCAAATTATTAAAAAATAAAATTTTCTATTCAATCAATCTCAGATTATTCTGCCCTCTTTTCAAATTTCCTATACTTAAAATATCTGTTTTAAAAACATTATTTATAGTTTCCCCGATAAAAGACATAGAAAAATTGGAAATCATATTCCTATTTCCAATAAAAAATTTATTTTCAGCTGATTTTTTTTCTTTTTCTTTCTGTCTTTCAATACGTTTCAGCTCTTTTTTCAGCTGTTTATCGTATTTTATACTTTCTATCCGATTTACTTCGGATATTAACTGTTTTATATCTTCGTAACTTAGATTATTCTCATCTACAAGAACGTTTAATTGCCTGTTAAAACCTGCTGTTCCCGAAAGACTCGAATAACTCATAACAAAAACAAAACACGTTATTATAAAAATTATTCTTTTATTTTTCTTCATTTACATTCTCCGAATTTTTTGACATTCCAAAATATTATATCATTATTTCTACCCAATGTCTATTCAATAAATTTACCCCTGTTTTCTTATTTTTTCCAGAACATCTTTATCAAATTTTTCTTTTTTTAACATTTCTATCTCAAACTTATAAGGCGGAACTGTCTTCGCTCCTTTTTCTTCTGTCAACCCGACATATGGAGTTTCCAGTATTTTCGGCAAATGAGCAAATTTTTCATAATGAGCTATTTTATTTAAAGCTTCAAAGCCTATTGTTCCGAATCCTAAATTTTCATGTCTGTCTTTCATTGCTCCTCTGGGATTTTTACTGTCATTTAAGTGAATAACGGATATTCTGTCTATCCCGACTATTCTGTCAAACTCTTTTATTACACCTTCAAAATCATTCACAATATCATATCCTGCATCATTTACATGGCATGTATCAAAGCATACGGATAATTTATCTTTTAACTTCACTCCGTCTATTATTTTGGCTATTTCCTCAAAACTTCTTCCGCATTCGCTTCCTTTTCCTGCCATTGTTTCGAGTGCAACAGTCGTTTTCTGTTCTTTTGTAAGAACTTCGTTCAGCCCTTCTACTATCTTTGCTATTCCCACTTCTGCCCCTTCTCCCACGTGAGCTCCCGGATGAAGGACTATTCTCGGTGCACCTATTGCGTCTGTTCTTTCTATCTCCGTTCTCAAAAACTGCACTGCTATTTCAAAGGTTTCAGGCTTTACAGCATTTCCAAGATTTATTATGTACGGTGCATGAACTACAATATCATCTACCGAAATATTATTTTCTTTCATTAATTTAAGTCCCGCTTCAATATTAAGTTCCTCTATAGGCTTTCTTCTCGTATTTTGAGGTGCTCCCGTATATATCATAAATGTATTTGCCCCGTATGAAAGAGCCTCTTCCACAGAACCTAAAAACATCTTTTTCCCGCTCATTCCCACATGGGATCCTATTTTAAACATCTTTCCTCCTGTTTTTCTCTCATTTTATATAAAAATATTCCCACAGCAATACTCACATTCAACGACTCTATATTTCCGTATATAGGAATAATTGATTTTATATCCGAATTTTCTATAAAATAGTCGGACACTCCGCCCCCTTCATTTCCGAATATATAAGCATTCTTTTTCTTTAACTCTATCTTTCCGTAAGAAACGGCATCCTCATGTAATGCCGTCGTTATTATCAAATATTCTTTTTCTTTTAAAAATTTCAAAATATTTTCAGGAGTTTCATATATTATGTTCAAATTAAATATTCCTCCCATTGTAGCCCTCACTGTTTTCGGATTATAGACATCCACAGAACCTTTAGTAAGTATGAGATTTTTAAATCCCGCCGCTTCCATAGTTCTCATTATTGTCCCTAAATTTCCTGGATCCTGAACATCATCAAGAACTACGACATCTTCTTCTATATCATTAATAGAATTAAGGTCTTTGGAAAATAAAAATATTATTCCCTGACTGTTTTCCTGTGTGGAAACTTCTTCAAACAAATCATCTTTCAGTACAGTTACATTATTATACTCTTCAATATTGTATTTCTCATTGAAATAATCATATTTCGACTCTTTTATAATAATTTTATTGAAATTGATATTTTCATTTAAAAATTTTTCTCCTTCAGTCTTGAAAATATTATTTTCATCTCTGTATTTTTTTTTATCCAGTTTTTTTAGCAATTTATAAAATTTATTATCAGGACTTGTTACTATATTTTTCATTAATACTCCTAAATTATCTCACATTCATTCCTATAGGCTCTCCGCCGAGTATATGATAGTGAATATGATAAACCTGCTGTCCACCGTTTTCATTTATGTTTGTTACTACTCTGTATCCTTCTTCATTGATACCGAGTATTCTTGCTACTTTTGCCACTGTAAGTTGCAGTTTCCCCAATAATTCCAAATCTTCTTCAGTCGCAGTATCAAGATTTTTTATTTCTTTTTTAGGTATAACAAGAACGTGAACTTTCGCTGCAGGATTAATATCATGAAAAGCTAAAAATTCATCGTCTTCATAAACTATATTTGCAGGTATTTCTTTATCTATTATTTTTTTAAATATTGTCGACATATTATTTTTCCTCCTCTATTTTTCCTACTCTTCTTGCATGTCTGCCACCTTCAAATTCAGTATTTATAAATGTATCGACACACATTGCCGCAAGTTCATCTCCTAAAACTCTGGCTCCCAATGCAATAACATTGGCATCATTATGAAGTCTCGACAGTCTTGCCGTAAATTCATTATGTACAAGTGCCGCTCTTATTCCTTTCACTTTATTTGCAGAAATTGAAATTCCTATTCCTGTTCCGCAAATCAACACTCCGTATTTCGCTTCTCCACTCAATACTTTTTCAGCAACTTCTTTTGCAATGTCCGGATAATCAACAGAATCAAGAGTATCCGTTCCGACATTAGTTACTTCATGTCCTTTTTTTCTCAGAAATTCTACAATTTTATGTTTTAAATCGACCCCTGCATGATCGTTTCCTATGGCTATTTTCATAATTCTAATTATCTCAACGAGGACTTATTATCGCCCTTCATACTCCCTCTGTCCGTGTTCCTGACTCCTTTCATCGGATGAGAAAACGTGGAAGTTTAAAGAAAAAAATTTATTTTTTCTTTTTGAAATAATTTACTCCTTTCTATTTATAATCGAATAATTTTCTGTTTATTTCAATATATCCAATATCTCTTTCGGCAATCTTTTCAATTTGCCCGATTTATCCACCATTACATTTAATGTTTCGGCAGTAGCTTTCAAAACATTATCTTTTCCGTATATCTCATAAGAAAATTTTATTTTAATACTTGTTAATTCTTTTAACTCAATAAAAATTTCAACATCCTCATCATAACCTACCGAATTTATATATTCTATGCTTAAAGACTTTACAGGCATCATAATTCCCATATCTTCTATTTCTTTGTAAGGCAATTTATCTCTGAAATATTCCGTCCTTGCGATTTCCATCCATTTCAGATAATTGGCATGATAAACAACACCCATATGGTCAGTATCATAATAGTACGTTCTTATTTTAAAACTCTTTTTCATTTGCCTGTTACTACATCTCCTTAACTTCTATTTTTACGATTTTTTTCTCTTTTTTTGCAATGGAAGAAATAAGAACTCTCAAAGAGCTTATAACTCTGCCGTTTTTCCCGATTATTTTTCCTATATCATCTTTTATCACATTAATTGTAATATCTACAACTTTACCTTTTTCATTGCTTTCTATTGTATAATTTCCGTTTGATTCCAATAAATTTTCAAGCCAGAAATTAACTGTTTCAAAATATTTATTCATCATCATCTCCCGTTTTTTAAGTATTTTTCTGTTTTTTTAATTATTCTGAATGTTATAAAATTCCCAACCATTCTCTTTTTTCGATAATTTCTATAAAAATATCTTTTTTCCTCAATCTTTCGATTATATTATCAATATCATCAAGAAAAAAAGAATTTGTAATTATTTTTATAAGACCGTTTCTGTTATCCAGTGTTCTTACATTTCCCACATCTTCATAAGCTTCCACTATTTTATTTATAAAATCTATATGTTCCCTTTTCGTTTGAATTATATATTCCCAGCTTTTCACTTTGCTATTCTCCCGATTCATTTTCCAATATTTTTATGAAGTCTATAAATTCCTGAACGGAAAATTCTTCAGTTCTTGCTAATGAAGTTTTTCCGACTTTTTGCAAAACACCTGATATTTTTTCTTTTCCGAATCCTAATTCCGACAAATTATTTGAAATACTTTTTCTTTTATTGGAAAAAGCCTTTTTCAAATATTTAAAATATTTTTCTTCGGATATTTGACTTTCATATCTTTTATCTTTCAATAAAACTATTTTCAAAAAAGCCGAATCCACTTTAGGAACGGGATCAAATTTTTCTTTTGGAACTGTAAATAAATATTCAGTTTCTGCAAAAAATTGCACCGCATGAGTAAGTATACTCATATTTTTACTGCGAGGCTTTGAAGAAATTCTTTCGGCAACTTCCTTTTGAACCATAAGATAAATTTCCGATATATTATCTCTAAATTCTATAAGTCTGTTTATAATAGGCGATGTTATATAATAAGGAATATTCGCAACAACTTTTATATTTTCTCTGTCTTCCAAATATTCCCCAAGATTTATTTCCAAAAAATCTTTATGCACTAATAAAAAATTATCTTTATCTTTAAATTTCTTATTCAGTACAGGAATCAAGTCATCATCTATCTCGAAAGCAGTAAGATGTTTAGACTTTTCAATAAGTTTTTCCGTTAAAAATCCAAGTCCCGGTCCTATTTCCACCACTTCGGTATTTTTATCAATATCCGCCTCTTCCAAAATCCTGTCGGACAGCTCGCCGTCAGTTAAAAAATTCTGTCCATATTTTTTCTTAGCAATATTTTTTTCGTTTCCGTATTTTTTATTTTTTCCCAATTTTTCTCCTGTTATTTATACAATTCTTCGGCTGCAAGAGCAACATAAGGGATATTTCTGTATTCTTCCTTAAAATCAAGTCCGTATCCCAAAACAAATTCATTCGGTATTTCAAAACCTACATACTGAACATCAATTTCCACTTCTCTTCTCTCTTTTTTATCCAGCAAAGTACAGAGAGAAACTTTTTTAGGTCCACGACCTCCCAATAATTTCAATATTTTCTTCAAAGTTAATCCGGAATCTATTATATCTTCAATTACAAGTACGTTTTTCCCTTGAACCGAATTTTCCAAATCTTTTAAAATTTTTACTTCCCTCGTAGTTTCAAAACCGTTTCCGTAACTCGAAACTTCCATAAAATCCATTACCAAAGGAAGTTTTATTTCTCTCACAAGATCTGCCATAAAGATTATAGACCCTTTCAGCAATCCGACTACAACTAAAGGTGCATCATCATCTTTAAAGTCTTTTGTAATTTCTTTTCCTAACTCTCTGATTCTGCTTGCAATCGTTTCTTTTGTGATTAATTGTCTGGCAATACCGAATTCCCAATCCTTTTTCATTTCAATAACTCCGTTCTTTTTAAAATTTTTCAAATATAATTTGAATAACTCTAATCAAATTGTGTATTTAAAGGATTATATCATTTTTTTGACGTGAATTCAAGTTTATTCGACCTTTTTTAAATTGGGAATTTCAGCTGTATTTGCTGGTAAACTTAATATTTTTCGTATTTTATGAATATACTTTTTATTTGTTTTTATATGCTTTGTAATGCTTTTTCAATATCTTCTATCAAATCTTCCGCATCTTCTATTCCTACTGATAATCTCACCAGCCCTGAAGTTACTCCCATTTTAAGCCTTTCCTCTTCAGGAACACACGCATGAGACATTTTCACAGGATAGGAAAGTATTGATTCTACTCCTCCCAAACTCACAGCTACAATAGGATATTTCACTTCTTTGAAAAACTTTCTCACTTTCTCACAGCAACCCAAGTCGAAAGACAATACCGCTCCGCCGCTTAATGACTGTTTTTTATTTATTTCGTATCCTTCATGACTTTTAAGTCCCGGATAATAAACTTTTTCTACCTTCGGATGTTTTTCCAGATATTCCGCTATTTTCAGAGCAGTTTTCGAGCTTTTTTTCATTCTTATTTCCATAGTTTTCATACCACGCATTAAAAGCCAGCATTCTTCCACTCCCGGTAATGCTCCCAAAACTATTTGCTGCTTTTTCAGTTCTTTGTATATATCTTCATTGTCAGTTACTATCATTCCCAAAACTACATCACTGTGTCCGTTTAAAAATTTTGTAGCACTATGTATTACTATGTCTACTCCCAAAGGGATAGGATTTTGATATTGAGGTGTCATAAATGTATTGTCTATTATTGTCAACAATTTATATTTTTTCGCTATATCAGCCACTCTTTTTATATCCGTTATTTTTAACAAAGGATTTGAAGGAGTTTCCATATAAAAAGCTTTCGTATTCTCCTTTATCGCTTTTTTCCATTCATCAAGATTTGTTTCATCAACAAAAGTTACCTCTATTCCAAACCTTGGAAATACTTCGTTTGCGAGCTGAAAAGCCCCTCCATAAACATCTTTACACATTACAATGTGATCTCCATGAGAAAATGACAACAAAACTGCCGTTATAGCTGCCATTCCCGAAGAAAATGCCAATCCGTATTTCCCTTTTTCAAGACAGGCTATAGCCTCTTCAAGGGCTTCCCTCGTCGGATTCCCGAATCTTGAATAAGTATATTTCTGATCATCGTCAATATTGCTCTGATGAAAAGTAGATGCCTGACATATAGATATTGATGAAGCTCCCGTTGATTCATCAATCATATTATAACCGTGTATAATCTTTGTTCCAAATTTCATTTCATTTCCATCCTTTAATCTTTATTTTTTTTATATATAAATAATAATGCCGGAAGAATTATATATCCTATAATCATTGCTGAAACTGCATACCAGTTAGTCATTTGTTCTCCCATATCATTTTTCAGAGAAAATTGTGCTATCCAGTTGAATTTTACTAACAAAAATATTGTTAAGATTAATGATAACACAGAAAAAACAACATCCGTAATATAGTTTTTGTTTGCATTAAGTACCTCTTCTTTATTTTTCCCGTAAAAGAAAGATATTACGCCCAAAGGAACTATAATAAACTGAACAAATCTCGAAATAGAGCTTATAATCATTATTCCCATCATGTTGTAATTAAAAGCCATAGGAATGATTATAGCCAATGCCGCTGTTACAAAAAATGCTCTCATAGGTAATCCGCTCTTAGTTCTTTTATCAAAATAAGTAGGAACCTGTTTTTCTCTCGCCATTGCTTCAAATACTCTCGGAGTATGAAATGATGCAGCAACGTTTATACCGAACATAGAAACTAAAGCTCCGTAAATTATAATATTGGAAATAATTTTATTTTTAAATACTGATGCTAATACAACAACTTCTTTAGACGTTACCAGAGATACGGGATCTATAAACATTGAAACCAACACTATTCCAAAATATATAGCAGCTATAATTCCTATAGCTAAAGGTATCGCTCTTGGAAGATTTTTTTCAGGATTTTCCATATCACTCGCTCCGCTGGCAACACTTTCAAATCCTGTAAAAGCATAAAATGCAGCTATTACAGCTGTAACAAATCCTGTTGTAGTCAAAGCCGGCACCAATTTTTCTCCTGCAGCATCTTTCAACAAATCAATTTCCGCTATATGATTTTGTCCTGTTTTTACTAAAATTACAACACCTGCAATAATAGTTATTCCTAATGCCGCCAATTTTCCTAATGTAGACAAATCACTAATAAAAGTCAATACTTGAGTTCCAACTAAATTTATAATTAAAAGAATTGCCATTAAAACTAAAAATCCTATTGTTATATTTACTGCATTTCCACTGTCTATATTAAATATTGATAATGTTGTTTTTACTACTCCTGTAGCCATGACTCCCCAAGCTATACTTGCTGCAACGAATCTTGTTATTCCGACATATAATCCTACATTCTCTCCAAATGCTGCTTTAGCATAAGCATAACCCGCTCCGTTTTTTGTTACATATTTTGCTGCAGATGCGAAAGTTATAGCCAATACTGCTGCGAAAACTGCTGCACACAAATATATCCAAGGTGCTAAGCTTCCTGATAATTTTGCTACACTTCCTGGAGATAAAAATATCCCCGTTCCTATAATTGAGTTTATTGTCAATAACACTATCGACCAAAATTGCATTTTCTTATTTCCTTCCATTGATGTTACTCCCTTCTAAGATTTATTATATGTTTAAGCTTTTACAATATCCCGATATTTTCATTATTAAAAATTATCAAGATAATATTTTTTTCTCATCATATTTTACATCATAAATTTTATTTTTGTCAATACGATATAATAATATTTTACAATATTTTTCGACTTTTGTATATATACAAAAACAACCCTTTAAAATCAGGGCTGTTTTATTATTATTTCTTTTCAATATCTTTAATAAGGGATAAAATCTTTTTCTCTTGTAAATGTAAGAATTTCTCCAAGATCAGTTTTCATTATCAATTTATCATTTTGCAATTCTATTCTTTTTACATTTTCAAGAATATCAAGATAATCCTGTTCAAGATCCATTTTTTCATTGGACCCTGCCATTGCAGTAACAGCTAATTTGGACACGGATATTTTCTTTCCGTTCACTTTATATCCTCCGAAATAGTTGTTCACTCCCGATTTTCCGCTTAACTCATCTTTGGATATATTAAGCGTAATTCCTCTTTTACTTACATCATCATCGGAAATTTTAATCAGTTTCCATTGAGTATTAACTATTTTTTGCTTAATATTACTTGTAACTGCTCTCTTTCTTGTTCTTACAGAAGCTGAAAAAGAGATATTGAATACTAAAAAGATTGAAACTAAAATCAAAATAATTTTTGTTTTCATGATTCCTCCTAATTTTTTTATTTCCAATCCAAAAATACCACAGTAAAATTTGAAATTTCTTTTAATATAGAAATAAAACAATTAGAATTTTTTTTAGTAATAATTTATTATTTTAAAACTGATAAATTAGTAACTTCTATAGCATAGTTATCAATATTTTGACCTGTCATCATAAAGATAAAATAACTTTCATTTCTAATAATTATAAGTCTTTTTGAATTTTAATTTCGGGCGTATTTGCAAAAATTATTCTATATAACTATTCTATTAAAGTGTAAGTTCTGTTTTTATTACTGCCATGTGCTTCCATTAATCCTAAAGATACAAATAATGACAAATATTTTCTAGCCGTAGGGGATGACTTACTGATTAACTTACTCACAACATTTGCTGTAACGCTCACATGAGTGTTTAAATACTTTTTAACTAAAAGATAAACTTTACTCTCGGTTGAGGTTAGTCCTTCAGGCAAATTCATTACTTTATCACTATAAATATCGCCCGTTTTATAAGCGATAAATGTTTCAAGTATGATATCCAACATAAATTCAATAAATAAATTTGAACTGTTTTCTTTATCTGCTTGACCTAATACATCATAATATGTTTGTTGATGTTCGTAAATTATTGTTTCAATAGGTAGCCAAGTAAAAATAGGATTCCAGTTAGCTAAAATAACTGTTTGCCACAATCTTCCCATTCGTCCGTTTCCATCTTCAAAAGGATGAATCATTTCAATTTCATAATGAAACACACAGCTTTTGATAATTTCCGGCGTATCATCTATTTGTCCCCAATGAAATAAATCATTCATCAATCCGGCAATAAACTGTGGTCTGGCTCCGATGTGTACAACATTACCTTTTTCATCACATATACCTACATCTTTGCTTCTATATTTTCCACTTTCATTAACAATATCTGCTGTCAATAGACTATGTGCTTTCAAAAAATCCAATTCATTATATGGATTTAATGTTAAAATTTTTCCATAGACGTCATAAGCATTTTTAACTTCCCTAATTTCTTTTGGATTTCCTAACACTCTTTTCCCATCAATAATAGCTGTTATCTGTTCAATGGTTAGAGAATTTTGCTCAATAGCTAATGAAGAATGAATAGATTTTATTCGATTTTCTTTTCTTAATTTCAAATCTTTTTCAATTTGAAACTCTAAGTTACCTATAGTTTTAGAAATTTCCACTACTTTATTCAGCATTGAGTTTGTAACTGTAAAGGGCGGTTTCATCTATATCTCCTTTAATTTTTTATTTTATTATACCATAAAAATAAATTTATCGCTCGTTTTTTAAGCGATAAAAGTAGCGATAAATGAGCGATAAAAAATTTCTGAGTTTTTCGAGTTTCGTAGTGAAAAGCATGAAAAAAGAGCAAAAAACTTTTTATTTATAATATACACAGAATTTTTGCTTTTGGGTTTTACTTTGTTAGAAAATTACTCTTTTTCTTACTTCATCTTCTTTCTGTATTTCCATATTTATTTCTATCTACTAAATATTTTTTAATGTCAGGTATGTTGAAAATATCATAAAACTAATAACCGTCATCTCCGTCATACGGAGTTTCTCCACTGTCTATACTGTCATAATCTTCCAATATTTCTTTTTCATATTCGGGATCATCAGAATATTGGGGGTCATAATCAGAACTGAACCCTGCATCTTCAAATTCTTTTTGAGTTTTTTTTATTTCCTTATCGTACTTTTTGCTGTCATACCCTCCTCCATAACTGTTATAACTTCTTCTATTTCCTGTATTTTCATTTTTAGATGAACTGTCTTTTTTATTTAACTCTTCCTGACTTACAGCTTTACAATCAAAAACAAGTGCTCTTTTATAAAAATCTAATATATCATTACTCAGTATTTGAAAGTTATTAAATTTTTTATTCTTTCTATGAATATAGAAGAAATCAGATAACTCCACACCTCTCAATTTTTTAATTTGTCCATTATCAAAAATCTGAACTTCACCGGGAATTATAATATTATCTCCCTCCCCCCCAAGAAACGTTTCAATAAGCACTTCCGAAGCCGAATATCTATATCCGTTTTTTTCCATAATTTTTACATTTCCTGATAATACAAAATAAGTTTTATCATTATACATTTTTTTATTCCATTTTTTAGAAGATGTTATAATCACATTTTTAGCAATATATGTGTAATCATTATATAATAATGTTTTCTCTTTTTTTTCACACTCATAAAGAGAACGTTCCAATCCCTCTTCATAAAAATTTTTATCGGAGAAATCACATCCCGTTTTTTCACAAATCTCTTTATATTTTTTCTGAAATTCAACATCTCTGTTTTTGTATATCACTACAAAAGTTGTAACGATTCCTGTTAAAAATAACAGTAATAACAATAAAAATAATAAAATATATCTTCTTTTAACTTTGTTATTAATAATTTCTTTTAATATATCGATTATTTTCATTTTTCATCACCTGTTTTATTGATTTATTTTTTATTTTACCAATTCTTTCCTAAACTTCTCATAGCTGTTCACCCAACCAAATTTTACAGTATCCGTTTTTTCTATATTTTATCAATAACAAAACAAATAAAAATTTCTCAAACCCTAAAGACTTTTCTATTTTTTATCTCCTATTTTAATTGCTGAGCTAACTTCTAAGATATTATCAGTCCTTTTTTCTTGCACTATTTTATAACATAAGTATTTTGCTAAGGTAGTAGCTGCTTCTCTGTTTTCAATTATAAAATTATTATTTTCATCTAATTTCAATTTTAATAATTCAGCTATTTCTATTCTTTTTAAACTATTTCTTAATTCTTCATTTCTTTCATTACTAAATGTTAAAAACATATTTCTGGATTGATTACTTTTCATTAATCTTTCTACTTTTTCTTTATCGCTAAATATTTCTAGCTCTAAAATTTGACTTATCTTTTCTTCTTTGATTTTATTTATTGCTTTTTCTAATTTAAAAAATTTCTCAAAATTATTATTAAAAACATACAATATGTCATTTAATACTATAAAATCAGTTTTAAAATAAAGTCTACACAATTTATCTGTAATTTCTTCTAATTCATCATAATCCGTTTTAAATAAATTTTTACCATTTTTAAAATTATAAATAGGATTTGCAGATTTCCCAAAAAATATGACATTTCCCCGATGCTCACCTCTTATTATATAGCCTTGATACTCTAATTTAGTATCCATTGTCCTAACGGAATTATTTATCGAATCTAATAGATATCTCCATTTCAATTTAATCAATTCATTATTAAGTAAAATTTTATCACACGAAGTTTTAGGATTATTTCCATTATACTCCATAACAGTTTCTAATTTTTTAACTTGATATTTTTTTACGCATTCTGTTAAAGATTTTATATACTCATTTAATTCTTTAATTTCTTTAAATGAATGTTTGTGTACTGTATATAAATTTTCCTCATCCGATCTTACTTTTCTTATATTGACAAAATATAAGTTCCAATCATATTTAATTAATTTTCCTTGATATTCTAGACTTTTTTCTAAAATTTCTTTACTCATTTATATAGCCTCCTAAATTTCTATTAATACTGTATTTTCAAAATCAAAATAATCAATTAATTTTGGTAACGATTGAGTCAAATTATTTCTACTCAAAACTAATACTTCTTTATTTTTCTCATCTTTTTCTATTTTACATTCATATATACTATATCCAATTATTTCTAAAATTATATTTGTATAAAAATTTTTATTTTTTATGCATAAAAAACTCAATGTTATAAAATATATTAAGAAAATTACTATCCCTTTCAACTCAGTAAAATCAAAAGAAATCATTGGCAATATATATGCTAATAGAAACTCTGATGTTAATTTATTTGAATTTTTTGCTTCTATAATTTTTCCTTCCTCTTTACCTTTTTTACCTCTTCTTATATTTCTTAATAATAGAAACATATAGATAAAACTACTAAAAACTAATAATGATAAAATAATTAGTAATATTATTTCAATATTATATTTTTCAAATTTTTCTTCTTTTTCATATATGCTCCAAATTTCTATTATTATTATTGAAATCCATAATGGAAAAAATGAAGTTATAAACATATTCCACTTAAATAGTGTGCTCATATTTATTCTCCTAAAGTTTGTATAATAAATTTAATCATAATACTTGTTTGTTCCATAATATACTTTACTTCTAAATCATTTATTTTATCATTATGTTTTACATTATTATTTTGATAATCAAAATAATAATTCAAAACTTTTTCAAACATATTCATAATTTCAGGTGAAATTCCTTTTTCCTTTAATCTTTTTCCTAATTCACTTTTTTGGTTTTCAAGTGATTTTTCATTCCCTAAAATTTCTTTTAATAGCAATTCTAAAGATAATCTCATATCATCTAAAATATGCCTTTTATCTTCATTTTTCTCAAAATATTCAATACCTAATTTATATTTTTTATGAGATTCTTCATATTTTCTCAATTTTTCTTCTGTTTCAATAATTAATAATTCACTACTTGCTTTATTGATAGATAATTCGCCATATCTATTGTAAATTTTTTTCTTTAATTCTAAAATTTCTGTTTTTTCTTTAATCTCAGGAGCTTCACATAACTCAGTTAAAATATAAAATTGTTGTTCTGCTGAAAACTTTTTTAAGTTATCAAATAATAAACTTCTTTTATTAGGGAATTTATCATCTATTGATATTTCTACATCAAATTCTCCAGAATATTCAGTCATTTTTTTCTTTATTTTTTCCCCAGTAAGCTTACTTTCAGTATCTGCTAGTATATCGCTTGCATATTTTAAAAAAGAATCCAGTATTTCTTTATTTTTATTCACTTTCTTTCTTTCCTTTGTCTTCAATTTTTATCTGCCCATTCATCAACATCGGCAATAGCCAATCTCTTAATCCAATTAATTTTTCATTTTCTTCTTTTATTTTTCTTATTTTTTTTTGATACGGAACTACTATACTTAAGAATTTATTTATAATATTATTTTTTATTAAAATTTTTTCTTTTGCTATATCATTATATACAATATATGGAATAGCTGAGCCATGAGTTCCCCCAGATACTTTAGGAACAAAATATTTTAACATTGAAAAAAATATATAATAAAGAATATCATCCTTTTCATCTTTATTTACACAAGCATAAGTCCTTTGATAAAGGTCAAACTTATCTTCTATAAAAATGGTTCTTCCTGTATACGAGCCATTGCCTGAAATCAAAATCGCTTTTCCACTATATAATTTTTCATTTGAATAACGATATTCGGGTGCACATGAAAAAAATTTATATTTTCCACATTCTAAAGATTCCGTAACATTTTTCTTTCCTGTAAAAATATTACAATAGTCTTCTATTTTCCTAACCTCCCATCCCACTGGCACTTCTCTCCCAATTCTTTCATCAAACACCATTCTCCCTCCGGAACTTTTATAAGGCTCTCCATTCTCATTCGGAAAATCAAACTGCACAAACCAATAATCATAAAGAGTTTTTGCCATTTCTTCTAATTTCTGATTTAATTTGTTATTTAATTCTATTTTATTATCTAAATTTGAAAGAATTCGAGATATTTTTCTTTGTCTTTCTATAGCTGGAAGTTCAATCTCCAGTTTTTCTAAGTCTTTTTGATATAAGTGTAAAATAGTACTACCTAAAGCCTTATTTTTATTAATAAATCTTTTAAAAATATTACTTTTTAAATAGTGATACATGTATTCTGTATCTAGTATTTCATTCTTTGTATTTCTTAATACAAATATACCTGAAGCAACTGTTGTCTTTTCTTCCAAGTTATTTACAAATCCTATTTTACCCAAAGTGCCATCTTTTGATATTAATATATCCTTTTCTTTCAACATTATTTCTGGTGATTCTTCATAACGTTCTTTTGAAATATATCCACTTTTTCTCCAATCAATTATTCTATCTTCAAGAGCTGTTGCATTTATAATTCTATATTCACTTTTTTTTAAATATTCGTCTTTTTTTAAACCTTTCCATCCTATTCTTCCCTTTAAATATAAATCTTTTCCTATATTTATTTTACTCAATTCTCAACCCCTCCAAACTCTCTAAAATTTCCCTCTCAAGTTTTGCACTCTCTTCAAACATTTCTTTTAAACTTTCTTTGTAATTTTTCATTTTCTCATCAAATTCCTCTTTCGTTATATCTACATACTCTATTTTTATATCAAAATATTGCCCTACTGATAATGAATTGTTTTTTTCTTTTATTTCTTCATAGCTTACTGCTTTTGAAAAATCTTCTATTTCTTCTTTATTTCGGAAAGTGTTTATTATTTTTTCTTTTTCTTCTTCGGAAAGTACGGTTTTTTGGTTTTTTCCGTCCTCTTTTACTTTGCTTCCCAAGTTTGAGGCGTCTATTAAGATTACTTTTTCATTTTGGGTTTCTTTGGTTTTGTCTAAAAATAGTATGCTTACGTTTGTTCCTGTTGTGGCGAAAATGTTTGATGGCATTGAGATTACGCCTTTTATTATTTTGTTTTCTACCATGTATTTTCTTACTTTTGAGGCAATTCCCGACTGAGCAGTAATAAAACCTGTTGGCACTATTATTGCACCTTTTCCTTTTTCGTTTAGTGAATTTATTACGTGTTGGATAAATAATAGATAGATTTCCATGCTGTCTTTTTTCTTTTTCGGAACGGTTGGTACTCCTGCAAAAAATCTTTGAGCGTAACTGTCGCTTGCAAGTTGTTCTCTTGTTGTGGAAAAATCCATTTTAAAAGGCGGATTTGATATTACATAATCAAAAGTTCGCAGTTTTTTTCCATTATCCGTCGTATGTTTCGGATTTAATAAAGTATCTCCCATTATTGCGTTGTTCAATGAATGTGTCAAATTGTTCAAAATTAAGTTTAATCTCAAAAATTCATTCGATTTTGTCGAAATATCCTGTGTATAAACCGAACATTTATTTTCTCCGATTTCGTGAGCCAGTGCCAAAACTAATGTTCCTGTTCCTGCACTTGGGTCGTATACCGTTACATTTTTTACGCCGTCTTCTATCATTATTTTGGAAATAATCGAAGCAATCACGTGCGGGGTATAATATTCGGCATATTGCCCAAAATCTTTGTTGTAATCTTTTATCAAATATTCAAATATTTGTGAAAAAAAGTCATATTTTTCCGAAAACAGTTCTTCAAAATTCACTTCCACCAATTTATTTATAATAGCTTTCGCAAATCTTTCTCTTTCCATCGGGTCAATCACATAATTACAAATTGACTCAAACAATCTGATTTTTTCTTCTCCACTTGTTTTTACAGAAAAAATGTCAATATTATCATTTGCAATATTTATAAGTGTATCATCCAATATTTCATTAAATTTTTTATTGTTACTGTTTTGTTTATTGTATAATTCGGAAATTAAATATTCAGGTTTAAATTTAGCTGTTTCAGGCGATAATTTATACTCAGCCATTTTATATTCCTCTTTATTTAATTCTTTTAAATTTTTCTCAAAATTTTCGTCATTCAATTTAGGTAATATCTTTTTCATTTCATATAAAAATTTATCATTTAAGTACTTGTATAAAAATGTTTCCGTTATTATTCTATATTCTCCTGGAGTTCCTCCCAATCCGAATAAATTCGATATACTTTTTAAATCATCTATTAATTTTTTTGTCTTTTGTTTTACTGCTTCGTTCATTTAATTCTTTCTCCCTTCGCTAGTGTATTCTTCAAATATATATTTTCTTATTATTTTTAGCTCTTCTAATGAATTTTTTGTCTCATTTTCTTCTGAAGAATCTATAATTACAGGCATTATAGTTCGTTCAAAATAGGCAGACTTTTCCATTATTTCTATATTGTTTTCTATTATTTTATCTATTTGACATTTCGTATTTTTCAATATTGAATTTAATTTGATATCAGACATATCGTGAATTTTTTGATTTTCTTTTATTCTTTTATGTATACGCATAAATTTGTTATCTCCATCATATTTAATAGCTAAATTATAATCATTTCTGTTTAATTCTTTTATTCTCATTTTTATATTTGTAAGATTTTTCATAACATCTTTCATTTCATCAGTAGTAAATTCTTCTAAATTTTTCTTTTTAAATAATCTTTTCAATTCTTCCATTAGAGTTATATATTCTTTTGATTTGGGATCTCTGCTTCTTTCAAATTCAGCTCTTGTTTTTTCAAGTTCGTTTTGAAAAGCATCTGCAATAATCATTTCTTCCTCTTTGATTTTTTTAAAATTGAAATTTATTTTATCTAAAGCTGTATTTATTATTGCTTCATTATTTCCTTCTTCACTTAAACTTTGATTCAAATTAATAATGGAAATTCTATTAGTGATCTCATTTAACATTTTGTTAGCATATTCAATATCCAATTTTTCAAAAAGATTTGAATATCCGTGTAATTTTATTATATTTCTTAAATCTTTATAGTCTTCCAATACTTTTTTTATTTCATTTAAAATATTTTTATCTTTTATCTCGCCCATTTGTTTTCTAAATATCTCAATATTTTCAGTGTCATATTGAAATAATTTTTCTTTTATATTTTGTATATCTTTCTCTATTTCTTCTTCTGTTTTAA
Source organism: Pseudoleptotrichia goodfellowii (assembly GCF_007990505.1). NCBI lineage: Bacteria > Fusobacteriati > Fusobacteriota > Fusobacteriia > Fusobacteriales > Leptotrichiaceae > Pseudoleptotrichia > Pseudoleptotrichia goodfellowii. The sequence continues at coordinate 1,070,300 of NZ_AP019822.1, read as the reverse complement.
ATATATTACTGTATTTATCAAATTCATTCCCTAATTCTTTTTGCAATTCTTCAAAATATCTTTTATTTGTTTTATCAAATTCTTTACTAATATCTGCAAAATCCACTACATATCCATATCTGAATTTTTTATATGGTCTATTTACCCTAGTTAATGCTTGTAACAAATTATGAGCTTTTATTACTCTTCCTAAATATATTTTCTTTAATCTCGGTGCATCAAATCCTGTTAGTAGCATATTGAAAACAACTAATATATCTATATTTCCCGCCTTAAAATTTTGTTGTTCTGTTTTTCTTATTTCTTTAGTATCGACATCATGTAATATTAAAGCTGCTTTTTTTGCTTTTTCTCCATTTGAATTAATAAAGTCCTCATTTTTTTCTATTGCAATATTTGCATTTATATAGCCTTTTTCCATAAGATTATTAAATATCTCTTTTGCCTGATTTGAAGAATCACAGACAATCATTGCTCCTATCGTATTATCTCCAAAAGAAATTTTACTTTCTTCAAGATCTTTTGTAATATATTCAACTAAAGCATTTACATATTTGGGATGTGAATATATTTCATTTTTATTTATACTTCCTTCAAGAATTTCAAGATTTTTTATATGTTCTTCCAATTTTTCTTTATATTCAGTTTGAATACCTTCTCTTATAAGTTTTAATGTATATCTGTCCTGAATAGAACTATTGTAATAATAACGATGTATGTAATCCCCAAATACGTCTGTAGATTTATAATCAGGATTATTTATTAATGGTGTTCCTGTAAGTCCTATGAATACTCCGTCCTTATCTGAATTTATCAAATTTGATAGAAAAGAGCCTGTAGGTTTATATGATCTGTGTGCTTCATCAAGAAAAAATATTCTCTGAATACCCAAGTCATAGCTAAATTTAATAACTGTAGAATCTTCAGAAAATTTTTGAATATTTACAACTGTTATTACAGATTTTCCCTGACTATCTCTTACTTTAGGACTTTGCATTGCTTTTATAAACTCTTCTCTTGAATTTACTTTTTCGATAGATAAACCTCTTGAAATAAATTCTGACGATGCCTGTTCCAATAATTCAAGTCTATCTACAACAAAGAAGAATTTAGCTGCCTTACCTTTTTTAAAGAAATAATCTTCCAAATATTTTACATTAAAGTATGAAAGAGCAGTTTTTCCACTTCCCTGTGTATGCCATATGATCCCTTTCTTTATTCCTTTTTCGAGAGTATTCTTAATCGCTTTAGTAGCAAAATATTGAGGATATCTCATTACGTGTTTTTGTATTTCAGTAATTCCCATATTATTAATTTTTTTGACATAGACAATTCCATATTTTAAAAATTCTTTTATTCTATTTTTTGAATAAAGTGAAGTTATTATTTTATTAGCAGGGGTATCTTTTTCCAAATTTGTCCTAAATTCAGGATTCGATTTTATACTAATTAAGTTATTATCATTTAAAATCATCCCGATAAGTTGCTCATCCACTTCTGTTAAATTATAAAATATATTTTTATCTTCTTCTCTGAAATAATTGAAAAATAATTTTTCATAACTGCTTGAAGCATAAAAAGAACCACTAAGAGGAACTACTTCTGTATCATCATATTCAACATTATTTGAAAAAACAGTAAACTGCGTTATATTAGTGAATCTTCTGTATTGCTTTTTGGAAAATCTCATATTCATTCTTTCGTATTCTGCTTGTATACCTTCTTTGTTATTAGGTTTTTTCACTTCCATAAATGAAAGTGGCAGTCCATTTATCAAAACTGTAATATCGGGTCTAAATTCTTCATCTTCGTTTTTGTAAATCAATTCTGTGACTACTCTGTAGTCATTTTTATCTTCTTCAGAAAAATCTATTAATTTTAAATCTTCATATCCGTTTATCAGAAAATTATAAAATTTTTCTCCTAAATCATCTCCTGATAACTTCAATTTAAAATCTTCTATTATCTTTCTTGTTTCTTCCAATGTAACTTCTCTATTATTCAATTTATTGAGTGCTTTATGAAAAAAAAGTACAAAAATATTTGTATCTGCATCTATTTCATTTTCAGCCAATTTGTATTGTTTAATTGACTGATAAGTATAACCTAATCTTGCAAAATGGACTAATGCAGGTATTTTTACTCTGCTGTTTTCATTGTAAATTTTATTTCCCATAGAATAAAACTCCTTTATTTATTTTAAAAATAAACCCCAAGCCCTTTTTATTCCTTTTTCAATATAATGTTTTCTGCTTTTATTTTGTCGTTTAGTTTTTAACTAAATACCTTAGAATAATCTTTATTTTATTATACACTATAATATAAAAATGTCAATATATGTTCATTGACGTAATAAAAAATAATCTTCAAAGTATATAGTAAAACAGATAATCGTACTTGATTTTTTTATAAATAAGTGTTATCATTCTTTTGTAAACTCTTAAAGTGACTTATTTAAGATTAGATAAAATAGCGACAATCAAGATTGGATTTTTCCAGTCTTTTTTGTTATAATAATTTCATGAGTTTAGCTAACTCACTAATTTTAAATAAGAAGGTATGCTATATGCGTACTCTGATTTTTGTATTAGTATTACTTTTATTAATATAAAGAACTTTATACTGATTAGGATTCTTAACTCTTAGGGGTACTTACCAAATATTTTACTACATTTTTCTCATTATCTTTTTTCAAAATTCTGAAAAATCAATTCAATACACTTTTTCTTATGCTCAATTTTAGGATGAGTATACAGTTCGAGAGTAGTATTTACTGAAGCATGCCCTAATATTTCCGAAACAGTTTTATAATCTATGCCTGATTCAATAGCTGTCGTTGCAAAAGTATGTCTGAGAGAATGAAATTTTAATTTCCTGATTTTTAATTTTTCAAGAATCTTATAATAGTATCTTCTATATGTTTTCGGCTCTATATATTTTTCATTATTTGAAAGAAAATAGTTGTTTTTATCATTGATTTGAAAAAATTTTAATAAATTTATCAAGTCCCTGCTCAAGGGAATTATTCTGTATGAACTTTTACTTTTAGGTGTAGATATTATAATTTCTGATTTTCCTTCTTTTTTTCCTTTAATATATATTCTTTGAATAGTTTTATTTATAATTAAAATTTCATTTTTCAAATCTATATCTTTCCATTTTAGACCGCATAATTCTCCTATTCTTAAGCCTACACTCATTGCTAATAAGATTCCGACAGATTTTGAAGTCGGATTTGAAGCAATATATTTGAAAAGTAATGATTGTTCTTTTTGAGTGAATATGCTAATTTCCCTGATTTTATCAGTTTTTGGTATCTTATATTTTAAACTTTTTTCTTTTATAATATTTTCTCTTACAGCGTAGTTAATACTAATTTTAATTATCGTCATAATATCTTTTACCGTTTTTCTTGACAACCCTCCGTTTCCGTCCAATCTTCCATTTTTCAATTTATCAAATATAAATTGTTGTAGTGATTCGTTCGATATGTTGCCTATAAATTCGTTTCCAAATACAGGTTTAATGTGAGTTTCGTGTAGATTTTTATATGTGCTGTAAGTCGAAATTTTTAAAAAATTTTTTTCTCTTTCTAACCATAAATCTGCTAATTTTTCGTATTTCATATCTTCAATTTTGGTTTTTTCCATTTTCTATCACATCCTTAAATAATATATATTTCGTATTTTATATTATTTTAGAATTTTAAGTTTAGAAAAGGTATTTAGTTAAAAACTAAACGACAATAAAACTATTAGTACATTTTTTATTGACTTTTTTCTTTTTCCAAGCTATAATATTTTTGTAATTTAGAAGGTTATACATGGTTAGTGGCGATTTCATCGCCACTTTATTTTTCGTTTAATTTTATTTTAATTTTATAAGAAATAGTGTATAATGTATTTGTGGATGGCTACAAACCTGACCAGTTTGTAAACTCCTGAAAGGAGGGATTCCATATGTATAGCCTTCTTATAAAAAAACTTATAGCTCTGATATTACTTCTACTTATTTTATTTGTACATATTCTTATTGTAATATCATCTATTTAGTTTTTTGAGGTACTTAATTAAGTACCTCTTTTTTGTTTGAGACTGACTGCTTCTCCTTTTATCTCTTTTATAGTATAATAATATTAATAAAAAATATTATCTAAAAAGAGGTATCTCAAATGAAAGAACAAACTAAAAAGAAAAAAGTAAGTAATGTATTTTTTATAATCTTATTAGGAATTTTCGGATTTATATGCTTAATTCCTATATTAGTATTATTTTTTTTACTCTTAGGATTTTTATGGGTAATCAGTCCGGTTTTAATGATATTGACTATTATTTTCCTATTATTAAAGCTCATAACAATAAAAGAAGATTGGTTCTAGAAATAAAAAAATAACCTTCAAATTTTATAACATAAAAAATGTGTTAGCAAGCCTAACAAAAACATTGCTTTTTTGTAGCAAACAGGTATCTTTGAGCATATGAAATTTGAGATTACAATCGGAAGTGTGAGGGTAACTAACCCTCACGAATTCAATTCTACTTATTTAATACTCCCATAATATCTTCCACTATCTGCTCTTTTGTCAGATGATTTCTTTTCAGTATTTCCTCTGCGGGAACTCTGTCAGTAAATTCCTTTTTCCCTCCGAAGTTTATTACTTTCATATTTGAAGTTCCGTAATATCTCGTAACTTTTTCTCCGAAACCTCCGTCAATCAACGCACTTTCCAAAGTAATTACAAGTTTATGATTTTCTTTCAGTTTTTCCAATACTTCTTCATCTATTCCCGATATAAATCTTGGATTTATAAGTGTTGCGTTCATTCCTGCTTTTTCTTTTAAAAGCTCTTTCACTTCTTTACCTAAGTGATAATAATCTCCCAGACCGATAATAGCCACATCATTTCCCGTTTCTGCTATAACATATTTATTCAACTCTGAAAAATCAGGCTTTATTTCCTCTCCTGAAGTTACTACATTCATAGGAACTCTGATTGCTACAGGATGAGATTGCTGCTCTATTCCCCATTCAAGCATGGCAAAATATTCTTCCCTGCTTGTCGGCGATAAATAAACCATGTTAGGAATATTCCCCAATATCTGCTCATCGAAATATCCCAAATGTGTTATGTCATTCATTCCTGTCATTCCACCCATAAACACGAGTATCACCGCAGGATTATTATTAATACACAAATCCTGAGAAAGCTGATCGTAAGTTCTTTGGATAAATGTACTGAATACACCGTATACAGGTTTACCGCCATTTGCAGCTATTCCCGATGATAATGCGACAGCATGTTCCTCGGCTATTCCCACATCTACAAACTGTTTTCCCGCTTTTGCTCTTCTTTCAGGAGTAAATCCCAGTACAGTAGGAGTTCCGGAACTTATTGCGACTACTTTAGGGTCCTGTTCCATTTTTTTCAGCAAATATTCTCCCGTTAAATTTGAATAATTTTCTTTCCCGCCGCTTTTAACTTTTACCTCTCCTGTTGCAGCATCAAAAGGTGCATTGTAATGCCAAGGTTCTTTGTCTGTTTCGGCGAAAGGAAGCCCTTTTCCTTTTATTGTATGTATATGTAAAACTACAGGATGATCAATGTCTTTTACACTTTCAAATACTTTTATCAATTCATCTATATCATGCCCGTCCTTTACATAAATGTAATCAAGTCCCAATGCTTTAAAAAGGTTGTTTGGAGATTTACCGTCAGTTTCTCTCAATTCTTTCAATGTTTTATACAATCCCCCGTGATTTTCAGCGATAGACATATCATTATCATTGGCAATAATAATCATATTCGTTCCCTGTTCCGAAGCGTTGTTCAGTCCTTCGTAAGCCTCTCCTCCGCTAAGTGATCCGTCCCCTATAATTGCAATAATATTTTCCTTATCTCCTTTCAAATCCCTTGCTTTTGCGAGACCTGTTGCCAAACTTACCGATGTTGAAGTATGTCCTACTTTGAAAAAATCGTGTTTACTTTCATTCTGATTTGTATATCCTGAGATTTCCGAAAACTTATCGGGATTTAAAAATCCTTCTTTTCTTCCTGTCAGAATTTTATGCGGATAGCATTGGTGCGACACGTCAAATACAAATTTGTCCTTAGGTGAATCAAATACATAGTGCAATGCTATTGTTACTTCGACCATACCGAAGTTCGGACCTATGTGTCCTCCTATTTTTGTCAGTCTGTTCAGCAGTGCTTCCCTTACATTTTTTGCCAATTCTTTCAGTTCCTCTTTTGACAGTTTTTTTACATCTTCCGGCGAGTTTACTTTTTCAAGTGCCATTATTTACCTCCTAAATTTATATTTTTTCATACAAAGAAATTTTGTTATTTATTTTTTCCAGAGCTGTGTCAATTTCATTTTTCTGCTCCATCAGACGCTCTCTCTGTTCTTTGAGCAACTCTATACGTGCCTGTACCGTTGTATCTCCTTCACGATATAATTTCAGATATTCCACAATAGCTTCCACCTGAAGTCCTGCACTTCTCATACATTTTGCGAATTTTACCCAATTCAGATCATTTTCGTTATAATCTCTTATTCCGCCGGCAGTACGGTTTACAGGCGGTATCATTCCCACACGCTCATAATATCGTAAAGTATCTTGAGAAATATCAAATTTTTCGCTTACTTCTTTGATTGTCATTTCGACTCCTTTCTATAAATTTTAAATTATTATACTCCTTAAAGTGTACTCCAAGTCAAGCATTTTTTTACTTTATTTTATCTTTGAGATTATTGTTTTTTAAGGATATTTGTGCTATCATATATAACAAATATTTGAATGGGCAAAGAGGTGCAAAAATGGCAAAGAAATTTAAGTTTAATATAATAAAAACGGTAATTACCATAGTGTGTCTGATTATTTTGGGAACTATCGGAAAAGAAGTTTTTTTCAGACACTTTTTTAACGAAAGACATACAATAATACCCAATGTTGTAAATCTTCATGAAAAAGATGCGGTAAAATATTTAAAGGATGCGGGACTTAATGTTAAAATTATAAATTCAAAAACTGAAAAAGTTCCTCTCGATACTGTATTTATACAGTTTCCTCTCGCAGGAAAAGAAGTAAAAGTGCATAGAACAATACAAATATGGGTAAACAACGGTGAAGGTCAGGAAGTACCTAACTTAGTGGGGCTTGAGTTGCTTGAAGCACGTTCCAAATTACAGGAACAGAATATTCAGATTGAAAAAATCGACTATCAGCCTTCCAACCAGAAGTATAATACTATAATCGGTGTATATCCTAAACCGGGAACAAAACTGGAAATAAATCAGAAAATTTCTATACTCGTGTCTTCCCAAAAAATACTCGATGCTTCGGTTATGCCTAACTTAATCGGACTTGATATAAATGATGCCAAAGTATTGCTTGAACAGATAGGACTTTCGGTAGGAGAAACTTCCAAAGGAGAAGATTCTACACTGCCTGTAAATACTATTATATCTACTTCCCCTGCTCCGGGAGCTAAAATTTCCAAAGGACAGAAAATATCCCTTGTAATCAATGCAGGTGTGAAAGTTCAGCCTACAGGACCGTCAGTTGAAGAGATTATAAATCAGACTAACCAGGATTTACAAAATCAGGAAATTGAAAATATTATAAACGATACTCTGAATAAAATAGATAAACGTGATAATTCAGGAAACAATCAGAATAATAGCGGACAGCAACAAAATAATAATCAGCAAAAACCTAACAATATCGGTTCGGAAACTGAAAGAACTCACAATGACGGCGAGTAATAACGGAGGTAATCTTATTAAAGGAAAAATAATCAGAAAAATTAAGGGTTTTTACTATGTTCTTGATGAAAATTGTACTGACCTGAAAGAAGAAAATATTTACGAATGTAAACTCAGAGGTACTTTGAAAGTAAAAAATGATAAACTCAACTGTATTATAGGAGATATTGTAGAATTTGACAAAGATGAAAAAGTTATAACAAAAGTAGAAAAAAGAAAAAACTTTCTTTACAGACCTTTACTATCAAATATTGATTTTATCGGAATACTTTTTTCCGTTGTTACTCCGAATTTTGATTTTACAGTTTTTCAAAAGATGCTTTTAAATGCCGGACAGCAGGATATTCCTGCAATATTGATTCTTTCAAAAATCGACTTGATTTCAGACGAAGAACTGCAGATATTTTTAAATAAAATACAGGAAAACTTCGGGAATACGATTCCCGTTTTTCCTGTTTCTGTTGAAAAAAATATCGGTTTGGACAATCTTTTATCTTATATCAAAGGTAAATCCGTTACTGTATCGGGACCGAGCGGTGCCGGAAAATCCTCGTTAATTAACACTTTTATCGGAGAAAATATTCTCGAAACAAACGAAATCAGTGAAAAAACTTCCAGGGGTCGTCATACAACTACTGAAAGCCGATTTTTCAAAATTGATGCAGACACTTATTTGATAGATACTCCGGGATTTTCCACTCTCGACTTTCCCAAGTTAAAAGAAAAAAAAGAGTTGGAACTTTTATTTCCCGAGTTTTCTGAATATATCCTCCAATGTAAATTCAGGGATTGTCTTCATATAAACGAACCGGGCTGCAGTATAAAAGAAAATCTTGAAAAAGGTAATATTTCTGAAATGAGATATAACTTTTACTTATATTCTTTTGAAAATATATTTTCAGACAATAAATAATAATATGAAAAAGGCGGTAAAAACTTATGGCAAAAAAAATAATTATAGCTCCGTCGCTACTTGCTGCGGACTTCAGTGATTTGAAAAATGAAATACAAAAAGTGGAAAAAGCGGGTGCAGAATATCTTCATCTTGATGTGATGGACGGGGCATTTGTTCCTAATATAAGTTTCGGGGCACCTGTCATTTCATCTATAAGAAAACACAGTAATCTTGTATTTGATGTTCATCTTATGGTTGAAAATCCTGACAGATTTATAAAAGATTTTGTTGATACGGGAGTGGATATAATAACTGTCCATGTGGAAGCTACAAAGCACCTGAACAGAACTGTTCAACTAATAAAATCTTACGGAAAAAAAGTCGGAATTTCTTTAAATCCGTCTACACCTTTGGAAATGATAAAGCACGAATTGAAAAATATTGATATGGTTCTTATTATGACAGTAAATCCCGGTTTCGGAGGACAGGCTTTCATAGAAAATATGACTGACAAAATAAAAGAACTCAGAGCTTTGGACGCAAATATAGATATTGAAGTAGACGGCGGAATAAATGCCGAAACAGGGAAAAAAGTGAAAGAATCCGGTGCAAATATATTAGTTGCAGGCTCATATATATTCAGCGGAAATTACAAAGAAAAAATTGATTCTTTAAAATAATGAATAAATTCTATTCAGAATCGGAGGGAAAAAATGTACTCTAAAATCGAGTCTTTACTGGATGAGTTTTACAAAACGTATTATAAAATTGAAGAAATAAATCTTAATCAGGTTATAAAATGTCTTACCACTACCGAGCTTCATGTAATCGAAGCGATCGGGGAAAAATCCATTACTATGAACGAACTTGCCGAAAAACTCGGCATTACTATGGGAACTGCTTCAGTCGCAGTAAATAAACTTACAGATAAATATTTTATTGAAAGAAGCAGATCTGACGATGACAGAAGAAAAGTATATGTCCAGCTTTCAAAAAAGGGACTGATTGCCTTTAAATATCACGGAAATTTTCATTCCAATATTTTGGAAAAAATAACGACTAAAATTCCTCAAAAAGATTTGGATACGTTTATAAAAGTATTTGAAGCTATAGTTGATAATCTGAATAAAGTAAAAAAAGAAATTCAGCCCGAATCTATACTGAGTTTTGAAAAAGGTGATACTGTTCAGGTATCTTCAATAAAAGGAAGTACCGCAATAAAAAAGTATCTTAACGAAAAAGGAATTGTCATGAAATCTTTGATTAAAATACTTGATATTGACAAGCATATTATTATTTTGCTTGTAAACGGTGAAGAAAAGGTTATAAATATTGACGATGCTACAGATATAATGGTTACGAAAAATTATATTTAACTAAAAAGCTCTTATATTAGGTACTTGAGTTTCAGGACCGAAAAATCAGTCTTTATACTGTCAAGAATCCGACTTTTTGCTAAATCTATCTTAAAAAGGAGCAAACAAACTATGCTATATATGGATGGTATCGGAATATCGTTTTTACTCAAAGAAATAAAAGAAAAAATTATTAATTATAAACTTACGAAGATTTATCAGTACGATAAATCTTCTCTTTCATTTTATTTCGGAAAAAATAATCTTTTATTTCAGGTAAAAGATAATTCGACTATTTGTTATTTAAAAAATGAAAAAGATTTAAACACCGACTTTCAGTCAAAATTTTTACTTTCTTTGAAAAAATACATATTGAACTCTATTTTAATAAATATAAGACAGGAAGACTATGACCGTATAGTTTATTTTGATTTTGAAAAATTGAATCAGTTCGGAGATATAGAAAAATATACTTTAATTTTTGAAATTATGGGAAGAGCAAGTAACATTTTTCTGACTTCTCAGGGGAAAATCCTATCCGCTCTTTATTTCTCATCTTTTGATGAAGGAAACAGAATTATAATGACCGGAGCAAAATATGTTCTTCCTTTTGAAGAAAAAAAAATCTCGCCTGCATACCTTGAAAAAGAAAACTTTCCTTTTGAATCTCCTGAAGATTTCATTAATAAAATAGAGGGAGTAGGAAAAACTTTTTCCAAAGAATGTTTTTCCGACTACAATATTTTTAAAAAATATATTTCCGAATATGAAGCTGTAATGTATGAAAGTAAAAAGCAGAAAATTATGACTTATAACAGATTTTCGGAATATTCGGAAAATGATTTTATTTCCTTTTCTTCTGTTAACGAAGGACTTAACGAATATTTTAAAACTACTATTACTTCCAATGTAATAAACGAAAAAAAGAAAGTTTTATTGAAATACATTGATTCTCAAACAAAGAAATTTGAAAAAATACTGAAAAATATAAATATCGACTTGAATAAAAACAAAAATTATGATAATTACAAAAAAATCGGAGATATTCTCGCTGCAAATATGCACGTTTTAAAGCAGGGTATGAAAGAAATAAAGACTTTTGATTTTTATAATAACAACGAGATAACTATTTCCCTCGATCCGTTATTGTCTCCCAACGATAATCTGAATTTTTATTATAATAAATACAACAAAGGAAAAAGAACAATTACAGCCCTTGAGGCAAGATTTGAAGATATTCGGAATGAGATAAAATATTACGATGAAGTAAAACTGTTTATTGAAAAAGAAACCGACTTTATAGGAATTGAAGAAATTGAAAATGAACTTAAATTCAGTAACAAAAATAAAATTAAGTTAAATAAAGCGAAAAAGCGTGATCTACTCTCTTTTGAATACAAAGGATTTAAAATTTTTGTAGGCAGAAACAATAAAGAAAATGAAGAAATCTCTTTTTCCAAAGGAGGTCCCACAGACATATGGTTTCATGTAAAAGATATTCCCGGAAGTCATGTTTTACTAATAAAAGATAATAAAAATCCCGATTCAGATATTTTGAACTTTGCTGCAAGTCTTGCAGGAAAGTATTCAAAAGGTTCCGAAGGAGATAAAGTAACGGTAGACTATTGTGAAAGAAAGTTTGTAAAAAAAATAAGAAGCTCCAAGCCGGGAAATGTAACTTATTCAAACTTTAATTCTATCAATATAATCATTTAAGTTATATATCGTTAAGTGATTAATTTTATTGACAAATGTTCAAAACTAATGTAAAATTAGAAATATATAAAGATATCTAAGGAGGAAAATAAATGGCAAGTAAAACAGTAGTTATGACAAATCCTACAGGATTACATACAAGACCGGGTGGGGTATTTGTTGCAAAAGCAAAAGAATTTGAAAGTGATGTTTTTGTTGAACACGACGGAAAAAAAGTAAACGGAAAATCATTGTTGAAATTATTATCTATAGGAATTAAAAACGGATCCGAAATTACAGTTCACGCTGAAGGACCTGATGCAGATAAAGCTGTTGAAGTTTTAGGAGAATTATTAGCTACTATCAGAGATTAATTTTGCTGTTTTATAAAAATAAAGAGCTTCGTTCATTATGACTTGGCTCTTTTTTATATTTTCTATATTTTTAATCCAAAATTTTGATTTACATTAAATTACCCTAATTGAAAAATCCGACTAATTTATTTTATAAATTTATGAATCTATCTGCAACTTTCTTATTAAATAATTCATCATGTTCAACAAACAATAATGTCGGTCTGTAATTTAATATCAATTCTTCTATTTGTATTCTACTCATAATATCTATAAAGTTCAAAGGTTCATCCCAAATATACAAATGTGCCTTTTCACAGAGACTTGCTGTTATTAAAATTTTCTTTTTCTGACCTTCACTGTAATCTGAGATATCCTTTTCAAACTGTAAGCTGTTAAAATCCATTTTACTCAGTATTGATAGAAATAATGTTTTATCTATCTGTTTTTCTTCAATGTATTCAAACAAATTCCCTTTTAAATCGGAAGTATCCTGAGAAACATAAGAAATTTTTAAATTTTTTGCACAATAAATATTTCCTGTGTATTTAACATTTTTTCCTATTATCAATTTCAAAATTGTTGATTTTCCGGATCCGTTTTTTCCTGTCAGAGAAATAATTTCTCCCTGATTAATTTTAAAATTTATATCTCTACAGATTAATCTGTTATTGTAAAATAATGAGACGTTTTTAAATTCAATTAATCTTTTGCTGTGAAATATTAAGGGACTTAACTTCAATTTTTCATCTATGTCAATATTGTGAAGTAATTGGGATTTTTCTTCTATTAATCTATCACTTCTTTTTTCTATTGATTTTGCTCTTTTCATCATTTTGGCAGCCATATGTCCGATATATCCTTTATCTCCCATTCCGAGATTTTTTGTTTTTTCTACCTTATCGGACCAGACAGCAACTCTTTTTGAGGATTTTACAAGACGTTTTATCTCCTTTTTCAGTTTCCTATTCTGATATATTTCCAGTTCATCCTGTTGCCGTTTATTTTTTTCCCATGTTGAAAAATTCCCTTTTTGAATTTCAATATTTGTTTTATTAATTGAAAGTATATGATCAATACAGCTGTCTAAAAGATTTCTGTCATGTGAAACGAGAATAAAGCTTTTCTTTCCCTTCAAGTATCTGCTCACAATTTTTCTTGCATTTATATCAAGATGATTTGTAGGTTCATCTATTAGTAAAAAATTATTCTCTTTTAAAAATAAAGCTGCCAATAGTACTTTTGTCTTTTCTCCGCTTGATAAAAGAAAAAACTGATGATTAATTATGTCTTCCTCTATTTCTAAAAGTGAAAATTCTTTCAAAAATTTCCATTCTTCACAATCAGGGCAAATTTCCCTTAAAATTTCCATAGTGCTAAGTTTTTCATTTTTTACTTCATAAGGAAAATATTCAAATGTAACATTTGATGAAACAGTCCCTCTATAATTATATTTCCTCATTAAAATATTCAGAAAAGTTGTTTTTCCTTTTCCGTTTCTTCCTATAAATCCTAATTTCCAATCTGTATCTATTTGAAAGCTGACATTTTCAAAAATCATTTCATAATTATTATCATAGGAAAAAGATAAATTTGATATATTAATTAGTGACATATTTTCCTTTCTTTATACTAAAACTTATTTTTATTACATATTTGATTTATTTTTATAATCATCATCTGTTATTTCTTTTATATAGTTGACTATACCTGTAATAAACTCTTCATTATTTTCAGTATTTCTGCATTTCACACAGCCATTTCCCTGAAAATATTTATACTTGTTATTCTTAAATAGTCTGTTATATATTGAATCTTTTTTTATTGTAAAAGAGATATCGGTATATTTAATTATTTTTTGACCAAAATCATCGTCTGATATATTTGAAATAAAGTAATTACTACTATGTTCAACGCAGGAAGCAAATATATATTTTTATTCTTTTAAAAATATTATTAATATTAAGTCCATCTTTTCTTCAACACAGCCTTTATCCAACCTGTAAATAACGGATGAGGTTTCGTCGGTCTGCTTTTAAATTCAGGATGATACTGGACTGCAAGAAAATAAGGATGTTCTTTAATTTCAATTACTTCCACATAATTTCCGTCAGGCGATAATCCTACTATGTCCATTCCCGCCTGTTCAAATTCATTTTTATATTTACTGTTAAATTCGTATCTGTGTCTATGTCTTTCACTTATTGAAGTTTTTCCGTAAATATTTGCCGCTATACTCTCATCTTTTAAAATACACGGATATGCTCCCAACCTCATTGTTCCGCCCAAATATTCAAGCCCTTCCTGTTCTTCCATAAGGCTTATAATCGGATATTCGGTATCTCTGTCAAATTCTGTGGAAGTAGCATTTTTATGTCCTAACACATTTCTCGCAAATTCCACACATGCCATTTGCATTCCCAAACAAATCCCGAAAAACGGAATTTTATTTTCTCTCGCATATCTTACAGCATCTATTTTTCCTTCTATTCCTCTATCTCCGAAACCTCCCGGAACAAGTATTCCGTCATAGCTTGAAAGTTTTTCTATATCAAAATTTCCCGCTTTAAGATAGTCTATTTCCACTTTCGTATCCAAATTAAATCCTGCATGCTCTATTGCTTCATTGATACTTATGTAGGCATCTTTCAATTCCACATATTTTCCCACAACTGCAACTTTTACAAGTTTTTTCGGATTTTTAAATTTTTCAACCATTTTGCTCCACTCAATCAAAGCAGGTTTTTTATTTTCAATTTTGAAATGTCTGCATATAACATCGGCAAGTCCCAATCTTTCCATTGTCAAAGGTATTTCGTAAAGTGTATCGGCATCCAATGATTCTATTACCGCTTCTTCATCTATATCACAGAATATGGATATTTTTTTCTTAATATTCTGATCTACAGGATGTTCACTTCTCACTATAATTACATCAGGCGAAATTCCCAATCCCTGAAGCATTTTTACACTGTGCTGCGTAGGTTTTGTTTTTAGTTCTCCTGCGGCTTTTAAATAAGGAAGCAAAGTAACATGGATATAAGCTATATTTTCTCTTCCTACTTCTCTTTTGAGCTGTCTTATCGCTTCTATAAAAGGATCACTTTCTATATCTCCTATAGTTCCCCCTATTTCAGTAATAACTATATCAGATTCGCTTTCTTCGGCTGCTTTTATAATATTATATTTTATTTCGTCTGTAACATGAGGAACTGTTTGAACCGTTCCGCCTAAAAATTCACCTTTTCTCTCTTTGGAAATTATTTTAGACATTATTTTCCCTGTTGTAAGATTATTATACTTCGTCAGATCTTCATTTATAAATCTCTCGTAATGTCCCAAGTCTAAGTCCGTTTCCGCACCGTCTTCAGTTACAAAAACTTCTCCGTGCTGATAAGGGCTCATTGTTCCCGGATCTACATTGATATACGGGTCAAATTTTTGAATCGTAACTTTATACCCTCTTTCTTTCAGAAGTCTTCCCAATGAAGAAGCCACAATTCCTTTTCCAAGCGAAGAAACAACTCCGCCCGTAACAAAGATAAACTTTGTCTTGTCGATTTTTACTCTCATTTTTCCTCCTATAATCAAAATTTCTATATGAAAATCCACAAATAAAAAAGATGAAAAAAAAAATTTTCACCTTTATCATGGTTCTTTTTTTAATACCGTTATCGGTTTTAAAAATTTACCCCCGCCTTTTCGAAGTCGACGCAGTTGCGTAAAACCGCGGGTAGCGGAAGTATGAGGGCGACAATGAGCCCTCATATCCATATAATTTCTTATTTTCTTGGAGTTCCTTTTTTGTAAGCTCCTTCAGATCCGAATACTGATACTATTTTTTCTTTATAATAATCTTTCATATAGTTTTTAGCAGGACCTACATATTTTCTAGGATCAAATTCTCCCGGTTTAGTTGCCAAAACTTCTCTGATTCCTGCAGTAAATGCCAATCTTCCGTCAGTATCAACATTTATTTTGGAAACAGCAGATTTTGAAGCTTCTCTTAATTGTTCATCAGGTATACCGATTGCATCGGCAATTTGTCCTCCGAATTTGTTAATCATATCAACAAATTTTTTAGGAACTGATGAAGACCCGTGTAATACTATAGGGAATCCAGGTATTCTTTGTTCGATTTCTTTCAAGATGTCCAATCTGATTTGAGGTTTATCTCCCGGTTTGAATTTGTGAGCCCCGTGAGAAGTTCCTATTGCGATTGCCAATGAATCCACACCTGTTTTTTTAACGAAATCTTCAACTTCATCAGGTTGTGTATAAATGTGTTTATCAGCTACTACATCGTCTTCAACTCCTGCCAACACACCTAATTCAGCTTCTACAGTTACATCATGTTTGTGAGCAAAGTCTGCAACTTCTTTAGATTCTTTTACGTTTTCATCGTAAGGATGATGAGAAGCATCTATCATTACTGAAGAGAATCCGTATTCTATACAATCTTTAGCTTCTTCAAAATTTGGTCCATGATCCAAATGTAATGCCACAGGTATGTCCGACCCTGAAGCTTCAACATAAGCTGTAGCTGCTTTTGCCAACCAAGGTAACATTTCTTTTCCTATGTAACTTCTTGCCCCGGTGGATACTTGAAGTATTACCGGCGACCCCATTTCAACGCATGCTTCAATAATTCCTTGTAACTGTTCCAAATTATTAAAGTTAAAAGCCGGAACTGAGTACCCTTCTTTGTTTGCTTTTGCAAACATTTCTTTTGTGTTGCTTAATCCTAAATCTTTAAAATGATATTTCATTTTACAGCCTCCTAAAATATATAATATTATCTGTTTATTAGCTTAAATACATACTATCAGATTTTTACATAAAAATCAATTTATTTTTACTTATTATTTTCACTTATTTCTCAAAAAGTTATTTTATCCTGCTTTCCTCTATCAGCTGTTCGACAGAATTTCCCCGAAGAACGTTTTTATCTGTAAATCCCGGAATACCTTCCACTCTTCCTCTGTTGGAAAACTGCCACATTACCCATCTATCATCTTCAGCCAGTTGAGGTACAAACTTTATATCTCTTATCCACAGTTTATTTTCAGGAAATTCTCCCTGAATATAGGCTTTATAAGTATAGTATGTAACATATATTATCACTCTTTTCTTATAATGCTCTTCTAATTTCTCTATCAGATTACGCAACTCGAGCAAAACCCTTTTTTTAGGATATTTTGTCGGTATTTCCAAATCGATTATCGGCGGCAAAGCCTTGTCATAATCAGGCACTTTACTTATATAATAATCAGCCTGTGCATTTCCGCTGCTGAGCATAGAGAAAAAATGATACGCTCCCACAGTAAAACCGTTTAATCTCGCATTATTCCAGTTATATGAAAAATCCGTATCGAGAAAATCTTTACCTTCTGTCGCTTTCATTATTACAAACTTATACTTTTTACTCACTTTTTTCCAATTTATTTTTTCCTGATGATGAGATATATCTATTCCCTGTATTTTGTATAACTTGGCAAAAATATCGTTATGATAGAAATATCCTGAAAATTCAAGATAAATCGCTGCACATCCCAAAACAACGAGAAAAAATAAAAATTTAAAAATTTTCTTCATTTTATCTCCTATCCATAGCCATGGATATTACTTTATAACGGTCAATCCTCCCATATAAGGAACTAAGGCTTCAGGAACTTTTATACTTCCGTCTTCCTGTTGATAGTTTTCCATTATAGCAAGTAATGTTCTTCCCACAGCTAATCCCGATCCATTTAATGTGTGAACAAAATAGCTTTTTCCGTTTTCTTTCGATCTGTATTTTATCATCGCTCTTCTCGCCTGAAAATCTTCAGTATTGGAACACGAAGAAATTTCTCTGTATTTATCCTGACTTGGCACCCAAACTTCTATATCATAAGTTTTTGACGCACTGAATCCTATGTCTCCGCTGCATAATGCTATTACTCTGTAAGGTAATTCCAGTTTCTGCAATATTCTTTCTGCGTTGGAAACCATTTTTTCCAATTCTTCGTAAGAACTTTCAGGATGCACTATTTTTACCATTTCCACTTTATTAAACTGATGCTGTCTTATAATTCCTTTTAAATCTTTTCCTCCCGAGCCTGCTTCTTTTCTGAAACATGCAGTAAATCCGCAGTAATATTTAGGAAGTTCTTCTTCGGACAGGATTTCTCCGTTATGAAGATTTGTCAATGTAACTTCTGCTGTAGGTATTAAAAACAAATCTTCTTCTTCGATTTTATACATATCATCTTCAAATTTAGGCAATTGACCTGTTCCTGTCATTATTTCTCTTTTTGCCATTTGAGGTGTCATTATTTCTTCAAAACCGTGTTCTGTCGTATGAGTATCAAGCATAAAGTTGATTAATGCTCTTTCCAGTCTTGCAGCCTGCCCTTTATATACTGTAAATCTTGACCCTGCCAATTTTGAACCTCTTTCAAAATCTAAAATTTCGAGATTTACACCTAATTCATCATGAGATTTCGGAGTAAAATCAAACTTTTTAGGTTCTCCCCATTTTCTTATTTCTACATTGTCATCTTCACTTTCTCCTACAGGAGTTGTTTCGTGAAGTTTATTAGGTATAGTAAAAGTAAGTTTTACCTGTTTTTCATCTATTTCAGCAAGTTTTTTATCAAGCTCTTTTATTTTCCCGCTCACTTCCTGCATTCTGTCCAGTAACTCCGCAGCATCTTTTCCTTCTTTTTTATATTTTCCTATAAGAGTACTTGATTCATTTCTCTCTTTTTTAAGCATTTCGACTTCCTGTAAAACATTTCTTCTTTCTTCATCAAGAGCCAATAAACCGTCCAAATCAAAGTCACTTTTTCTGTTTTTCAGATATTCTCTTACTTTTTCGGCATTTTCTCTTATATATCTCATCTCCAACATACTTTTTCTCTCCTTTTCTATTTTTTATTTTTTAAATAATTATATAATATTTTTTTGCTTTCCGATAATTTATCATAATCTTTTTCATTTATTTCGAGTTCCAATTTTGAAATACTTTGAATATTATATTTTTTCACAATCTTATCATAATTTTCATTATAAATCTTTTTATAAAGTAAATCTGTTTTATTATTAATAAAATATTCAATGCTGTTTTTACACGAATAGTTTATATATTCATTTTCCGATTTCACAAAATAATTTATTATGTTTCTCACAATTTCATCTGTCTGTTCCCTGTTTTTATTAAAATCTCCGACTTCATCAAGTAAAAACTCTACAAAAAAAGTTTTTATAAGTTTATTGCAGTCACTTGAAATTAAAGAAATTTTATACATTATTTCCAGAAATTCTTCTTTATTTCTGTGAAGCAACTCATTTCCGAGTTTAACTGAATGTATCGAGTCTTTATTCACAAGAGAACGCCTGAAACTTTCTTTCAGCCTGTTTTTTTCATACTTTGAAAGTCTGTCTATTCTTTTGTTTTTCTCTTTATATGTATATAAAAACTCTTCTTCTACAACATTTTCTATTGTTTTATCTTTTGTCTGAAAATAGATATATCCCAATTCCAAAAGAAAAGAAGGCTCTCTTTTTGTTATTTCATATTTTTCATTTATTACAAAATACTTTCTTTTTTCAAAACAGTTTTTATGCTGATCTACAAACTCTGAAAATGTTTTTATATGACACAAACTCTGTTTTTGCTCTTTACTTTTTTCCAACAGTATACTTCCTCCCGAATTTTGCCTTTAATTAAAAATTATACTATTTTTTTCAAATAATTTCAAACTCCATTTTTAAAACAAGCAAATTTTCTATATCACGATTTATTTTTACAATATCTTTTTCAGTAGTTATCACATAATCATAATTTTTGCTTTCAACAGATATTTCCTCTATTTCCTCTTCATTGTAAGAATGATGATCGGCAAATTTTATTTCATCAATTTTTTCAGGCCCGACTTTTTTCACAGTGTCATAAAAAGTTTTAGGATTGGCTATTGAAGAAAATATAAGCACATTTTTATTTTTAATTATATCCGACTCAAAAATTTCGCCTTTTACATTATAAAAATGATTTTCTTTAAATACAGCAACAGAAATCGGCTTATTATATTTTTTTATTCTGTCTTTTATCATTTTCACAACATCATTTTTCACATAGTTACTTTTCGTAATTATAATTTCATCGGCTCTTTTCAGTTCATTTATCGATTCCCGTAATCTTCCTTTCGGCAAATATTCATCTCCTCCGAAAGGATTTGTCGCATCTATCAGAACTATGTTTTTATCTTTTTTCAGCTTTCTATGCTGAAATCCGTCGTCCATTATTATAAAATCGACACTGCATTTATTCCTCAAATAAACAGCTCCTTCGTATCTGTCTTTAGAAACAACTACAGGCACTTGAAGGTTTAAAGCATGAAGGTACGCTTCATCTCCCGATTCCGAAGGCTTTGCAACTATCTCTTTTTCATTTCTGACAAGCATAGTGTCCACAGCTCTTTTGCCCTTGTATCCTCTGCTTAAAACACCGACTTTTTTACCTTCACTCAAATATTTTCTCACAAAATACTGAACTGCAGGAGTTTTTCCCGAACCTCCTGCTACTATATTCCCTACGCAAATAATTTCTACATTTTCTACTTCTCTTGTTTTCAACAATTTCAGGTCATACAGTTTATTCCTTATAAAAACTGCAAATCCGTATAATAAAGATAAAAATTTCATTTTGAATACTTCCTCCAAATACTGAATTAATCCCCGTTGCTCTCTCTTAAACTGTTGTAAATTTCCTCGATTCTGCGAAATCTGTTTCTTATTCCCGACTTGGAAACTTCAAGCAAATCTGCCAGTTCCTGCAAAGACATTTCTTCATTTTCCAGTCTTATTTCAGCAGTTTCCCTTAAAATACCCGACAACTCCGCCAATCCCATTTCACTGTCAATATATTTTATCATTTTTATCTGTTTTTCCGAAGTTGAAAGCTTTTTAGTTTCATTGGCAATTTCCCAATTCATGTTTCTATTTATTTTATTTCTTATTTCTTTATTAATAGTTACTTCTTCAAATTCAAAAAACGAAGTAACTCCGCCGATGAGAAAAATAATATCAAGTATATCTTCGGAATTTCTTAAGTAAACCAGACTTTTGGACTTTTTGTCGGTATGGGAAACTTTTTTCCCCATCTGTTTAAACAAATAATATAAAAAAGTAGCCGAATCTTCAGTATCTATAAAAAAATCCAGAGCATAACCTTTTTCGGGAGATTTCACATAACCGCAACTTATGAAAAATCCCCTTATTATTCCTGCCAGTTGATGCTCAGTTTTTTCTTCCGAAAAGTTTTTATGTGAAAACAATTTTTTCAATAATTTATCATATTCTTTTTTATTATTCTTAGTAACAATGATTTTTACTTCATATATTTTATGTGCTCCAAGTCTGTTACTCATGGAATATTTCAAGTAAATATCCATTTCAGTAATCGCCTTTAAGTTTGAATAAACTCTTTTTGCAAGGGAAACATTCTCGGTGCTGAAATTTACTCCTTTTTCGCTTATAATATCTTTGGAAATAAAAATCCCGAAAAGCTCTGCGTAAATTTCTTCTTTATTTTCTATTTCTTTATTAAAAAGTTCTCTTTTCAATGTTGCCGAAAAGGACATATTTCCTCCGTTTCCGATTATAAATTAATATTCCACTTTATTTGATAGATTTCCGGCATTATCATAAAAATTCCATGTTCCGCGTCTTTTATTATCGGATACTTTCCCTTCAAAACTTACATTTCCGCTTTGATAGTAACCTTTTACATTGCCTTCTCTTCCAACTATATCCGCTTCATAAAATAATGTTCCGTTCTCATAATAAACATTCATTTTACCGTTTATTTCATCGTCGGCATAGTTTATCACGGATTTTTTAATTCCGTTTGAAAACCATTCGGTAAATACTCCATTCTTTTTACCGTCCTGATAATCTCCGCTTTTTCTTTTGTTTCCGTTAGAATAATATTCATTCCACGCTCCGTCAAGTTTATCATTTTTATAATTTCCGACTGTTTCTTTTCCGCCTGTACTTGTGTAATATAATATATATTTACCGTTTAATTCATTATTTTTGTATTCATAACTTTTCCAAAGGAGTCCGCTTTCAGTATAGATTTTCCATAATCCTTCTTTTTTCCCGTCACCGTACTTTCCTGTTGTAAACATATTTCCGTTACTGTAATACTCGTTATACTGCCCGTCGATAATCCCGCCTTTCAATGTTACATCTAGCAGTCTTCCCCCTGTATCATGTATTCTGAAATTTCCGGAATTGGATATTTCATATGTTGAGTCGCTGACTCTTTTCAGTTTTAAATTATCGCTTTCAGTCTGTACATAATTTGTAATATAAATCTTATTAAAATGTATTCTGTAATCTGCATATACATCCTGTCCGTAAGAAATTACAGCCATTAAAAATAATAATACCGTTAAAATAATATAATTTTTTTTCATTATTTAAAATCTCCTTATTTTTTATTTCTTTCATGGGTAAATACCGTGAGCACCAAAATTGAAGTTACAAGTACGCTTAACATCATTGCAGGAGGATAAACAAATATAGAAATTATAAGTCCTGCAATTTTTATTAATATATCTATATGCAACCAATTTCTTCTTTTTACTGTTTTTTCTTTTAATTTTTTATTATTTTCATTCGCTTTTTCCAACGCTTTACTCAATTCTATATTTACATAAGTAACCGCAAGAACTATAATGCCGTAAAATACCTGAGCTGTGCTGCTGTAAAAATATGAATTTACAAAACTTGTCGTGTAAGGAAACCATGATGAAAAGAACAATAAAATTACACTCCACCATACTACACTTTTGGAAATTTTTTCTACTTTATGCCATTCATTATGCAGATTTACCCACATTGTTCCGAGCCAGAAAAAAGAAAGCGTATAAGAAAAATAGCTTGTTCTTAATTCCCATATAGCTCTTAAAGTAGGCTCCGAAGGTTTTTCCAGCTCCAATACAAGTATTGTCATAATAATAGCAAGTACCGCATCTGTAAATGCCGTTAAACGTTCCTTGTTCACTAATTTCTCCTTTATCTTTTAATTTGCAGCACTATCCAGCCATAAAAGATGCTCTTTTATTCTTTTTTGTATATTATCATCGACTTTTTTAGCGTTTCTTTCTTTTAAAAATTCTTCCAACTGTTCGGCAGTCAATGTTTCATAAGTCATTCTTTCTATTTTTTTCCCCTCTTTAACATAAGTGCCGGGCTGAGCCGAAAAATAAGTAAAATAAACTTTATCAAATTCTTTCGTTACAAAATCCAGTCTCGGATAACCGTCTTTATCATAGTAACTCGGAGAGTTTGCTTTCAGATAGCTATATGCCACTTTATATTTATCTCCGTCTTTAATAACATGAATAATGTAATTGGTGTCTTCCCAATTATCCTCTTCCATTTCAAATCTAAAATTTGCAGGCATTTTTTTATTTGTATTGTAAATTACAGCCTGCGGTGTATTAAAATCCTTACTTTCCAATGAAAATGATATTATTCCTATTAAAAACAATAGGAAAAATGCTAATTTTTTTAACATTATGCCCTCCTTGTAATATATTACTTTATACCTGATTTTTTAAAATAACTTTTCAGAGTTCTCTGCACTGTAAATTCCGGTCAGCAGAAAACAAACATTTATTTAAGATATATTTTACCATTAAAACCCTTAAAAATCAATATTATGAAGTTATTTCTTTTATATATCGGGATTCCTGTAAAATATCCCTTCACTAAAACACCCGAACCGAACTCAATTTATCCATAAGTTCAATTTGGGCAAAAATATTTTATAAAACAGGTTACTTAAAAAATATAATAATTACTCGGCTTTCAAATAATACAGTTCAGTATAGTAATCTCCCTGCATATCTCTATGCTCTGTATTTGCTTCTCCTATAAATAGTCCGACATTCATAAGCTCATCTCCTCCGACTTTATTGAGGGTGCCTTTATTTTTCTTATTTACTGTATAATCAAGATTTTCATTTAATCCTGTCAGCCTTACTCTTTTAAATCCTTCGTTCACTTCGACCGATTTTCTGTAATATCCTACTAATGCTTCTTTTTTATCCTTGCTTACCATCATCCAAACTGTATCATTACTTTCAAAAGGTGATTTTATCCTGTAAAAATCTCCCTCAGCTATAAGCTCTCTATAATTTTTAAATTCTTCTATCTGTTCTTTTACTTTCTCTTTTTCTTCTTCGCTCAAATCTTTCGGATCCATTTCATATCCGAATGTACCGAACATCGCTACGTTTCCTCTTATATCAAGGCTCGTATTTCTTGAAGTCTGATGATTCGGAGTTATGGAAACATGGGTGAAGGTACAGGATATACCATAGATGTTCCGTATTGTATTTTCAGTCTGTCTACAGCATCGGTATTATCACTTGTCCAAGTTTGCGGCATATAATAAAGCATTCCGGGATCATATCTGTTTCCTCCGCTTGCACAGGATTCAAAAAGTACATCAGGAAATTCCTGTGTTATTTTTTCAAGTACCGAATAAAGTCCTAAAATATATCTGTGAGCCGTTTCTTTCTGTCTGCATGCACATCTTCCTTTGGAATATATTTCCGTCATACATCTGTTCATATCCCATTTCACATATTCTATGTTTGATTCTCTCAGATTTCGTGCAACAGATTCATACACATAATCTGCCACTTCTTTTCTCGACAGATCCAGAGTGTGCTGATGTCTTCCCGGCGTTTCAAATCTGTCGGGAGTCGATATTATCCAGTCGGGATGTTTTCTGTATAAATCGCTGTTTTTATTTACCATTTCAGGCTCGAACCATAATCCGAATTTCATTCCCATTTGATTTACTTTTTCTGCCAAACCTTTTATCCCGTGAGGAAGTTTTTCCAAATTCGGCTCCCAATCTCCAAGTCCTTGAAAATCATCATTTCTCGTTCCGAACCATCCGTCATCCAGAACAAATAATTCCACTCCGAGTTTTTTCGCATCTTCAGCTATTTTTAGTATCTTTTCCTCGTTAAAATTAAAATACGTACCTTCCCAGTTATTCAATAATACAGGTTTTGCTTTATTTTTATATTTTCCTCTTATCAAATTATTTTTATATAAATTATGGAAAGTAAGGCTCATTCCGTTTATCCCCTCATCGGAGTATACAAGAACCGCTTCAGGCGACTGAAATTCTTGACCCGGTTCCAAAAGCCAGTTAAAGTCAAAATGATTTATTCCTATATTTACTCTTGTAACATCATACTGATCTACTTCTACTGTCGTCGAAAAGTTTCCACTGTATATAAGATTAAGTCCTATTATTTCTCCCGAAGTTTCTGTAGTATTTTTTCTTTTCAGGCTTATAAAAGGATTGTTTAAAGCACTGCTTGTCCCTCTTTTACTGTCTATTACAGTTATTCCTCTTTTTATTTCCCGTTCTGTTACATATCTTTCTCTTCCCCATGCACCGCTAAGTTGTGTGAGTATATATTCCGAATCGGGCAAATCCAGAGATGCACTCATTATTTTTTCTATATTCAGTTTTTGATTTCCTTTATTTATGATTTTTACATTTCTCATTATTGCAGAATATTTTTCAAAAATTGAATAACTTAATATCAGTTCTGCATCAATTACTTCATCTTCAAGAATAATTTCCAATGTTTCGACTTTATCATCTTCATTTGCATAAACAGCAGGCAATCCCGTCAACTTTTTCTTTTCATTTTTAATTGAATGACTTTTATATTTAAAGTCGACTATTCTGCTGCCGTTTTCCTGCAAAACAGCAAATGCAGGCTCTCTGTAATCTCCTGTACCGTAACTCGGATACTCCTGTTTTATCATATCAAGAGAAAATCCTTTTCCGTCCGTAGAAGGAGTAATCGCAGGTTCTCCACCGATTTTTTCAAACAAATGTGAAAAATCTTCCCTGTATCGGACTTTTTTCCCGAAATAATATTGTCCCAAATGACCGTTTTGGAGTATTCCGATTATATAACTTATATGCTCATTACCGAGATAAAATTCCCGGCTTTTTTCACTGTATTTTATCATTTTTTGAAATCTCCTTTTTTATTTTCAGTATATTATTATCAATTCTTATTTTCCTCCATTAAGTGCCACACCGCTTATAAACTGTTTTTGGAAAATCATAAATATTACTACCATCGGTATTATAGCAAATACTGATCCTGCCATCAATACAGGATAATTTGTGTTAAACTGTCCTATTAACTGTGCCAAGCCTGCCGAAAGAGGCATTTTATCCAGATCGGTATTTACAATCAAAGGCCACATTAGTTCTTTCCATGCAAATAAAGCAGTAAATATACTTAACGAAATCATTCCCGATCTAGCTAGAGGAAGCATAACCTGAGTAAATATTTGCCATTGGTTTGCTCCGTCAATAATAGCAGCTTCTTCCAATTCTACAGGCAGCCCCATAAAAAACTGTCTCAATAAAAATGTTCCGAATGCAGTTACAATCCCCGGAAGTACCAATGCGGAAATACTGTTCAATATTCCCAATTTATGGGCTATCAAATATTGAGGTATTACAAATATTTGAGAAGGTACCATCATCTGTAATAAAACAAGCATAAACAGAACATCTCTTCCCGGAAATTTTAATCTTGCAAAAGCATATGCCGCCATTGCCGCAAAAAATGTAGATACAATAACTCTTATAATGATCACTGCCATTGTGTTAAAGTAAAAATTAAAAAACGGCAACATCTGAACTGCTTTTTTATAATTATCGAAATTATAGTTTTTAGGAAATATCGTAGGCGGAACACTTATAGATTCAGGCAATGTTTTAAAAGATGTCAGCATAGTCCATACAAAAGGACCTGTCATAAACAATGCTCCTATTATTAATAAAATATGTACTATTATTTTGTTTTTGTCTTTATATCCGTATTTTTTCATATCATTCTCCGTTCTTTTCAGTTGTATTTTTTAGCTTTATGACATATAATTGACCCATTTCTTCTGTAATTTTAACTGAATATAAGTTATAAGAAGTATTACAAGGAACAGCATCATTATAATTGCCGAACCGTATCCTTTCATATTTCTTTCAAAAGAATAATTATAGAAAAGTACAACTACAGACTGAACTTTAGGTAATACTACATTTGCCCTTCCTATCATCATATAAATAACATCAAAAACCTGAAGACATCCTATAAAAGTCGTAATTATAATAAAAAACAATGTAGGAGTTATCAAAGGCAATATTATTGAAAAAAATTTTTTTACAGGACCTGCACCGTCAATCTCAGCTGCTTCATAATAAGTCTGGGCAATTTCCTGCAGTCCCGCAAGTATAACTATCATATTATAACCTACCATGCTCCATATTCCTACTATCACTATAGATATCATTGCAGACTTGGAATCTGTAAGCCAGTCTACTCCCTTCAATCCTACAGCTGTTAATATTGTATTTATAATTCCGAATTTCGAGTTAAATATCCATTTCCAAACAAGAGCCACTGCTGCAGGAACAGATACAACAGGAAGAAAAAACAACGTTCTGTATATTGTCTTTCCTCTGATTTTGGCATTAAGCAGCACAGCTGTAATCAAAGATAAAAATACTCCTGCAGGAACTGTCAAAATTGTATAAATAAAAGTATTTATAAAAGACTGCATAACAAGTTTATCCTGAAATAAATTCACATAATTTTTTAATCCTATAAATGTAACTTTACCGAATGCTCCCGACTTTGTAAAACTTAAATATAAAGTTTGAAATATAGGCAGTATATTAAGTATAAAGAGTCCCAACATTGTCGGGGTTATCATAAAATAGCCCCAAACCATATTTTCCGTTTTTTTGTTTTTCATATAATTTGATTTTATGTTATTCATATTTTCGCCTCATTTCAAATTATCTATTTTGCTTCTATCATTTCATTCATTTTTTTTGCATATTCTTCAGTCGCAGTTTTTACATCAACTTTTCCGGCAAATACAGGTGCAAATATCTGATTTCCCAAATCTCTCCATTTTCCTCCGTTACTTGCAGACGGATAAACTACACCGTATTTCAACTGATCTATAAATATTTTCAAATCCATATCTTTATTATGATCTACCCACGCCTGCTGTGTTCCTTCGTATGCAGGTATAGCCGAAACATATTTAGCCTGTAATAAATTCGCTTTTTCTGTTGCTAAAAATTGAAGGAATTTTTTAGCTTCTTCAGGATATTTTGTTTTTGCAGAAACTGAATATCCAAGACCGTTATATATAGTTGCCTGTTTTTTCCCTCTAGGTAAATATGTAACGCCTACTTTTTTAGCAAATTCTTTATCTTCTTCTATTCTCGGCAAATTCCATGAACCTAACTGAGCCATGGCTACTTTTCCCGAAGTAAACATTTGAACATATTCCACTTCGTCAAATTCTTTTTGCAAAGGGGAAACTTTTTCTTTCAAACTCAAGTCTACCCACCATTGGATGGCTTCCTGTGTTGCAGGATTATTATAACCTGATTTATCGTCTTTTATTATATAACCCTCATTTTGATATACTTCATTCCAAAAACCTTCCTGAAAATTCAAAGGTGCACTTAGTCCGTAAATACCGTCTTTAGTTAATTTCTTAGCCGTTTCCAGATATTGTGCCCAGTCCCAATTTCCGTCAGGATAAGGCACTCCCGCTTTATCAAATAATTCTTTATTATAAAATACTCCTATGGTGTCGAAATCTTTCGGTACTGCGTATTGTTTTCCGTTAAACTGATACAGTTTTACCAAATCCTGAGGAAAATGTTTAAATCCCTCATCTATATTTTTATCTACTTCCATTAACATACCGTTTGAAGCATAATCGTAAAATCTTTCCGAATGCATCCAGAATATATCCGGCAATGTTCCTCCTGTAGCCGATGTTTCAAGTTTTGTCCAGTATTCTTCCCATCCGACTATCTGTAATTTTATTTTTACTCCCGGATTTTCTTTTTCAAACTCATCTATAATAGCTTTCATTCCCGCTTCCTGGCCTTTATCCCAAATCAGATAAGTCAGTTCTTTTTCTCCTCCGCTTTTACTGCCGTCTTTATTTTCTTTTCCTCCGCAACTTAATATTAACAATAAACATGCCATTAAAATAAAAATTTTTCTCATTACCATTACCTCCGAATTTTTTATTTGTTTTCATAAGAAATCTATTGTATAATATATAATAACTTGATTTTACAATAAAAAAAGAGTAAAAAAATAATATAGGGGTAAAAAAATGCTCAAAAAAGACAAAGAATGGATCCTTAATATTTTCGGTTTCAAAAAGCCTTTTCCCATTGTAACAATAAACAGTATCGATCGGCAAAAATTACAAATTCCGATTATTACTGGGACAATATGAAAAGACCACAGGATGGCAATTACTGTTTACTCCAATACACTATAAACGGTTACGGAGAAATAAAGATAGATAATAAAATTTACAGAATAGGTAAAAATGAGGCATTTTTTGTAAAAGTACCCGGAAAACACGTGTACTATCTTCCCAAGAATGCTTCATGGGAAGTCTTATATCTGGAATTTTCCGCAGAAGCAGAAAATTTCCGTAAACAAATCGTTAAAAATGCAGGTTCCGAAATTTTAAAATTTTCTCCTGATTCCAAAAGTATTTCATTACTTTGGGAATTATTTTATGCTGCGAAAAGTAACGAAATCTACAATATTTTTGAATGTTCAAAATATGCGTACAATCTTCTTTTTGAACTTTTAAATGAATTTACAAAAGTTAATAAAAAAATAGATTCTCCTACTGTCGAAAGTATAAAAAGCTATATTAATAAAAACTATGCAAAACCTTTGGCAATAGAAGATCTTTCCAATCACGTAAATTTATCGAAATATCATTTGACGAGGAAATTTAAAGCTGAAGCGGGAATATCCCCGGGACAGTATCTTATAAAAGTCAGGCTTAAAAAAGCTACTTCATTATTATTGAACTCAAATATGACTATTGAAGAAATCTCAGAAAAAGTAAGATTTTCATGCGGAAATTATTTTGCCAAAGCCTTTAAACACAACTTCAAAATTTCTCCTACTAAATACCGAAATTACTATAAACATTTTTGTAAATTAAATATTTTATCAAACGAATAAAAATAAGCTCAAGGAGGATATATGAAAAAGACATTATACTTGATGAGACACGGACAGACACTTTTTAATTTCAGAAAGAAAATTCAGGGAGCGTGCGACTCTCCTTTAACAGAAGAAGGTAAAAAACAGGCTGAAATTGCAGGACTGTACTTTAAATCAAATGAAGTAAAATTTGATCATGCTTACTCATCTACACAGGAACGGGCAAGCGACACACTGGAGATTGTTACTGATTTTAAAATGCCCTATGAAAGACTTAAAGGAATTAAAGAATGGAATTTCGGTTTGTTTGAAGGAGAAAGTGAAGACTTGAATCCGCCTCGGGAAAGTTACAGCGAGTTTTTTGTAAAATATAAAGGCGAATCCGGAAAACAGGTAGAACAAAGAATGACTGAAACATTAACAGAAATTATGGAAAGAGAAAATCACGAAACAGTTCTTGCAGTCAGTCACGGCGGAGCCTGTTATACATTTATGCTTAAACATGCCCCTGATTTCCCTTTCTCAGGAATTCCCAACTGTTCTATTTTTAAATATGAATATGAAAACGGAAAATTTACCCTTATAGAACTTATAAAACACGATTTTGAGAGAGAAATCTAAACAATAACTTTAAAAGGAGCTGTTAAAGTATGGAAAATTCCAATTTCAACAACTCCTTTTTATTTATAATTATAATTTTATTATCTATTTTAAAGTTTCAATCCAGGCATTAAGCTCTTTATCAATTCCCTCTTTTACCTGTTTTCCGCTGAATGCTATTCCTTTTTTAACTTCTTTGGCTTTTATATTTTTTTCAAAATTTATCAGTAAATTCCCGTATGTTCCTCCATAAGTTGTAAATACTGCAACTTTTTTATCAGACAAATTCTGTTCGGATAAATATGTCTGTACAGGTAAAGCTACTTCTGAAAACCATGCAGGCGTTCCTATTATTATAGTATCATACTCTGAAATATCTTTGTTTATTTTTTTTATCGCAACTTTTTCTTTATTTGCCATTTGTTTTTTTACTAATGCTTCCAGTTTAGAAACTGAAGATGTATCGTATTCTTTTTCAGGCTCGATTTTTAAAATATCGGCTCCTAATTTTTCTTTTATCATTTCGGCCACTTTTTCTGTTGTTCCTGTCAATGAATAATAAACTACCAGAGTTTTTTTCGTCATCATACTGTCTTTCATCATATCCGATTTCATATTATCTTTCATTGTCTTTGCGGTACTTTCTTTTGCACATCCTAAAATCGCTAAAGTAAATAAACTCAAAATTGTTATAAGTTTTATCTGTATTTTTTTCATAGTCTGTCTCCTCGGTTTAATGGTTTTTGTTTTTCAGGTTTTGTAAAACGGTTTATTAAATTTATTTTGAAGGTACGATATAATCATATAAATTTGCTATATTAGCTAAGATTTTTTTATTTTTTATTCCGAATTTCTTTTCCCATAATTTTACATTATAATAAATTACTTCAGCTTCGCCTTTCTCATTTTCATAAATTAATATTCTTAAAGGTAATTCAAAAGCTGATTTTTGATTTTCCTGCATAAGGAATGTTCCCACAGAAGGATTTCCAAAAATAATAACTGTTGCAGGTCTTAATTCCAAATGAACTTCGTCAGCATTTTTTTTATGATCCGAAATATAAAATATTGTTCCGCCTTTTTCAATTATTCTTTTTTTTACATTTTCAACAGTTTCTTTAAAATTATAAGAACTTTTTTTCTGAATATATTCACTATCAATCATCATATTGTCTTTCATATTCATTTTCATATTTGCAAATGATAATCCGAAACATAAAATTAAAATTACCGATACTAAAAATTTCTGTTTCACATTTGCTTCCTCCTTTCTTCTAAATTTCTGTTTAACCTTCAACTCAAGTAAGTTTTACCATATAAACCTTATAAATTCAAGCAAATATACCTATAATATAAAATAATATTATCAAAATATATTTTTTCTTTTTTTATATAAACCATATTTTCAAGAAAATAGAATTGAACTTATATTACTTTTCAAATCACTCTTTTTTATTTTTAAGTTTACTTATTTCATACAATGCCAATGCGTATATTTCGGTAATCTTTTCCAAATCATCCAAATCCATCCATTCGTCGGGCAGATGTGCGATATCTTTTTGCCCTGGAAAACTCGGTCCGTAAGCAATAATATTCGGAATAATTTTTGCGTATGTTCCGCCTGTTGTAGTAACAGGCTTTGAATCGAATCCTGTTACATCATTATAGACTTTCTGCAATGTCTTTACATATTTTGAAGTCTTATCATACAATATAGGATTCCAGTTGGCAATTTCTTCTATTTTCAGATTATCGGATAATTTCTCTTTTATCAGCTTTATTAATTCATCTTTTGTACAAATTGCAGGATAGCTCATTGCCCATTCAAAATAATTTTGATTTTCGGAAACTCCCAATTTATACCCTCTCATTATCATTTCACCGAAGTCTTCATCTTTAAAATTGATACCCAATTTTACTCCGTTATTCGGTGCAGACAGAATATAGTCATTGACAAAATTATAAAGTTCTTCAATATATTTATTTTCTGCAGAAACTCTTACTTTCAGTCTGCCTCTTTCACCATATACCACAGGCCATTTACAATCAGGTGTCCAACCGAAAACAGGAGGTTTCTCTTTTGTCATATAATGTTTTACACACTTAAATCCTGTTTCTTCATTTGTTCCGAATACAATTCTTACAGGAACATCAAAAGTTACACCGCATTTTTTCAATATATACAGTGCAAATAAATTTGCTAAAATCGGACCTTTATTATCCAAAACTCCTCGTCCGTAAATACGGTTATTTTCGATTTCTCCTTTTAGCGGTTCGTGTTTCCAGCCTTCTCCCAAAGGTACGACATCTACGTGTCCGAAAATTCCTATATATTCATCATTTTCACTTTCTCCGTACTGTGCATATCCTATTTTATTATCAATATTTTCAATATGAAATCCCATTTTTTGAGCTATATCTAAAACTTTATGAAGTGCTTCAAGAGGACCTTCCCCGAACGGTGCACTTTCCGAAGAAGTTCCTTCAATACTGTAAACAGCTACCAACTCTCTGATTGAATTTATCAAATCTTTCTGTATATTTTTAACTTTGTTTATAATTTCTTCTTTTTTTTCCGTACTCATTTTATTTTTCCTCCAAAGGTTTCATTCTTTCCTTTACATAATCGTCTACCCATTCCTTTGTTGCAGGCTCGTATATCGTTTCTTTTCCTTTTCTTTTAGCACGGTAAATACAAATATCCTCATTTTCATTTGCAACCACAAAAGAAAAATTATCAATATTTGTAGCAACTCCCCATTCCCCTTTATTGTTCATGGCAATAACCGAAATATCCCCCAATTTTCCTCTTCTTTTTATCATTTTCTCTTCAAAATTGAAAACAGCTTCTTCACAGGCTTTTTGAGGACTAAGTCCTGTTTCCATTAATTTTACTATCTCATAGGAAATAATCCCTTTCATTATATCCTCTCCAAGTCCTGTAGCACTTGCTCCTCCTATTTCACTGTCGGCATAAAGTCCCGAACCTATAATAGGTGAATCTCCCACACGTCCCTTTTTTTTCATAAACAGTCCGCTTGTAGATGTTCCCGAAACCACATTTCCCGAACAGTCCAGACAGACCATTCCCACAGTATCGTGTCCTGAATAAGGCTTTAATTCCAAGTTTATAATATCTTTTTTTCTGTTTTTATAGTGAATTTTGGCTCTGTCTGTAAGCATATTTTTTCTTTCAAAACCTTCTTTATGTGCATAGGCTTCCGCTCCTGCTCCTACCAAAACATTGTTTTCATTCAGTTTGCTAAGTCTTTTTGCTACGGATATAGGATTTGCAAAATCTTTTATAGCACATACAGCACCGAAATCAAGAGTTGTACCGTCCATATATGCCGCATCCAGTTCCACTTCCATTTCTTCATTAGGCAATCCGCCGTATCCTACCGACTTATAATAAGGAAAATCTTCAACACTCCTTATCGCTTTTTCTATCGCTTCTCCTGCTTCACCTTTATTTTCGAGTATTTTTTTCCCTTCTTCCAAACCGTCTTTTGCCATAGTCCATGTAGCGATTATTCCCCACATAAATATTTTCACCTCTTTCCGCATTTCTTAATATGCTGATTGTTTATAAAAATTCTCGTTCTTACTCTATAGATATAAAATAACTATATGCTGAAATCACTGATATATGTTATCTTCAGTCGTCAATTTCTCACTATTATGAACTTT
This sequence comes from Pseudoleptotrichia goodfellowii, assembly GCF_007990505.1. Lineage (NCBI taxonomy): Bacteria > Fusobacteriati > Fusobacteriota > Fusobacteriia > Fusobacteriales > Leptotrichiaceae > Pseudoleptotrichia > Pseudoleptotrichia goodfellowii. Next base: position 1,035,824 of record NZ_AP019822.1, on the reverse strand, counting down.
CTTTATAACTTTCGCCATATTTTTGAGTGACTCTCTAAGTCCTGTTCCACCTTTTTTAGGCATTTTTACCATTATTATATCATTTTTATATTTTTGAATAACGTCGTCATTTTCTTCAGAACACACTACAATCGGCTTACACTCGGTTTTTTTCTGAATATAATCCGCTAAAATAGCCGACATCTCAGCATAACCGTGATAATTAAAACACGGACCGCATAAAAGTATATCGGCTTTCACTTTATTTATAAGTCCTTCCATTTTGGATAAAACTGTTTCTTCATTATCTCTAAAATAATTATCACTGCAATAAGTTGTTGCTATTACTGTTCCGCCTATTTCTTTTATATATTCTTCAAACATAAGATAAGAACCTATCCCGCCTTTTTCCACGGCAAGTTCTACATTTGACCCTTCTTTACCGCCTGTTCCCGACTGTATCTGATCGAAAAATAATATAATTCTCATTTTTTTGTCCTTCCCTGTAACTTATATTAAATTTCCCTCATTACTGCAAAGAAAATCTACATTTATGAGGAATGAGAGGGCTGCAATGAGCCCTCATCAGATTATATTAAGTATATTAATCAAACGATATATCGTCTAACGAAATATCATCCAAATCATCATTATTTTCTTCAACAGGTTTTGTTTCATCTTTCAAATACTGTTCATCCAAAACTCTGAAGAACGGATAGTATATTGCACATCCTATAGCTACCAACAATATTTGGAACAATCCTGCAATTATACTTCCTGTAGACAACCATCCCGAAAAGAATAACGGTGTTGTCCAAGGTAATGAAGCTCCTGTTGTACGAGGAATAATTCCCGCCAATGTTGCCGCTGTTGATAATCCTATATTTACTAAAGGTACTAATAAGAACGGAATCAAAATAATAGGGTTTAAAACAACAGGTAATCCGAATATAACCATTTCATTTATTCCGAATATTCCCGGTACTATAGATAATTTACCTAATTTTTTCATACGTTCTGATTTTCCTGCGAATATCATCAATAATACAAGAGAAAGTGTACTTCCTCCACCACCGAAGTTACCGAAGAAATCACCGAAAGGTCCTGTAAATATATTCGGTAAAGGTTGATGTGCAGTAAATGCTGCAAGATTTTCAGTAGTCAAAGCCAAGTGTATAGGTCCAAATACAGTATTTGTAACTGCCGGTCCGTTTATTCCGAAGAACCAGAATAATGTTGACAGGAACTGATAAACAGGTTCAAAAATAATACTTCTACCGAATCCCATTAGCGGTGTTTGCAATATTTTATAAACAAAATCATGAGCATATTTGTATTCTGTAAAATTGAAAATAAGTCTTATTATAAAGAAGAAAATCATAACAAACATACTCGGTATCAATGCCGCAAATGAATTTGACACTGCAGGTGGAACTCCTTCAGGAAGTTTTATAGTCCAACCTTTATTTTTAATTGCTGCAAATATTGATACAGATACAAGAGCTGTAATCATTGCGACAAATAAACCTGCCGAGCCTAAATTTTTGAATGCAAATCCTCCGAAAGCTTTCCCATTGGCATCTACATATTCATGAGATTGAGGACTTAAAATAAGAAAAGCTACAAGTGCTGCTGCCGCTCCTGCTATTCCTTCTATTCCTTTTGCTTTACCGTAGTAATATCCGATTCCTATAACTCCTATTAATGCCACTACTCCAAATGTTGCGTTAATTATAGCATCAAGATAATTTTCCCATCCTTTTCCAAAAAATCCTGCTAAAAATTCAGAATATCCGGGAACAGGGAAATTTCCGATTACAAGAAATATTGAAGCTACTATAAGTAAAGGTGTACCTACCAAAAACCCGTCCCTAATTGCAGTCAATACTTTGTTACTGCTTAATTTAACGGCCACAGGGCCTAAAACTTTTTCCAACTTTTCAAACATAGTTATTTACTCTCCTTCTCTTTTAAAATTTTTATTGCTCTTTTCAAAATACGTTCGCCATCAACATTACCATAATCATTTAAATCTATAACTGTTACAGGTATTCCCTTAGGTTCATATTTTTCTCTTGTTTCTTCATACTTAAATTTCACCTGCGGTCCTAATAAAATAACATCAGGATGAAGTTCCTCAACAATGATATCTAATTTATGATCAGGAAAAGCCTTAACTTCAATCGGAAGTTTATGACTGTCCGCTACATCCTGCATTTTCTTTGCAACCAGACTTGTTGACATTCCTGCTGCACAGAACAAATAAAATTTTTTCATAAAATCCTCCTATAAATTGTGTATTTTTATTATCTGTATTATCTGTCATTTGAAGCTGCTATCATTCTTATTGTGTGTCTTACACCTCTTATTGCTATAGACAGCTCCATTATATTTTCATAAGGAGCAACTCCTGCATAACCTGCATCTCCTATATGTTGAATATCTACTCCTGCAATTTTATTCAATATTGCTATTTCTCTTATTGTTTCTCTTGTGGAGCTTTCCTGACTTGTACCTATTGCAGACATTACAAGCCCTCCGTTTTCTTTTATATATTTTACGGCTTCTATCATTTCATCATGAGTAAATCCGGGTATAGTTCCTACCGCAGGGAGCATAATAACATCCGCTCCGCTTTCCAAAAACTGTTTTATTACATCTAAATTTACTATACGCTCATTTACTCCTGCACCGTGCATTTTTCCTGCTATTATCATACCGTCAAAGTATTTTTTAGCCAGTTTTATTCCGTTTACAGTTTCTTTATTTGTAACTCCGGTTCCGGGATTTCCTGTCAGACACACGAAATCAAATCCCATTTCAGAAGCTTTTTTCAATGTTTTTTCCGAACACATTCTTCCTTCGGGAATAATCTCAAGATTTTCCAACATATCGGCATTCAAATCCACAGGCTCCAAATTCAGTCCTACAGGTCTTCCTGTAAGTTTTTTCAATAATTTTATAGGTTCATCGCTTTCAGGTAATGATGCAATAACAGGATTATATACATCCAATCCGTTTAATAAAATCAAATCTGCACCGAATGCCCTTGCCAACTCACTGTTTGTTACATCTCCTGTAACTGTTCTTCTGTCGGCAACATTTTCCGATAATACTGTTCTTCCTTCGCTTGCTTTAATAGCATTTATTAACTCTTCTTTCGTCATTTTTTTAAAATCGCTTGCAAAGCAGTTAAGTAATCTTTTCGACATTATTTTCATCTCCATTTCTGTTATTTTCATTTTCAAATTTTCTGCATTTTTTATATTATTTTTATACCCTATGATTTATATTTTGTCAAAAAAATTTTTTTTAATTTTCAATTTATTATTTCATAACTATTATTTTTATTCCCTTGATTTTTTTCTTTATTATTAGTATAATTTAAAAAAGACGAAAAAATTTAATCTTTTTTCGTGTAGTTTATTTTAATCTAAAATTAGTTAAAATATACATAATCATATAACGAAAACTATAAAAATATTTTCGTTAAATTTGGAGGATTGCTAAATGAATGAAATATATTTTTCAGAAATATACACAAATATTGGACAAAAGAATATTAAACTCGAATTTTCCAAAAAAATAACAAAAAATGAAAAAACCTTCCTGAAATCAATTTTTTTTAAAATTATTTCAGACTTTTCTCTTTTGGAAAATATGAAAATATCACTTGAAGAACTTGGAAATAATCCTGAACTTTCTTCTATTGATGATTACTCTTTATTTACTAAAAATTTATCCGAAAAGCGGATATTTTTTTCAGTTTCTTCTTCATCCGAAAAATACGAAGGTTCATTCGGAATTATTTCTTCTTTTATTTTCAACACCGATTCTATCCTTCTGTTTTTTACCGAAGAATTTAAGTCCTGTTTTTCAAATAAGAAAAATTTTTTTTCACTTTTGGAAATTGAAAAATTTATTTTTATGTCCGAATCTTTTTCTTTCAGTCTGTATTCAAATATATTAAAAAATTTTGAAAACAGTAAAGAAATTATTTTTCCTATCTCATCTTTGAAAATGTATTTGAACTCAGATAATAAATACAGCAGATTTTTTGATTTTGAGAAATATATTTTAAAAAAAGCGGTTTCCGATATAAATATATTCACAACTTTCAATATTTCATATAAAAAAATAAAAGAAGGAACAAAATTAACAAATAAAATTACTTCTATTGCTTTTTTTGTTGAAAAATCAAAACATATGAATACTTCCCAGGATAATACTGTTTACAAAATGATGGAACTTGTAAAAGATCGCATTAAAAATCCTGAAAAAATTTATCAGTTATTTTTACTATATATCGCAAAAAGAGGCTATAAATATGTTTACGAAAATATAAAATATCTGAAGCATACCTCCTCTGAAAATTTTGATAAAAAATTAAGAAAAGCTCTATTACTGGATTTAGCTTCAAACAGTCTTAAATTATACATCAGTATAAATAAATCTGTAGACTCTTCCATAGTATTATTTTCCATTCTCAGTCGGAATATAAATGACATTAAAAGGTATTTTCCTAAAATCGAAAAATTGCTGCAAACTTCAGAATTAAAAAATATTAACTCTATCAGTTATTTTAAAGACGGCAATATTTTTGAATTTGTAAACGAAGATATCGAAATTTATGTCGAATACTATATTAATAAGCCTTCTTTAATCAAAATATATTTACCTGATAACATAATCAAAAAACTTGAAAAAAATAAGCCGAGACTGAGAAGTTAGTATTAATAAAGGGGTAATGACATACTCATAACTCCCATTATATAAAAAAATCCTCTACACTCGAAATTAAAAAATATCGAATATAGGGATTTTTTAGTAAAAATAATTTAAAACTTTTTATCTAATTTTATTTCAATTCAGGCCAGTATCCTTTATTAGCTTCTATTAAATCATCAAGTATCAATTTAGCAACAGATGCACTAGGTACTGTTCTTGAGAGAGTGATTGCCTGCCATAATTTTTGATAAGAACCTTCTATCCAAGCTTCTACTGTCAATTTTTCCACAGAAACTTGCTGTTCCATCAATCCTTTTTGGAATTGAGGGATTTTTCCCTGACATATTCTTTCAGGTCCGTTTGATCCTACTATACAAGGAACTTCAACCATTGCGGTAGAATCAAAGTTGGAAACAGCTCCGTCATTTTCTACTATCAAAAGCATTCTTTCATGAGTGTTATATGCTATTGCTCTCGCCAAGTCCACTATGTATGATGCATGGTCATCTACATGCAGTTTTGTTCCTTCGGAACTCCCTTTTTCAGCTATTGCTTTACATTCACCGAATACAAATTTTTCTCTTCCTTCCATTACTTCATTTGCTCTTGTATGATTAGGATTGGAATGAGCAACCACATAATCAGGGAAATAGTAATATTTTAAATATGTATTAGGCATTGTAGCAGGATCAAGTGCATAAACATCTTTTGCTTTTGTAAATGTTTCGCTCCAGCTCGCTTCTACATTTTCTCCCTCTATTTCTACATTATATCCTACTCTTGCAACTTTTTCTCTAAGTGCAGGCATCAAATCGTTTCCTTCTTTATCTCTTATATCAGTCCACCATCCAAAATGGTTTAATCCGAAATATCTTATAAACATTTCTTTTCTTGATTTTAAGCCTAACATTTCAGCCATTCTTATCTCAATACCTATAGGCATATCACAAATATTTAATATTTTAGAGTTGGGTCTCAGTTTTCTTGTAGCTTCCGCAACTATTGCTGCAGGATTTGAATAATTCAGCATCCAAGCATCAGGAGAATATTTTTCCATATAATCTACTATTTCCAATACCCCTCCTATAGATCTCATTCCATAAGAAATCCCTCCCGGTCCACATGTTTCTTGACCAAGCACACCGTGTTTCAACGGTATTTTCTCATCTTTTTCTCTCATAGCATATTTTCCTACTCTTATATGTGCCATAACAAAGTCAATATCTGTAAATGCTTCTTCAGGATCAACAGTATAAACAAAATTAATATCGGGAGCTTTTTCTTTTATCAATATTTCACAAGCTTTTGCTATAATTTCCTGTCTTTCTTTATCATTGTCATAAAATTTAATTTGTCTTATCGGAAATTTATCCAAATTCTCCAGTAACATCAATACTATTCCCGGTGTAAATGTACTTCCTCCTCCTGCTACTACAATTGAAAATTTTTTCATTTTTTTACCTCCTAATTTTATTATTTTTTCAATAATTCTTCCACTCTGTCTCTTACTTGAGGAACAGACAGCCCTATTATTACCTGTATAGCTTTTCCCTGTTTCAATACTCCGTGTGCTCCTGCCTGTTTAAATACCGAATCGGGCTGTAACAATTTTTCATCTTTTACACTTACTCTAAGTCTTGTCGCACAGTTATTCAGTTCTTCTATATTATCTTTTCCGCCTAAAGCCTCCAGTATTATAATTGCCTGATCCATATACATATCATTTTCATCATTCTGATTTGCTTCCATATTTTTCTTTGCTTTATAATCCGCTTTTGTAAATAACTTAGTTTCAACATCATCTTCTTCTCTTCCCGGAGTTTTTAAGTTCATTTTCTCAATTAAAAATTTAAAAACAAAGAAATATATTACTGTAAATATCAATCCTATAAATATCTGAGTAAACATAACATTACTGTGATTTTTCGCCATAGGTATCCAGTTTTGGAATAAGAAATCCAGCAAACCTCCTCCAAAATTTCCTACAACTCCGAATGTATACATTACTGCAGCCATTGTTGCTGCCAATACCGAATGTACAGCAAATAATAACGGAGCTATAAATAAGAATGTAAATTCAAGAGGCTCTGTAATTCCTGAAACTACTGCTGTTAAAACTGCCGGAATCAATAATCCTGCTATTCTTTTTTCTTTTCAGGCTTTGCTGTTGCATACAAAGCCAATGCAATCCCCGTGCATCCGAATATTTTCGAGTTTCCATGAAGAGAGAAGCCTCCCTGTGGAAATAAAGTCTTTAAAGCTTCAGTGCTTGCTCCAAATTGAGGTGCATGTACCAACCAGTAATTTGTTATTCCGCCTTCAACAACAGCCGGACCGAATATAAACGGACCGTAAATAAAGTGATGTAACCCTGTAGGTATAAGTATTCTTTCGAGGAATGTATAAATCCACACTCCTATTACTCCTGAAGTTACAAGTAAACCTTGTAAAGCAAATATACCCGCCTGTATTTTAGGCCATACCAAAACTGTTATTAATGCACACGGTATCATTACTATAAATCCTATTATATATACAAATACCGAACCTTGAAATATTCCCAAAAAATCAGGTAATTTTGTATCAAAATATTTATTATGTAAATATACCACTATTCCTGCTATTATAATTGAGCCTATTATGCTTGTATCAAGTGTTCTTATTCCTGCAATATCAGTAAGTCCACTTGTAGGACCTGTCGCATTAATATCTACACCGAAGCCCCATAATTTTATCAAAGCATTTACAAAATAGTTAAAAGTTGTGTACAGTGCAAATGTTTCAAGACATGCTCTTGCATTAGTTTTCTTAGCTAATCCCACAGGTAATCCTATAGCAAATAATAAAGGCATTTGTCTAAATACTGTCCATCCTCCTTCTTCTATTAGTTGCCAAAATTTCCACCAACCGGTTCCTTCATTTGCAATACTTCCCATAATTTGAGGATTTTTAAATATTCCTGTTATTCCCACGACTACTCCTGTAAATGTAAAGAATAGTACCGGAGTAAACATAGCTCCTCCAAAACGTTGAATTTTTTTTAACATATTACAGATACCTCCTAAAATATTTTTTATTTTTTCTTGCTTTGTATAGCTTTTATACCTCAAAAATTTTACTTTGTCAAAAAGAAATATTTTAATTATTTTCTTTTGTAATTTATAAATATTATTCTTCTTATCCTTGATTTTTTTCTTTATTTAAGATATAATTCTAAAAAGACGAAATAATATATGTTTTTTTTCGTGTCAATTCTTAAAATTAATAAAGATTAAAATTTAATATAATTAATAAGCGAAAATCTTAATAATTTTTTTCGCTTTTTAGGAGGGTATTTTTGTGAAAGACATCTATTTTTCTCAAAACATTATAAATACTGTAAAAAATGATATTAATCTTAATTTTTCCAAAAAAATGTCAAAAAAGGAAAGATTATTTTTAAAATTACTTTTTTTTAAAATTATTTCCAATTCAAAATCGCTAAATAAATTAGAAATTGAAATTAATGAAATGATTCTTACTCTTCAATTATCTTCTATTGATGAATTTGAAAATTTTCTAAAGATTTTAGCTGAAAAACGTATTATTTTTGAAATACCGACAAAATCCGGAAAATACTCAGGTTCTTTTTCTTTAATTTCTTCTTTTATTTTAAGTATGAATTTCTGCCAAATTTTTTTCACTGAAGAATTTAAATATTGTTTTTCCAATCAAAAAAATATATTTTCTCTTTTGGAAATTGAAAAATTTATTTTTATGGAAGACACTTTTTCATTTAATCTCTACAATAGTATAATAAAAATGTCGGATAATAAAAAAGAATTTAACTTACCGCTGAGCTCTTTAAAAAGATATTTGAATTCTGATGATAAGTATAAAAGATTTTTTGACTTTGAAAAACATATTTTAAAAAAAGCAGTTTTTGATATTAACACTTTTACTGATTTTAATATAGAATATAAAAAAATTAAATCAGGTACAAAGGCAAGTAATAAAATTGTTTCCATTAATTTTAAAATAAGAAAATCTAAACAAATTCCTATTTTATATGATGATACCATTTATAAAATGATTGAAACTATTAAAGATAAAATCGAGAATCATGAAAAAATATATAATCTTTTGCTTTTATATTCAATTAAACGGGGACATAAATATGTTTATGATAATATAGAATACCTAAAAAATGATTCTTCCGAAAATTTTGAAAGAAAATTGAAGAGAGCTCTTTTACTTGATTTGGCAACAAATAAATTGAAACTCTATATCAGCATAAATGAATTTGTAAAATCCCCTACTAAATTATACAATATTCTTGTACAAAATATAAACCTTATAAAAACATATTATCCTAAAATTGATATCCCGGAATATACCACAGGACTTACAAATTTAAGAAATGTCAGTTTTTTAGAAGATCAGGAAATATTTGAACTTTCCAATAATGAAATAGAATTATATATAAAATATTACTCAAAGAAAAAATCTGTTATTAAAATCTATTTATCAAATAATATTATAAAAATAATTAGAAAAGCAAAACAAAATGATGATAGCGATATTTAAAAATAAAAAGTTTTGAAATCTGACAACTTTTCTCTGAAAACGAACAGATACATTTATTTTAAAATAATCAATCTTAAACCAAGTTAATTTTCTCATTTTTTTTTAATATTTATATGATATAATAAATTCAAACTTAAATTAAGAATATCCGTATTTTTAATAAAGATTGTGTAACTATTTTTAAAGGAGAAGTAATGAAAAATAAAATGTTAATCACGATGTTACTAAGTATCATCATATTGGGAACTGTTTTAACAGCTGCTACTGCAAAGAAAAAAACAGTAAGTAAAACCAAAACTGCTGCAAAAAAAAGAGAACCTCAAACTACAAAAATAAAATATAAAAAAGTTGTCGGAGAAAATCCTTTCGTGACTTTTGTAAAAGCCGAAGAAATAGCATTGAAACATGCAGGATTGGATAAAGAAACCGGCGATATAACTAAAATTCTTATGGAACAGAAAGATAAAGAGCTCGTTTATAAAATAGCTCTTCATTCCGATTATAACGACTACAGTTATATTATAGGTTCTAAAGAAGGAAAAGTTTTGAATTATTCCTTGAGAAGTAGAGATTATCTTCTCTCAAATAAAGATTATATAGGAAACGATAAAGTCAGAGATATTATTCTTGAAAAAATGCCTGAGATAAAGGATTCTGACATATATGAAATTAAAAGCGAAAAAGAAAATAATCTTCCTGTATATAAAGTAAGAGTTATTCGTAGCGGTAAAGAATATAAATTTATTATTGATGCTTTAAAAGGAAAAATTTTAAAATCTGAAGAGAGTGAATTTACTTCTCTTTAATTTAAAAATTTTAGCTGAAAAGTTATAAAAATCAGCTTTTGAATGTGTTTTTAATTTTTTAAAATAAATAAAAAATCGGTATTACAATTGGAAGTTTTTTATCTTCTTACAATATCTAAATATAAAAATACCCTAATCTTCTAATATTTATGATATTATAGAAAATAAAAAACAGATAATTAATAATGCCGATTTTTATTTTATTACTAATCTAATTCCCTATTTTACTCAATTTTTTTGTGTCATTTACATTAAATCCTCTATTTCTTTATAAAAAATTTCAAACTCTCATTTTTTTTTAATATTTATGAGGTATAATATACATGCTAACAACCTAAATCTATCCGTAAAGGAGGGATTGCATGGAAGAACCTGAGAAAAGAATTTTTTTAAATTTCGGGTTTTCCCGGAAGAATTATGATTAATGTTAATCATATTCTCTTTAATCTTCTAAAAAACAGGGTTATCTAAAAATTATTTCAATTTTCGATAGCCCTGTTTTATTTATTATTTTTTATTAATTCATTTCAAACTCTATGTATACAGTTTTTGAAAACGAAGATTTCTGTGGATTTATAATTATTGCATTATGTTCCGACTTTTCTATAATTTTAGCATCACTTTCTTTTAATATATCCAAATTATGATCATCAACATAATTTCTATTGAAATAAGAATAAAAAGGTCTTATTACACCGTTTGAATTATCTGTTATTGTTACAGGTTTTCTTAATTTAAGTTCAGTTTTATTAAGTATATTTTCCGCCTTTTTAAGTGCTTCCTTATAAGCCTGCTCATATAATTGATCTTCCATTTTCTGCTTGTTATCAATGTCATATTCTATAATTCCTGTAGAAGCTATTTCAAGAGAATGAGCCAGATTTATTATATTTCCGAGTTTTTTCATATCTCTTGTACTTACTTCAATGGAATGGCTTACTGTATAAACTTCTTTTTTTACATCCTTATTACTTTCCATATTCACTTCATTATTATCATATCCTGATATTTTAATATTATTACTGTTAAAACCGTTTGCAGCAAGTTTTTTCTGAATATCGTTAAAATCATTTACTGCATTTTGATAAGATGTTTTATTGTCGGTATTTTGAGATATTACATTAAAAGAATAACTGCCGTTGTCATTTCTTATTATATTATAAACTCCTTTTTGAACTAAAACCGTCATAAAATTTTTCAGTAAATTTATATCAAAAGGACTTACTTCTACAGTCAATACTGTTCTGAATTCTTTTTTTCCTTCATTTACTTTTATACTTTCCCAATTATAATTTTTATAAGTGGAATAATTCGTCGATTCTATCTTTTCATATTTTGTATTTGTTTTTTTCAATAAATTCTTATATTTAGCCAATATATCGGCATTTTCTCTGCTTGCTTTTTCAAGATTTTCATTTTTTGTGATAATCTCAAAATGTATTTTTGCTGAATCCGGAGCAATTTCTCTTGTAGCAGTACCTCTAACCTGTATTCTTTTTTCCGAAGCATTATCTCCGAAAGAAAAAATCGAACATACTGCAAATAACAAAGTTATAATTTTTTTCATTTATTTCAACCTCTTTCACAAATTTATTTTATTTCGTATAAAACTGATATATTCTGACTTAATTTAATCGGTTTCGGAGTATAATCCACTTTCGGTAAACTTCTCTTTGCTATCGCCGCATTATTAACATATCCCATTTCTTTCAATCTATAAGTTTCAGGTGCTTCAGCTGCTATTGCCCAATCCTGATCTATACGATCTATCATCTTTTGCTGAAACGCTATATCCTCACTCACTACAAGCGGAGAACTCAACATCATATTACTTGATTTTAATATGCTCACAGCTTTAGATTTAGCCTGATTAAATGCTTCGTTATACATTTCCGAAGCTATCCTGTCCTTATCGGAAATATCAAAATATATAGAACCGCTAACATTTATAGAATTATCATCTGCAAGAGAAATAATATCATTCAGATTTTTTAAATTTTTTGTAGAAATCGTGAATTCTTCAGTAACAACAAAAACATCTTTTTCATTTTTTCCTTGTACATTTTGATTTTCAATCACTTTATAATTACTGAATACAATATCATTCGCAGAAATTCCCGATGACTGTAACTTGGATTTTACAGAATTAAATTTGCTCAAAGTCTTGCTCAAAGCATTATTCAAATTTATATCCGTTTCATTTAGAACAAAATAATAAGAAGCACTGTCTTTTTCATATTTTTTGATATTTTTCACAGCATCATTTCCTGAAAATTCTATTAACTTTGAAATCTTATCAAAAGTAGTATTTTTTACAATAACCTGCATTTGTATAGTATAAGAAGCCGGCTTCTTATCTTTGTCAGTTTTTGTTTTACCTTTAACATCATATACCGCCTGTTCATCTTCTACATACCTATAATCATCATAATAATCATTATAATCCTTAGTTTTATTACTGTAAAAAGAAACAGTTTCAAAATTCGATAATTCTATCTTTTTAGCTCTTAGCCCCGATTTGAATTTTTCTATTTTTTCCTTAAGTTCTTTTGTTGCCGTGTTCAAATTCTGATTTTTCATTTGTATTTTAAAAGAAATTTTTGCCGTATCGGGTAAAACTTCCCTTTCAGAATTACCTGTAACACTTATTTTTCTTACAACGTTTTCTCCAAAAGAAAATGCCGCTAAAATAAGAAACAGGGCTGTAAAAATTTTTTTCATAATTGAATTCCTCCTCATTTTCTCAAATTATCTTATTTTTTCTGAATTTTTTCTTTCAAGATAATCTTATAACAATATATTACCAAAAGAACCTTAAAATAAACTGAAAAATTTTAATTTTAAAATAAAAAATCACGATTTTTTAACGTGATAATTTCTACCCTAAAGAATTCAGGGTATTAATCAGTACAAAATTTTTTGTGTTAATAAAAATATTACCAATACAAAAAATAAGGTACGAATAGTACACCTCCTTAAATATTAGTACGGGTGACGAACCCGCTTAAAATTTATTATAACAAAAAAGACCGGATTTTTCCAGTCTAATTTGTCGTCATTTTTTACTAATATCTAAGTTACCCTTCGAGATTTGCCCTATAGGTAAATATATTATAACATTTTTTGAAAAAATGTCAATAAATTTAAACTATTTATAAAAAGAAAAACCTTGAAAATCAATATTATCAAGGCTTCTAAAATTATCAAAATTATCTTTTTGAGAATTGAGGGCTTCTTCTTGCTTTCTTTTTCCCGTATTTTTTTCTTTCAACCATTCTTGAATCTCTTGTTAAGAATCCTGCTTCTTTTAAAGCTCCTCTTAACTCTTCATCAGCTACTACCAATGCTCTTGAAACACCGTGTCTTATAGCTCCTGCCTGACCTGTATTTCCTCCGCCGTTTACATTAACTTTTACTCCGTATTTATTTAAAGTTTCAGTCAATTCTAAAGGTTGTTCTACTATTTTAGCTAATAATTCTCTTCCACCGAAATACTCTCTCATATCTTTTCCGTTGATTTCTATTCCTGAAGTTCCCGGAATTAATCTTACTCTTGCTACTGAAGTTTTTCTTCTACCTGTTCCTAAATATTGAATTTTTTCTGCCACCTAAATTACCTCCTATAACTCTATCTTCTCAGGTTTTTGAGCTTCGTGATTGTGCTCTGTTCCTGTGTAAATTTTTAATCTTCCGATCATTTGGCTACCTAATTTATTTTTAGGCAACATTCTTTCAACTGCTTTTCTTATAACTTCAGTAGGTTTTTTCTCTAACATTTCTTCCAAACTTCTTACTTTCAATCCTCCCGGATATCCACTATGTCTGTAATATTTTTTGTTCAGCATTTTTGTACCTGTTACAGCAAATTTTGTTGCATTTGTTACTATAACATAGTCTCCTCCGTCAACGTGAGGTGTATAACTCGGTTTATGTTTACCCATTAATTTTACGGCAATTTCAGTTGCCAATTTTCCTAAAATTTTTCCTTCGGCATCGATTTCATACCAGTTTCTTGTTACTTCTTCTTTTTTTTGCATTACAGTGTATTTATTCACTTTTTATCCTCCTGATTTTTATCTTTTTGGATAACGGTCCTTTGTGGGAAAGGATTAATTACATTAAAAGATTATATATTATTTATTTTTAATTGTCAAGTAAAAAATCTTTATATTTTATAAATTTTCTTTTACTAAATCGTCTATTTTATATTCTTCGATTAATTTGTTTATAACATTTTGTCTTTCTTCAACTGCTCTGTTATTTAACAATCCGTTTGCTATTTGATTATAAGCATCGTTAGGAGTTACATTTCCTAATTTTCCTTTTTCAGATTCATAAATTCCTACGATTTCTTCATGAGTTACCTGAACTTTTTTTCTTATTTCCAAATCAACATAAAAATTAGCTAAAACATTGTCTTTAATTATTTTAAGAGCATCTTTTTCTTTTTTCTCAAAGTCTGTACCTTTTGCTTTTTCTTCCACAACTTTGTTTAATACGATATTTCTTATAACATCAGGATTTCCTTGAGAGAAGATAATTTCTTTTTTAGCTATTGACACGGATTCTCCCATTTCTTCAATTATTTTATTGAACTCTTCATTTTCAAGAGTTGCAACCTGTTGGTTCAACAAATCTCTTTGTATAATATCTCTTGCCTGAGTAAAAGGAACATTTTGTGCATCAAACTGTGCTTTGTTTTCGTTGTAGATTTTTACAACTTCATCTGCATCTACAGATATTTTTTCTTCGATTTGTTTTGCTACAAAATATTTTGTTTTTTCATTATTGTAAAAGTAATCGATCTCTTCTTTTTCAGAATCCGAAAATTCATATTTTTCAGCAGTTGCAAGAGCCGCTTTATTAATAAAAGCCTGCTTTAATCCTTCTTCATTGCCTTTCAATAATTCTTTTTCTTCATCAGTTAATTTTAATTTTTTCATTTTTTCTCCTTTGAATTTATTATTTAATTTTTTACATATATTTTACATTATTTTTTCAATAATATCAATACTATTTATTTAACATTCTTGATAAAAATTCTTTTGTTCTATCATGTTTAGGATTATCAAAGATTATTTCAGGTTTATCACTTTCTACTATAACTCCCTGATCCATAAATACTACACGACTTGAAACATCATGAGCAAAATCCATTTCATGTGTTACGACAATCATAGTAAGTCCACTTTTCGCAAGGTCTTTCATTACTTTCAAAACTTCTCCGACCATTTCCGGATCAAGAGCCGATGTAGGCTCATCAAACAAAAGGACTTCAGGTTCCATTGCCAATGCTCTTGCTATAGCAACTCTCTGTTTCTGTCCTCCGGATATTTGATTGGGCTTTGCATGAATAAATCTTTCCATTCCGACTTTTGCAAGTAATTCTTTTGCAGTTTTTTCAGCTTCTTCACGGGATTTTTTAAGAACTTTCGTCTGCCCTATAACACAGTTGTCAAGCACACTCAAATTATTAAACAGATTAAACTGCTGAAAAACCATTCCAACTTTTTCTCTTAATGTTATTAGAGGAATATTGCCCGAAACAACATCTTTTCCGTGAAAGAGAATTTCTCCGCCTGTGGGTGTTTCAAGTAAATTTATACATCTTAAAAGTGTAGATTTACCGCTTCCCGAAGCTCCTATTATACTTACAACTTCTTTTTCGTAAACGTCAAAATTTATATCTTTTAAAACTGTTCTGTTTCCGAAATCTTTTCTTATATTTTTTATTTCTATTACTTTATTTCCGTTTTCCACTATTTCTCTCCTCCTGTATTCACACTTGCTTCCTCTAAAACTTCAAAATTTTGAGGTCCGTCCATTTTTTTCTCGACATATTTTAAAAGTGCCGATAAAGTAAATGTCAGGAAGAAATATATTACACATGTAATAATAAATACTTCATAATATTTCGAGTATGTTCCTGCTACTGATTTTGATACAAAGAACAGTTCAGTAACACTTATTACACTAAGTACAGACGTATCTTTTATATTTATAATAAATTCGTTCCCTATGGATGGCAATATAATTCTGAATACCTGCGGGAAAATTATATTTTTCATCATTTGAAAATGCGTCATTCCTATTGCCTGTGCAGCTTCAAACTGACCCTTATCGATGGAATCTATTCCTCCACGTATAATTTCACACATATATGCTCCCGTATTAATGGAAACTATGAATAATGCCGCTCCTAAAGGAGACAGATTCCAGTTTAAGACTTGAGACGAACCGTAGAATATTATCATTGACTGAACTATCATCGGTGTCCCTCTAAATACAGCTATATATATTGAAAAAATTGTATTTATTATCTTTAGTCCTATTTTCTTTATAGCAGATGTTCTTTCGTCAGTATTGATATTTTTTACGAGCATTACTCCCAATCCTATTATAAATCCTACAACAGTTCCTGTAAGAGAAATCCCCAACGTAGTAGCTGTACCTATTAGGAAAGCCTTTTTGTTATTTTTAAGAAAAAACAGTACCCATCCTGTAAAATCTCTCTTCTTCATCTCAGGCTGATTGCTTATAGCTTTTTCCATAAGCTGTTTTCTCTGCTCAGGTGAAATATTGTCCAAAATTTTATTTATTTCTCCGACCAGCTTTTCATCGCCTTTTTTCACTCCTACCGCTACATCGACTTCGGAATTTTCATACTTAAATCCGTTTTCTTTATCAAAACTCACAAAAACCAGCTCAGGATTTGACATTTGTGCTGCCATTGCTCCCGGCTTTTCGGAAACATATCCGTCTATTTTCCCTGAATCAAGTGCCACTATCATTGCAGGAAAATTTTCCATTGCCTGCTGCTTTTTTACACCTTTCATCTGGTCTATAACATTGTAGTGAAGTGTACTCAGCTGCCCCGTTATTCTTGCTCCGGCAAAGTCATTAATCGACTTTGCATTGGCATATTTACCGTCCTTTTTTACTACAACTACAAGATCCGATTCATAATAAGGCTTTGTAAAAGAAAGACTCTGTTTTCTTTCAGCAGTGGGCGACATTCCTGCTATAACTATGTCTACATTTCCTGATGTCAATGCAGGTCCGAGCAGTGCATCCCACTCACTTTTTACTACAACCAGCTTTTTATCCAACCCTTTTGCTATTAATTTTGCTATTTCAACATCATAACCGCCGCAATATCCGCTGTCGATTTTTACAGCCCCGTTTTTATCATTATTCTGAACCCAGTTAAAAGGAGCATATCCGCACTCCATCCCTACTCTTAGCTCACCGTTTTCAGCATATCCGAAAACAAACAAGCTCAAAAAACATAATAATAAAACTATTTTATTTTTTAACAAATTCAATTTCAATTATATAACTCCTTTTTTTATTAATGTTTCTGCTATCTGAATAGTATTCGTAGCTGCACCTTTTCTTATATTGTCGGCAACTACCCATAAATTCAATCCGTTTTCTACAGATTCATCTCTTCTTATTCTTCCCACGTATACTTCATCAGTATCTGCAGCATCTATAGGCATAGGATAAACATTTTTTGAAACGTCGTCTTTTACAATAACTCCTTCTTTTTCCTCAAAAGCCTTAAATACATCTTTCAAATCAAAAGGTTTTTCCAACTCCACGTTTACCGATACGGCATGCCCCATTCTTACAGGCACTCTTACACATGTAGCCGTTATTTTCAAATCAGGCAATCCCAATATTTTTCTTGTTTCCTCTACCATTTTCATTTCTTCTTTTGTATATCCGTTGTCTAAAAATACATCAATATGAGGCAACAAATTGAACGCTATCTGATAAGGATAATTTTTTGAAGACTCTCCTTTCAGGTTTGCTTCCAAGTCGTCTATTCCTTTCTGTCCGGAACCTGCCACTGCCTGATAAGTAGAATATACTACTCTTTTAAGTCCGTATTTATCTGCTAATACCTTTAACACAGGCATTACCTGTATCGTAGAACAGTTAGGATTGGCTATTATTCCGTTTTGCCCGTCCAATGCTTCAGGATTTGCCTCAGGTACAACAAGAGGTATATCTTTATCCATTCTCCATGCACTGCTGTTATCTACAACTATTGCACCTTTATCTCTGAATTTCGGAGCATATTCTTTGGAAATGCTTCCCCCTGCAGAAAATAAAGCTATATCAATATCATCTTTTATATTTTCGTCTTTCAACTCTATTACAGTGTACTCTTTCCCGTCAAAATCGACTTTTTTCCCTGCCGATCTTGCCGAGGCATAAAGATAAAGATTTTCTATCGGGAATTTTCTTTCTTTCAAAACCTTTAAAAATGTTTGTCCTACCAGTCCTGTCGCACCCACAACCGCTACATTGTATTTTTTCATATTTTTATTTCCTCCTCATAAATATTTTATATTTGAAATTTTATATCCATTGTTTATTAACCGAAAATTTGTATTTTTACTTAATAATTCCTCTTTCCTTGAAAAACTTCGTCAATCTGTCTTTTGTTTTATGCTCTGCCGAAACTAACGGAAGTCTTACAGAATCATTGCCGATTTGCCCCAAAATATTCATAGCGGCTTTTACCGTAACAGGATTTCCCTCTATAAACATATTTCTGCTGACTTCATAAAGTTTTGTATGCAGCTCGAATGCTTTCTCATACTCTTTATTTAAAAACGAAGCTATCAAATCACTCATTTCTTTAGGCATAATATTTGCAACTACTGAAACTACTCCTTTTGCTCCTATAGACAACATCGGAAGTATCAAATGATCTTCTCCCGAAAGAATTTCTATTCTGTTACCGCACAAATCCTGTATTTTTATCATCTGTTCCAAACTTCCTGTAGCTTCTTTAATTGCAACTATTTCAGGAATTTCAGCCAATCTTGCCACAGTTTCCGCTTCAATGTTAATTCCCGTTCTTCCCGGCACATTATAAAGCATAACAGGAAACTTTGCTTCTTCAGCAATTTTTTTATAATGTTCGTAAAGTCCTCTCTGTGTCGGTTTGTTATAATAAGGACAAGTGCTTAATGCTGCATCTGCTCCAAGTTCTTTAGCATATTTTGTAAGTTCTACCGCTCTGTCTGTATTGTTGGATCCCGCTCCCGCTATTACTTTTATTCTTCCTTTTACTTCTTCGACTACTATTTTTATTACCTTTTCATGCTCAGAAAAAGTCAGTGTAGGGGCTTCTCCAGTAGTTCCGCAAGGTACTATTCCTGCTGTACCGTTTTCAATATGATAATTTACAAGTTCCCTTATTTTTTCTTCATCAACTTCTCCGTTTTCTTTAAACGGAGTTATCAATGCCACGTAAGATCCTTCAAATTTCATAACTACCATCCTTCTCTATTTATCTTTTAAAAATATAATGACCTTCAGCTATCTTTTCACTTGTTCCCGTCATATAGGCTTCACTTCCGTAACCTGCATAATCTATAACAAGTTTTCCTCCGGGAACAGTCACGTTTATTCTGTCTTCCACATATCCGTATATTCTCGCAAGAACTGCAGAAGCTGTAGCTCCTGTTCCGCAGGCAAGAGTTCTTCCTGCTCCTCTTTCCCAAGTAATAACTTCAATATTCGATCTGTCGTGTACTTTTACAAAATTCACATTTACTTTTTTTGGAAAAATTTCAGTATAATTTTCTATTTTAGAACCTAAATCATCTATATCATAATCAGAAAAGTCATTTACAAATATTACAGAATGATCTGTTCCCATAAAAATATACGAAATTTCTATTTCTTTTTCATCTATGACTATTTTTTCCCTCATAAATCTCTCTTTTTCAATATTTATGAGTTTTTTAACGTCAAATACAGGCTCTCCCATATTTACTTTGGCAAAAAAAGTTTCATTTTCGGTTTTAGTTTCGATTTTCAAATCTCCCGAAAGAGTTTTCACTGTAAAAATGTCTTCCTGTTCCACATTATTATTTTTCAGATAAAGAGCAAAACATCTTATTCCGTTTCCACACATAGGTGCCTGACTCCCGTCGGAATTATAATAGAACATAAAAGGCATATTTGCTACATATTTCAATATTAAAAGTCCGTCGGCTCCTATTCCGAAATGTCTGCAGCACACTTCACTCGCAAACTGATTGTAATCAGGTATACCTTTTTCTATAAGATCTTTTTCATTTACAATAATAAAATCATTTCCCGCCCCTTGATACTTTTCAAATTTCAACATACTTAATTCCTCCTTCGGGTAAAATTTTAATATTTTATATTATTAATTTAAACATTAAATTCCTTCGCAAGTAATTCTGCAACTTTTTTTCCCATTACCTCGTCCACTATAAGTCCTATACTTATTTCCGAAGTTGCTACTTGGTGAAAACTTATATTGTTATCTGCAAGGACTTTAAATACCCTCGCAGCTATTCCTATATTGCTTATAAGCCCTATACCCACAATGGATACCTTTGTTACATAAGGATTTATAATAACAGAAATTCTTTCAAATTTTTCTTTTAAAATCTCACTTATTTTCTCAAGAGAAGCCTTATCGCTTTGAGGACATGTAAATGCGAAACTTCCATGTTCGCTCGACACATCATTCTGACTTATTACCCCTATATTTACTCCGAATTTTACCGCCTGTTCCAATATTGCGTACACATTTTTCGCATAAGTAGGAATTTCCTCGATATTTACCATTAATATATCTTCATTTACCGATATGCCTGTTATTACTTTCTCTTCCATTATTTTCTCCTTTGCAGTTATTACAGTACCGTTTTTTTCTCCCAAAGACTTTCCTACATATATTTCCACACCGTATTTTTTACCAAGTTCCACTGCTCTCGTCTCCATTACTCCCGCTCCGAGAAATGCGAGTTCCATCATTTCGTCATAAGAAATATACGAAATCTTTTTCGCTTCGGGATAAATTCTCGGATCTACGGAATACACACCGTCAACGTCTGTATATATTTCACATTTCCCGTTTAGAGCCGCAGCTAATGCCACTGCCGAAGTATCCGAGCCTCCCCGCCCGAGCGTAGCTACATCTCCGTTTTCATTTACTCCCTGAAATCCTGCAATAATAACAATCTTTCCTTCTTCCAGATGTTTCTTTATCTTTTTTTCGTCTATTGATTCTATTCTGTTTTTCGTGTGATGTCCTGAAGTCCTGATTCCTGCCTGCCGCCCTGTCAAAGAGATAGCATCATATCCCAACGACTGCAACGCTATACTCAAAAGAGCTATTGTCTGCTGTTCTCCCGTAGACATCAGTCTGTCCATTTCTCTTTTATCGGGATCTCCCGTTATTTCATGAGCCAGTTTTATAAGTGTGTCGGTTGTTTTTCCCATTGCAGAAACTACCACTACTACATCATTTTTCTCGTCTTTTACTTTTCCTAAATATTTTGCTATATTCATTATTTTTTCGGTCGTAGCTACCGAACTTCCGCCGTATTTATGTACAATAATCACTACAATTCCTACTTTCCGAAGTTAATCTGTTTTTTGTCTATTGTAATATTATAACATTTATTTAACAAAAATTACAGTTCAAAAATTTCATCATTTCTTATCAGATCTTCAAAAGTTTCTCTTTTTACAGCCAACTTGGCTTTTCCGTCTTTTACAAATACAACGGCAGGCTTTGTAAATCTGTTATAATTACTCGACATAGTATAACAGTAAGCTCCCGTGGTAGTCATCGCAAGTATATCGCCTACATGTGCTTCCTGAATTTTTGTTTTTTCTATAAGTATATCTCCTGACTCGCAGAATTTTCCCGCAACAGTTACTTCACTTGTCGCTTCTTTATCCAGTTTGTTTATAATTCCTGCTTCATATTCTGCCTGATAAAGTGCAGGTCTTATATTATCTGCCATTCCTCCATTTACAAAAACATAAGTCTTTCCGCCGACAGTTTTCTTTATTCCTCCCACTTCATAAAGTGTCGTCCCGGCATTTCCGACAATGCTTCTTCCCGGCTCGATACAAAGTTCTTTAAATCCTATTTTATATTTTATTTCCATTGCTTCTGTATAAGTTATTATTTCTTTCAGTACTTCTTCCACAGGCACAGGATCGTCTCCTTCTTTATAATAGACTCCGAAGCCACCTCCCATATTTACCGTATGTACTACAATCCCCAGTTCTTTTTTCAGTTTATCCAGATATTTGAATATTTCTTCCAAAGCAAATATAAAAAATATCGACTGAAATATCTGCGAACCTATATGTGTATGAAATCCTCTAAATTCAAGATATTCACTGTCATTAATTCTTTTTATTATATCAAGCAGATCTTTTTGAAAAAGAGAAATCCCGAATTTTGAAGTCAATCCCGATGTTTTTATGTAATGATGAGTATGAGCCTCTATTCCCGGGTCTATTCTTAATAATACTGCCTGTTTTTTGTTTTTTTCTTTGCATATTTTTTCGATTTTTCCGATTTCGTCTTCATTATCTATTACAATCTGTTTTATCTCTAAATCTATTGCCATTTCAAGTTCTTCGTATGATTTATTATTTCCGTGCATATGCACTTTATTCATAGGAAATCCTGCTTTATAAGCAGTATAAAGCTCTCCGCCCGACACTACATCCAGTTCCAGGTCTTTTGCTTCGATAATTTTCGCCATACCTGTTGTAAAAAACGCTTTCCCCGCATAAGCAATATGTGTATCAAATCTCGAAGAAACAAATGCTTTTTTCATTTTATCAATAGTCGTTTCTATCAGTTCCTGATCCATTACATAAAGCGGCGTTTTAAAGTCTTTTACAAGTTCTGTCGTGTCCACTCCTCCTATGGACAAATTCCCATTTTCATTGATTTTTGATGTTCCGAATAATTTCATGATATACCTCCTCAGATTTTTTGTTTTTATATAAAAAAATACTGATAGAGAAATCAGCATATAAAACATTTATTTTAATAATTAAAAAATTACGATTTATATCTGACAGCTCACCATTATCATTAAGATAATGACAGTTCTACGGATATTTTCCGTAGCCCCAGTAACAAAGTCAGTCAATCTTTGTCCTTCGGCAATTATTCCTTTCAATTTACTTCACCAAATTGACTGTTCTCCATAAATTTACTCTTAATAATTGCACCTCTATCTTTGTGTATTATACATGTTTTTTATAAATTTGTAAAGATGAAATTTTAAATTTTCAGGGAAAAATTCCCCTAAAACCCCTTTTCCAACTTCAAATTTTACATACTCAAAAATGCCCGTTCACTATGAAAATAAAAAAGATATTTTCATAACATTCACTAACACATTTTTTTCGTTGTAAAATCTGAAAGTTGGGGTTTTTATTTTTAATATTTCTAATCCCTGAATATTTTTCTGAATACTTGAAGTTCTTTCTTAACTTTTTTACTATCATATTGATTTTAATTTGTCAAATTTTATAAATAATTAAATTTTTCCCACTACTTTTTTTATTGTTAAAGTGTTATAATAAAAATAAATTATTATTTTAGCGAAGAAAAGAGGATACATATGATATTTAAAGCTCAAACCGCAGAAGAACGGCGAAAAATGATTTTGAATGGAAATATTTTAAATACACTTCTTTTTTTATCGGTCCCTACCCTTCTTGTAGGTGCGATACAGGCATTTATTCCCTTGTCGGACGGTCTGTTTCTAAATAATATTGCAGGAGTCGTTACTGCAAGTGCAGTTACTTTCAGCCAACCTGTTTTAAATATTATGATTGCATTGTCACAAGGGCTCGGTGCCGCTGCAATGGCAATGATAGGACAACTCTACGGTCGGGGAGTTATAAAAGCCGTAAAGGAAGTTACTCTTCAAGTTTTTGTTTTCGGATTTGTTATAGGACTTATCCTTATTCCGGTGTGTATAGGAGCAGGATATCTTGTTTCTGCAAATATTACTTCGGAGATAAAACACGAAGTATTTGTTTATATTTCTCTTTATTCTTTAGTTATGCCTCTCGTATTTATGACGGCAATATACAATTCCGCCAAAAATGCGGTAGGGCGACCCGAAGTAACTTTTATAAGAGTTTTTATACTGTTATTTTTAAAAATTATATTTAATACTGTATTTTTATATTTTTTTGAAATGAAAATCGTCGGTGCTGTAATGGCAAGTCTTTTCTCGTATATTATTATTTCTGTATGGATGTATCATGACCTGTTTATAAAAAATACCGATATGAAACTTGATTTGAAAAAATATCATCTAAATCTTCCCATTGTTGCCAGACTTTTTAAAATCGGATTTCCATCAATGCTCAGTTATATGCTCATTCAAACGGGATTTGTACTTATTAATAAAGAAGTTGACAAATACGATGCCATTTCTCTGAATGCACAGGGAATCGCTTCAAATATTAATTCTATCTGTTTTATTCTCCCATCGGCTATAGGAACTACAGTTACTACAATGATCAGCATGAATATGGGAATCGGAGAAATTAAAAAAGCAAAAAAAATTTTTACTTACGGCTGGATTACCAGTGTTGTGATTGCTCTTTTGACAATAGGTATGATAGTTCCTTTGGCGGGAAAAATAACCGTGCTTTTCACACGTAATAAAGAAGTTCTCGATATTGCCAATCATGCTTTAAATATTTATACATATTCAGTAATAGGATTCGGTGTATTTTCAGTCTGTCAGGGTGTTTTCATCGCTTTAGGAAGAACAAAAGTGCCGCTTTTTATGGCTATATTGAGAATATGGTTTTTCAGATATCTGTTTATACTTTTTACACAAAAATTTTTGGGCGTGTATGCCGTATTTTGGGGAAATCTTTTCTCAAATACCCTTGCAGCAATACTGTTTTTCTGCCTTGTAAAAAAACTTGACTGGAATATAAATCCTGCAAAGATCCAAAAGAAGAAACTTAAATAAGATTAGAATTGATAAATAAGGAAAAGAGGGCTTGCTGTTTTGCCCTCCTGATTTTTCAAAAATTATTTATATTCTGTTATAGTATAGTCATCTATTCTTTCAAGAACTTTTTTATTTTCTTTTTACTTTTTATGAATTAAAATTCTATCATAGAATTAAATTCTTTTATGTATTATTTTTACTGTTAATATTTTCATTAATTCCTATTTTACCTTACCTGCTACTATTTCTTTTTTATATTTAATTAAATTATCTTCTATTTTTCCCAATCTAAATCTAATTCTTTCAAATCATTTTCTTCAAAAAAACAATTTTCATTATGATTTGTCATAAAAACCTTGCTATCCCAAAAAACATAGCAAGGAAAAAATACTATTACATAGCATTATTTTGAATTAATAAAAACAATACTACAAAAAATAGTATTTTTATTATGAAACAGTACATATTTCACCTCCTAACTGACTTAGTATTGGTGAGATACTTCAGTCGGAGATAGCGAATATATATCATAAAAACAAAAAAACAACTACTATAGAGTTGTTCTTTTGTCACCTTAATATGTACCGTTTCATTTTTATAAAATTATTATAGCATTATATCTTACTTTTTGCAAACAAAAAGGCACAATCACTCTGATTATGCCTTTATAATTTTAAAAAAATTTTTTTAAAATTAACCAATGACAATTAGCTTGCCAATGAATTAACTTTTAATGCAAGTCTTGATTTTTTTCTCGATGCTGTATTTTTCTTAAGAACTCCTTTAGTTACAGCTTTATCTAATTCTTTATAAGCAACCTGTAATGCTGTTTTAGCTTCGTCGACATTTTTAGCCTCAACAGCTGAAAGAACTTTTTTTACGAATGTTTTAACTCTGCTTTTTATAGCCTGATTTCTGCTTGCATTTCTTTCACCGATGAAAATTCTTTTTTTAGATGATTTTGAATGTGCCATTCTTTCCTCCTTCCAAATATCATTCTTTCTATTATATTTATGAATATTGCTCTATAACTTAGTATATGCAAAATTACCAAAGTATATTACCATTTTTTACAATAAAAATCAAGTGATTTAATGTTATTTGCAAAAAAACTTTTCTTAAACTCCCTTTTAATACCTAATTTTTCTGATTTACAGAGTTTTTATTTTTTCACGTATAAATCGGCTGTTTCCATTATTAAAGTTTCTATACCCGATTCCATTTCTATTTTCCCGGTTTTTATATCCTTTTCAACTTCCCAGCATCTGAAAACAAGCCTTCTCAGATTTTTTGCCGTATAATTTTTTAATTTCGGAAATTTCATAAATATCACATAAGGATTGGGAAGTCTATTATTCGTTTTAAAAATCTCCTTTATTCCTTCAAATTCATTTTTAAATACCGCATAATTACTGCTGAATTTCATACCGGAACTCCTTAAACAGCTTAGTTTATACATAACTTCCAGTTCTCCATACAGCGAATAAAGTACACCCATGTACTCCTTAGTTTTTTCGAGATAATCTATTACTTCTGCTGCTTTGTTATTCAATATTTTATCGACTGTTTCGTAAATTCTGTATTCTTTCTCGACAGACACTATCTTTTTCATTTCCTGCATATTAAAAGAGTCGCCGTTTAAATATATTTTTATTTTCTCGACTTCGTTTTTCACTTTAAAAGGATCGTTTCCAATCATTTCCAAGAGCATTGCCGTATCTTTCTCGGAAATTCCCAGTTCCTTTTTAATATACTTCTTTATCTCTCCATCATCTTCTTTAGGAAATAAATAAACTTCCAATTTCCCGTTTTTCTTTAATTCTTCCAACTTTTTTGAAAGTTTTACTCCTGTTTTTCCGTCTTCTTTAAAATAATCTATTATTATTTCTTTTCCGACTATATCAAGATTTGCAATGTAGTCTAAGGTTTTTTCCAAGTCCTTCAATTTTTCTGCCCGTCTTAATACGATTAATTCTTCTGTTGAAAAAATAGAATTAAAACTGACTTTTTCCAAAAATTTCTCTTCTTCCTTAATGTCTACATCAAAAAAGCTTTCCGAAATTCCCGGATTTTCTTTCCTTATTTTTTCAAGTAAATCAAAATACCTAAATTCTCTATGTTTCGTTCCGCCTATAAAATAAATCATTGATTTCCTTCCGACTTTTTAATTTTATATCTTAGTATAACCTTTTTAGCCGCTAATTTCAATTTGATTTTTCAATTTTTTTATGTTAAAATCTTTGAGTAAATAATAAACATTGTTACAAGGAGGTATTTATGAGTTCAAATATTAAAGAACAGGCTTCAATAGGAGGGTTGAGAGCAAATGCAGCGGCAGCTCTTATAAATCTGAGTTTCTTTTTACCGGGGTTGGGATTTTTAATATCACTTCTTGCACTGATTTTAGAAACTAAAAATCAGTTTGTAAGAACTTATGCTAAACAGACACTTGCTTTAGGTATGTTGTTGTTTGTATCTGTTTTTTTAAATGTATTTATTTTTATAGGAAATGCAGCATTTGTAATTATTACATTTGTACTTTCGATTGTTCAAATTATCGCTATAATAAAATCATTTTTAGGACAGGAATTTGAAATTCCTTATATTAAAAAAGTCAGTGAATTATTATTTGTAGATTAAGACTATAAATTAAAAGAGGCAAAGAATTTTATTCCAAGCCTCTTTTTATTATCTTAATTCTTTTTATATCTAATTTTCTATTTAATAATTTCTAACATAATATTCTCCCAATCATTAGAAAAACCCATTTTATTTAATATTTTTTTATAATGATTAGGTAATAATGCAGGCAATTTACTTATTAATTCATTTATTTTATTAATCATTTCAATATAATTTTCTTTTATTAAAAATATTTTCAACGATACAATTAAAGCAAAAACATCATTATTGAATTTTATATTTTTATCTTTGAAAATAAAAGGATTTGGAGATTTACCCGATGTAAATTTATGTTTGTGCTGATATATTCTTTCATCATGAGCACATTTATTTCTGAAATTACAAATAAAAAATAAAATTTCCGATGTTTCCGCAGGATTAAGGATTGACTTTTTATTATAATTATATTCTTCTTTATAGTCTTCAAATATTTCTTTTACTATTGCATTTTGATCCTTTAAATCAAGCAATAGAAAAAATGAGATATAATACCGAAATTTAACTTTTCTACCAATACCCACAAAGGAATTTTATCATGTATTTTCTGATAATGGTATATAGAAGAATTAACTTCAGAATATATTCTTTTCACTTTAGACATATTATAAATTAATCTTAGTATTTGCAAACTTTTTCTTCTATTATTATAATCAAAGTTATTAGCATTCAAGTATTTATCATCATATTTCATTGAAAAATGATATGATATTTTTGTTTTAATTGTTCTTTCTACAATTAGAATATATTTTAATAAAATCATCCTCAATTCTCTATCAAAATTAAATAACATAAATATATTTTCGAAATACACATTCTCTTGATAAATTTCCGATTTAAAACTTTCTAAAAATATATCTTTATATCCATTTATTAAAGCATAGTAACTTTCTATTGATAAAATTTTTTTGCTTTTCTTTCATTCAATATTTTCAAATTTCTACTTTTCAAAATATTTAACTGTTCTTCGTATGTTTTTGATACTTTTTCACTCATATTTCTCCCCTTTTTTATTGCATTTTATAAAAAAATATAGTATAATAATTTTATAGTGAGCGAGGTAAGTTTCTACGGAAGTCTTACCAGGCTATTATTCTTTGGAATAATAGCTATTTTTTTATCTTTATATTTTTACCCTCCAACCTTCAAATTTTACAATGTAAAAAATGTGTTAGTGAGCGTTATGAAAACATCCTTTTTGTTTTCATAGCGAACGGGCATTTTTAAGTATGTAAAATTTGGGGTTGTCAGCAGGAGTATGAGGACAGCTAGTCCTCATAAACTTAGCGAACGAGCATTTTTGAGCATCTAAAATCTGAAATCGTTAGCAAGAATTATGAGGACAGCTAGTCCTCATGACTATTTTATATTCCGACTGTGAAATCTCAACTTTTTCACTTCATCTTTATTTTCCCAACAGGAAAGTATCATTATAAATAACAGTACCGTCTGTATCCAAAATATGGGAAAATCAGTAAGATTATGAGCTACAACGCCTAAAAGTATGGATATTTTCAAAACATTACTCTTATCGTCTTTAAAAATATCATATATATATTTTAACCATACCGTCATAAGTGCTACCGTTCCGATTAATCCGTAGCTTATAAGCAGTTCGGTTACGGCATTATGTGAATGAGGATAAAACTTCGTATATTTGAAATAATAAAAATTCCCGTGTCCGAACAGTATATTACTCTTAAAGGCCCGCAACGCCATTTTCAATATATCTTTTCTCAAACCGTAATATTTTGAAATACTGTCTTCCCTCAAAAACGGAAGAAAATCGCAATAAACTCCCGCAATATAACTGATTAAAAACAAAACACAGATAAAAAAGGCTTTTTTTTCAAGAAAATAATAAAGCAGAACAAATATTCCTATTATTGCTGCAGCAAGGGCCGACCTTGAACCTGACATTACAATAGTCATAAAATTAAGTATAAATATTAAAAAGTTAAGTTTTGTTCTCTTTTTAAGAGCCAAATAGAGATTTACAACAGCAGCCATCACCATTATATTTCCCAAATAGTTAGGATTCAAATAGGAAAAATATCCTGCTCTGTCTTTTGTAATAAGACATTCAATCAAAGAAATAAAAAATGCTGTTCCTGAAAATTTTGCCATTAATTCAAGATTATAATTTTTAAAATCATCGCTTACAATTCTTGTATAGTATCTTCCTACCATAATACACAGCAACATCGGTATGGCGATCAACCCGTAATAATTTTTATAAAATAAGGAAGTTATTATGGAAAGCCCCAAAACCGCTTCTACTATAACAAGAGATTTATCTTTTAATATTTTCTTGTATTCTCCTGTAACAAAAATATCTTTCAACAGCAGTATACAAAGTACTATTACCAGAACATAGTGAGTAAAAATGGCTCCGCCCAAAAGCATATACATTTTCTCAATATAATTCCTGTTCTTTATAATTTCCATAAACCCTCTTTTCATTTTTATAAATTTTTCAAAGAATTAAAATACTCCGCGTTCAAATGAATAAGGATTGTAATTCCCCTTTTTAGTCTGCAGACTTTTTATAATTTTCTTTACTTCTTCAGCTGTTTCAAAAGTAAAGTCCAATCTTAATTCATCAAAATTAAATTCTTTTATTTGATCAAGTTTCGGAATAAGATTCATAGGCTTATCCAAGTACAATTCTATGTTATCCAGGTCATTTTTCAATATTTTATACTTATCATAAAATTCTCCCTGTAATTCCTTGTACTCTTTATCAAATATCTTATGCTCAATATACATTCCCTTTAAATATCCGTATATTATCATTCCTATTTTGACTTTATCCGATTTTATCATTTTCAGCTGCTTATAATTCAACTCAGGCGATAAAAACACTGTTTCCAAATTGGGAAATTGTGAAAATAAATCCAGAGTATAATTATTAAACACGTTTAAATTCCAGTCCGAAGATTGTCCATTTATATTATTCTTTTCTCCCATGGCTACTTGATAAAGGTTTGAAGCTAAATTTGAGTCTGTTTTTATTTTATCGGTTTTATGAAGATTTTTTTCTTTGGCGACGTCATACTGCTTATGATAGATTTTTTCTATTCCCGCCTCACGACAGGCTTTTTCCTGCTCTTCATTGGAAACAAGAGCCGAAAAAATGGGTTCGGTATTGCATTTTCCTTTAAAAGTCTTTACCTTTTTTTCCTCAAGCTTTTTCCTGTAAGAGTTTACAAGTTTTTCCTGAAGCTCCGACACACATTCTCTTTTTAATGATTTCAGTTCACTGAAAGGTATGAAAGATTTTCCGTCATAATTTATTTTCAAACTGTTCAGTTCAAACGTTGTATCTCCCAGTTCTCCCAACTTTTCAGCTATCTGCTCTTTTGTAATTTCTTTTTTAGCGTCCTGTTCTATAACATTTCCTTTTTTTAAAACTTCTATTTTTTCATCTTTAAGATTGTAAATAGAAAATTTCAACATAATTTCCTGTCCTTTTTCCGCAAACAGTTCTCCATCTATGGAAGCAAATCTTTTGGACACTTTTATATTATGTATTATTCTGTCATTGATTTCTTTGGAATAATTTTTATAAATATACTTTGTTTTGTCAGGCAGTTTTCCTACAGAAACAATATCATCTTTGTCGGCTTTTTGAACTTTTTTCCCGTTTACAATAAGTTTATTTACATATTCTCCTGAAATTTTTTCAAAATCACTGTCTACAAATTGAATGCCGTCCCCTAATATAAGCTCGTCATCAATCCTGAAATTATTGCTGTTTTCTATTCTTGCCCCTAAAAAATACCCGAAATTTGAAGAATATTTAAAATTCATAAGTTTATTATCCAAGTAAAAATAACCTTTAGAATAACCTCTGTTAAACAGCTTGTAGCTTTCAGTAGGTCTAGGCTTTCCTTTCAGTATATTATCATAATAGCTTACTGTTTCGTACACATATTCGCTTGATTTTTTACGTCCTTCAACTTTTATTGCATTTATTCCTATATCTTTCAGCTTGTTTATTTCTTCTGTTTGCAATAACTGATCGTTAGGACTCAGAAAATACGCTTTATTGCCTTCTTCATCTTCAAACTTTTTTCTGCACGAATAAGCACAAAGTCCTCTATTTCCGCTTCTCCCTCCGATAAAGCTGCTTATATAACAGTTTCCCGAATAAGAGATACAAAGCGATCCCGATACAAATATTTCAAGCTCTATATCAGTTTTTTCCCTTATACTTTTTATTTCTTCAAAAGACATCTCTCTTGCGAGAACTACACGACTCAGCCCCAATTCCTTAAGTTTATTTGCTTCTACATGATTTGCCACTGTCATTTGAGTACTTCCGTGTAAAGCAAGTTTCGGAAAATTTTCTTTCAGAAAACTCATAAATCCCAAATCCTGCACTATTACCGCATCAAGTCCGTGTTCATAAATTTTACTTATGTATTTGTATGCTGCATCTATTTCTACATCTTTCATAACAGTATTTAATGCTATCAGTGTTCTTATCCCTCTCGAATGGGCATAATCTATTCCGTCAAGAATTTCTTTTATACTCAGATTTTCATTGTTTCTTCTGGCCCCGAATCCTTTAAGCCCGAAATAAACTTCATTTGCTCCCGCTTTTATTGCCGCTTCCAATTTTTCATAGTTACCTGCCGGTGCGACTATATTCATTATATTTTCTCTCCGTTCTATACTTTATATTTGTATATAATTATACAAACTTTAGTAATTTTTGGCAACTAAAATTTTTAACTGGACTATTTCATTTCTTTTTTATATAATATGAATATCAAACAGCGAAAGGAACTGAATCTATATGAATCTTAACCGAATTATTAAAAAAATTGTCTTACTTTTAATACCTGTTTTATTTCTGATCTCCTGTAAATCTATCGATCCGGCATACAAATGGTACTCTGCAAAAGAAGTAATCGCTAAATCGGATCAGCTGCAGCCCGGAGATATACTTATTTTATCCAAAAGAAACACCATCCGTTCAATGTGGGGACATGTGGCAGTTTTAAACGAAGAAAAGAAAATAGTCGAATTTCCTTCTTATTCTGCCGGCTACAGCGAAAGCCCTTTATTTGTGTGGCAAAAGATTGATAGACAAATTTCTGTATTCAGATTAAAAGGAATAGATGATGATTATAAAAATGCTTTATTTGAAGAAATAAATAAAACTGTAAATAAACCTTACGGTTTGACTTTCCACAAAAACTTTGATAAAAGGCTTTATTGTTCACAGTTCGTTTATCTCGTATTTAAAAAAGCGGGAAAAAAAGTCGGAAGAAATGTCGATTTGGATTCAAATAACGGTGGTTGGGTAATGCCTTTTGACATTATGAGGTCACCGCTGCTGGAAAATGTGATATTGGAGTAATGAGGGGGCTATCACTCCCTCATACTCCTTCTTTATCGACTTTGAAAATATGGATTTAATTTATTATAAAAAATCACAATCAACTTAATGAATGTGATTATATCAAACTTTTTAACTTCTTTCTGAATCTTTATCTCTTTTTATATAATATCCGAATCCTGTTCCTCCTAAAAATGCAAATGTTATTTTCAAAATTTCAAGTAAAACATCTTTATTTCCCGAAAATAAACATATCCCTGTTAAAATAAGGAATCCCGGAATTCCTATTATTAAACTTAATCTTTTTAAACTAAAGTCTTTATTGTTTTTATCACCGATTAACTCTAATACTTTCATATTTGCTTCATGTTCTTTTGTTTCCTGATTTATAAAATTATTTACCAATTTATCTTTATTTTCTTGAGATAAATTTTGTAATACTTCTAACGGAAGAGGTCCGGAAAACTCTCTTTCTACAGTCCCGTTTAGTTGAGACAATATTTTTGGAACATCTCTCAATCTTTCCACCATTTCAGTCTCTTTATTTTCAATCTTTATATTTTCCAATTGATTTTCATTATCTGACATAATTCAAATTACCTTTCATGGAATGACTGAATTTCATTTTTTTCTTTCCTGAAAAACGATTTTCAACCTTTAATTCTGAATTTAAAACATCAATAGTAACTTTATAAATAGGAAGCCCTATTTTTTTATTTAATTCTTCTGTTAATTTTGAAACTCTTGTATATTCTTTTAAAAATGAACTTCCATACAAATTCATATGTTTTCTATATAAAATATCCATAATAGACCTCCTAACTAATTTTATGTTAACATTATATCATAATTATTTCAAAAATCAACAAAAAAGTTCAAAAAATCAATACACACCTTTATTTTTAGTACATTTTCTATTTTCTTTCCAACAACCCCACAATCTCAATGTGATTTACTTGCGGGAACATATCCACAGCCGACACTTTTTTCAGTGTGTACCCGTTTTCCATCAAAAGCTTGCAGTCTCTCGCAAAGGTCGAAGGATTACACGAAATATAGACTATTTTCGGTATTTTATTTTTAGCTGAACTTTTTAAGGCTTTCTCATCTATTCCTCTTCTCGGCGGATCGAAAATTATCGCTTCGACACTGTTTCCTTCTTTTTTAAGCACATCAGGTAATACTCTCTCAACTTTTCCTTTAATAAATTCAACATTTTTTATATTATTTTCTTCGGCAGTCTGATTTGCAGCAATTACAGAACTTTCCACGCTTTCTATCCCTATCGCTTTTTTGACTTTAGACGATAAAGCCATCGCTATTGTACCTGTTCCCGAAAATGCGTCAATTACAGTTTTATGTACACTTTCTCCCAAAAATTCTATAGCTTTGTCATAAAGTTTTATTGCCTGAGATTTATTTATCTGGAAAAACGAATCGGGATAAATCTTAAATCTGATTTCTTCAATCTCTTCTTCCAAATACTCATTTCCTAATAAATGCCTTGTTTCTTCTCCTAAAATAACATTATTTGCTTCTTTTTTTACCGATATATAAACAGATTTCAGCGACTCATTTTCTTCATATAACTTTTCCAAAACCTTTACAAGCTGTTTATATTGAGACTTTTTGCTTACAGTAATTATAAGCATAACTTCATTTTTTTCATTATTTCTTACAATCACATGCTTAAGAAATCCTGTATTTGTTATTTCATTATAAACTTTAAATTCATTTTTGGTACCTGAAAAGCTGTTTATCTCTTTCAAAAATTTATTTATTATATCTTCGGCAATTTTTGATTTTAAAAGGCTTTCACTTGCCGAAAATGTATCATGAGATTTTTTTGAATAAAATCCTGTCATAATTTTTCCGTCTTTTTTAAAAACAGGCTCTGCAGTTTTGTTTCTGTAATTGGTCTTTATATCACTTCCGATAATACTTTCAAGCTCAATATTTTCAATATTTATTTCGCCGATTTTCTCTAAAACCTCTTTCAGCATTTCATTTTTATATTCCAGTTGTTTTTCATATTTGAGCATCCCGAAATCACAACCGTCAAAATCCTCAAAACTGACTTTTGAAATGTCATCTATTCTGTTTTTTCCCGGTTTTATTATCTTTGTGATGAGTCCTCTAGCATAAGATTTTTTTACCGAGATTATTTCAATTTCCAAAACATCGCCGGGAACACTCATCGGAACAAATATGGTAAATCCGTCTATCCGTCCCAATCCTTCTCCACCGAATACTATTTTTTCTATTTCTATTTCAAGTTTCTGTCCTGTTTTATATTTTTTTTCACTTATATCCATTTCTACCTCTTATAATTATAGTTTTCTAAAGAATACCTGTATCTTCCCAATCTGAAATATCAGGAATATTTCCTGTTTCGTAAAAATTTTTAAAAAGATTCTTTATTTCTTCTTTAGTATTTACAACTTTTCTATATATTTTTTCTCCTGTTCCTATTTCAACATTATAACTGTCTATTCTTAATTCTTCCGACAATCCGAAAATTTTCCTGAAAAATGACTGCTTAGGATATTCAGATGTGCATTGCATAAAAGGAACGCTTATCCCGCTTTTTTCATACCAGATTACAATAAAAGCATTGTCTCTTGCATTTGTACCTCTGTAAGAACTATCCAAAGTATCTATCGAATATTCAACTTCATCCCATATAGCTATTCTTTCCGATATGCTTTCAGTATTATATTTAAATAATTCATTTTCATAATATTTTTCCTCATCAAATTTAGAATAATAATTCCTACTTTCTTTAATCTTTTTTATTTTAAAAATTCCAATATATTCTTCAGCTGCAATCCTATTCCTATTTTAAGACTTTCCTCGTCTATATTGAATTTCGGATGATGCAGGTCATAAATCAAGCCTTTTTCTTCATTTCTCGTACCTAATCTGAAAAAACATCCGTTTATTTCATTTAAAAAATAACTTACATCCTCTACATCCATTCTTGCTTCTTTTATAATTTCAAGGCTGTCTTTTCCGTATAAATCGACTATATTCTGCTCGACTTTTTTTGTAATTTCCTCATTATTAATAACAGGAGCGTAGCCTTCTCTTATTCTAATATCGGCTTTCCCACCCAGACTTTCTACAAACTTAGACAAATCTTTTTTTATTGTTTCGATTATAAATGTTCTTATTTCCTTAGACATTGTCCTTATCGTTCCGAGCATATCGACTTTATCGCAAACGACATTTTCCGCTTCTCCTCCTTTAAAAGAGCCCACTGTAATCACCGCTTCTTCTCTCGGATCTATTCTTCTGCTTACTATCGACTGTAGAAATTCCAGAACTTTAGCCCCTATCAATATGGCATCTACTCCCTTTTGAGGCTGAGCCGCATGAGCCGAAACTCCGTTTATCGTTAATCGGAACATTGCCGAAGTCGCATGAGCCTTGCCATATTTTATTCCTATTTTTCCCGTTTCGATTTCAGGAGCCATATGCAGAGCAAAAAATGCATCTATTTTCCTGTTTTCATCTCTTTTAAATTTCAATGCTCCCGCTTTTATCATCCGATCGGCACCCCCGTTTGTTTCTTCTGCCGGCTGAAAGAAAAATCTAACTGTTCCTTTCCATTTATCTTTATTATCTGCAAGTATCTTTGCAACTCCCAACTGTACGGAAGTATGTCCGTCATGACCGCAAGCGTGCATTTTTCCGTCTATTTTTGATTTGTATTCCACATCATTTTCTTCAAAAATCGGAAGTGCATCAATATCAGCTCTTGTCGCCACAGTTTTTCCCTCTCCGTTATATATTGTAGCCACGACTCCCGTATTTATAACTTCTTCATATTCGATTCCGTTTTCTTTCAAAAAATCTTTTATTGTCTTACCTGTTTCAAATTCTTCATCTCCCAACTCGGGATTCATATGTATTTTTCTTCTTATTTTCACTATTTCATCGTATATTTTTTCCGTATTTTGCTTTATAAAATCGTTTATTTCTTTTGAATTCATTTCTACACCTCTTTTTGCGGATATTTTTATAATTGAATTAAATAATTCAAAATGTTATAATTTATTATAAATAAATTTAATAAATAAAGCAATAAAAAATATTTTGAAAGGACTTTCCATGAAACTGATAAAAACAAAAAAACCGAAACATTTAATGAATATATACAAACTTTACTTAAAAGCCTTTCCTAAAAATGAAAGAAAGCCTTTTCCTTTTATACTGTTAAAGCAATGGAGAGGAACAACGGAAATCCTTTCAATAAAAAACAGTACAGGAGAGTTTGCAGGACTTGCTATCGCAGCTATACACAACGATCTTGTTTTACTCGCATATTTTGCAGTTTCGAGTACACAAAGAGGAGGAGGGATAGGCTCAAAAGCTCTCCAACTTTTAAAAGAGCGTTATGCCGACAAAAAACTGTTTCTCGAAATAGAAAATACCGACACCGATGCTCCCAACATAGAAGAACGGAAAAAAAGAAAAAATTTCTATTTAAAAAACGGAATGAAGGAAATGCCTTTTATTATAAACTTTTTCGGTACAGAAATGGAGATTATGACTTATAATTCGGATATTATTTTTGACGAATATCATTCTGTTTATAAAAAAGAATTCGGAAAATATATAAGCAGGAAAGTCAAATTTGTAAGATATAAATAAAATTCCCGTATTTTCAAAATTCGTAAAGGACTGAAAAATACGGGTAATAACTGATAACTCTCTTTAAAATTTTTAACGGGAGTTTTTTGATTAAATTATTTCTCAATGTATTCAATATGATTTAAAGATTTTCCCACTATTTTTTTCACGCGTTCATTATTTATTACAATCGGAGAATCCAAATCGGAAATAACATCTTTTATTTCTCCGCTTTCCATTATGACAACTTTATCACACAAATAATAACATGCTTCAAAATCATGAGAAATAAATACATACGTCAAATTCATCGTTTCTCTCAACTCTGCAAGTAATTCGAGTATTTGTTGCTGAACAACAGGATTAAGTCCGCTGACCGACTCGTCAAACACGATAATTTCAGGCTCCAGTATCAACGCTCTGGCAATGCAAACTCTTTGCAGCTGACCGCCGCTTAATTCAGTAGCTTTACGTGACAAAAATTCGGCACGAAGTCCTACTTTTTCGAGCAAATCCGTTGCACGCTTTTTTATTTCTTCGTATGAAAGCGTTTTTTTATAATGTATTCTCAAAGGCTCAAGCAATATTTCCTCTATTGTAAATCTCGGATTTACAGCACCTAAAGCATTTTGAAACACCATTTGAACTTTTCTGTATATTTTCTTCATTTCTTTTTTGGAAAGTGATTTATATGATATTCCGTCGAGAATCATATCTCCCTCGTCTAAAGGCTCCAATCCCACAATAAGCTTGGCGAGAGTACTTTTTCCCGAACCGCTTTCTCCCATTATTCCTACACATTCCCTTTCGGAAACTGATAAATTGATATTGGATAAAATCAATTTTTTATTATAATATTTATTTACATTATTTATCATTAATTTTGTCATACATTATCACTTCTTTTTTTATATCTCGTGTGAGTTTTTCTTAGTAACAGTTCTTTACCGTAATTACTTTCAGGATTTTTAAGCATTTCGGAAGTAATTCCTTCTTCCACTATTTCTCCGTTTCTCATAATCATTACTTTTCCGCCTAATTTTTCCGCAAGATCATAATCGTGAGTAATAACTATAAGTGCTGTATTCTTTGACTGAAATTTTTTAAGCATTTCAGCTACTTTTTCACTATTGTAATAGTCAAGAGCAGAAGTAGGCTCATCAGCTATTAAAAGTTCGGGCTGCAGTTGCATCATCATTGCAAACATTACTCTTTGAAGCATTCCTCCGCTTAACTGAAAAGAATATTTTTTCATTATTTCTTCCGAATTGGGAAGATTCAACTCTTTCATTCCTGAAATCATTTTCTCTTGACATTCTTTTTTTGAAAAATTCAGCTGACTTTGAAAAAGCTCTACTGCATGAGATTCAATACTCTGAAAATCATTAAATATAGCCATGGGATTCTGTGCGATATAAGCAATTCTTTTTCCTCTGTAATTACTTCTTTCTTTTTCTATCATTGAAAGCAGATCTTTATCATCAAAATATATATTTCCTCTAATAATCGCATTTTCAGGTTTCATTCCTATTAAAAGTCTCGAAAGCATAGTTTTTCCCGAACCGCTTTCTCCGATAATAATAAGCGTTTCCCCTTTATTCAGCTTAAATGAAATCCCTTTTAAAATTTCGGTTTTATCAATTTCAGTTTTTAAAGAATTTATAATTAATCTTTCCATAATTTTTTTATTCCTTTTCCGTCAAAAGTTTCGCCTAACAGATTAAAAGCAAGAACCGTAATAAATATAGCCATTCCCGGATACAGTACGAGTCCCGGTATTCTTCTGAAATAAGGTTTTGCATCGTTTAACATCATTCCCCATTCGGCAATATTGGGCTGTACTCCTATTCCTAAAAAAGAAAATCTCGAAATCATCAAAATGATATTTCTGATATTCATCAGAGCAGCTATCAAAATAGGCTTGAAAACAAAAGGCAAAATATGCTTTCTTATTATATAGAAAGACGGTGCTCCTATAGCACGTGCCGCCTGAACATATTCCTGCTGCTTAATGCTCAAAACCATATTTCTCAAAATTCTCGCATAGTAAATCCATTCAATTACTGTTACAGCAATTATAATATTTCCTACTCCCTGACCCAAAATCCCTACAAGTGCCATCGAAAGAAGAAAACTCGGAAATGCCATTAATACATTGATAAACCACAAAAACAATTTATCCCACGCACCACCGAACCAGCCTGCTGCGATTCCTACAGGAAAACTTACACACAAAGTCAAAACTGTTATAATTCCTGATATTGTGAGCGAAAGTCTTGTTCCGTAAACCAACCTTGAAAAAACATCCCTTCCCATGTGATCCGTTCCTAAAATATGAATTTTACTCGGAAGCTGCAACTTCTGAGAAATATCGGTATATAAAGGATCATAAGGTGCTATCAGCGGAGCAAAAATTGCTATAAAAATCAATATTACCAATAATGTGCACGAAAAATAAAATAATTTACTTTTTTTCATAATACTCCTTTACATTCCCGTTTTTTCTTTTAATCTTAATTTCGGATCTATATATTTTATCATAATTTGAGTAATCTCGTTTACAATTACCGACATTACTCCGAAGAAAAGCAGCATTATTTGAATAAGCGGAAAATCTCCGGTTCTTACTGCCGTTGCAAACAATTTTCCTATCCCGGGCCATGAAAAAATTTCCTCGATTAATACACTTCCTGTCAACAAAAACATGATATTCGAGCTTAAAACCGTTACAATAGGAATTGCCGCATTTCTGAGCAAATGATTTATAATTACTTTTTTTCTTGAAACTCCCCTAATAACTGCATTTTCCACATGAGGTTTTTCCATTTGTTCGAGTATACTTTTTCTTATTAAAAATGTTGTTTGTGCTACTAGCGGTGTTACAAGGGTTATACACGGCAATATAAGATTTTCGAGTCCTCCTCTTCCCGAAACAGGAAGGATTTTCAATGAAACTGCAAATATTATAATCAATATATATCCGAGCCAAAATGTCGGAACCGATACTCCTGTATATGATAATGCCTGTACAATATAATCGATAAAACTGTTTTTATTTACCGCACTTATAATACCCAATATCGGAGCTGTCAAAAGCAATATCAAAAACGAAAATAATCCCAACTGAAAAGTCGGAACTATTGCTTCGCTTACCAAGTCGATAACGGGAACTTTTTTTGAATAAGATACTCCGAAATCACCTTTCAACAGATTTCCCACCCAGTTCATATACTGAACCGGGACGGGTTTATCAAGACCTAATGCTTTTCTCGTAGATGCCAGTGTTTCTGCAGTTATACTCACGTGAGAAGCTCTCAGATAATTTTCAACGGGATCTCCCGGCGATAATTTCACAAGAAAAAACGTTATCAGAGAAATTACCGCAAAAATTGAAAATAATGATATTATTTTTTTATCATAAAATCGTCCTTTTATTTTACAATAAGATTATTTTACCTTTTTCACTGACCATGCAGGAATTCTGTTTTCCTCAGGCATAAATTTAACTCCTTCAAGTTCTCCTGTTCTGTAAACACTCAACATAGCCTGATAACTTATAGGAATGTATACTGCCTGTTCATGTAAAGTAGTCAATACATATGTATACATTTCATTTAATTTTTGTTCGTTAGGCTCTACCAGCAACGCTTTTATTGTTTTATCCAATTGTGCTTTCATCGGTAATCCTAATTGTGCTGCGTAATCAGGATTTGTATTACTTGCCGAATTATCAGCCATTGCAGTCAGGAACGCATGAGGATCCCAAGGTGCTCCCCAAGAGAAATCGGACATTATATCGTAATTTTTTGCAGTCGCATTTTGCCAGTAAGCTTTTTCTTCCATAGCTTTTAATTCAACCTGTATACCGATTTTTTTCCATTCTCCCTGAATATACTCTCCTATACTTTTATCAGTAACTTTTGAAGAAATATAAGGGAATGAAAGTACCATTTTTTACCGTTTTTCTCTCTGATACCGTCAGCTCCTTTTTTCCATCCTGCTTTATCCAGCATTGCTTCAGCTTTTGCTAAATCATATCCATATTTTTCCAATTTTACATTTGTATGAGGAACATTAGGAGCAAAAATAGTATCTGCAGGTTTTTCTATACCGTCAAATATATTTTTTGCAATACTTTCTTTATCCACTGCGTGATTTAACGCTTTTCTTACATTAAGATCTCCCAATATAGAGCTTGTTGTATTCATAAGCAACATTCTTGTAGACATAGGGTTTGATGTAGCAGTAGTGTATTTTCCGTTATCCTGTCTGTAAGAATTGAATCTGTCAAGACTGATAAGTCCGTTTCCGTAAATCAAATCAATATCTCCCGATTCAAATTGCAATGCCAATGTTTCACTGTCAGGAATATTTTTTATAATTATTTCCGAAGCTGCAGGTTTTTCTCCCCAGTAATATTCATTTCTCACGAAAACTGCATATTCATTGTTTTTATGTTCTTTCAATACCCATGCACCTGTTCCTATAGGAGCTTTTATACCTTTCATAGTATCTCCGCCTTCAGGAAATCCTGCATCTCCAAGGAAACGAATAGGTCTTATCATTGCTAAATCATATAAAGTCGCAGTATAAGGTGTGTCCAACACTATTTCAAAAGTCAGATCATCTACCGCTCTGTATGATTTTAAATGATTAGTAAATGCAAACCATGAATGCTTAGATTTATTTTCTTTAGAAAAAATTGTATCAAAGTTTTTTACAACATTTTTGGCATCAAAAGCCGAACCGTCTGAAAACTTAACATTAGGTCTTAATTTAAAAGTATAAGTTTTTCCGTCTTCGGAAATTGTCCATGATTCTGCCAACATAGGCTTAATTTCTCCGTTTTCTCCGTATGAAACCAGTCCGTCATACACCATATCCTGAGTGATAAACTGACTCGGCAAATATTCATGCGGATTCAGATTTCCTACAGGATCCTGATTAAACGCAAGTGTAACTTTATTTTCTTTATTTGCTTTCTGTCCTTCTTTGGAATCGCTGTTAGGCTTTGATTGACAACCTAAGATTATTTCCGTCATCAGTAAAATACCGATCTGTTTCAAAAATTTTTTCATTAAGTTTTTCTCCTTTTTGTTTTTATTTTTTATTATTTTACTTCCTTAAAAATTATACTTTTTCATAAAAAAAGAACTGTTTGACAGAATAAACAAACGGTTCTAAAAAACACTTATAACTTAAGAGCTTTTGAAATTCCATTTAACCGTCTACCGCAGTCAATTTAATGAAAATTTATTATGGATAGTTATCCGACTTAAAATAAAATATTTTTTCACGGTTGCGGGACAGTCCAGGAATTCCACCTGCTTCTCTACCTCTCGATTTTTTCAAATCAGTCATAATAATATCAAGCTTAATTTTTATTTATTGCAAAATAATAATTTTAATTTAGGGAATTATATCATTATTTTTTCTTTTTTCAATAGTTTGAACATATATTAAGCTCAAATAAAAAAGGAAATACAGATGAAACAAAATCTTGAAAAAATAGACAAAATTTAAAAGTTTTTCACAAAATTATCGGATATACAAAAAAATAAAGGAAAATTTTCCTTACTAATTTTTTTTTCAAATTATACTTTAATTAGAAAAATAATATCAAATAAATGACAGGAGATGAAAAGATGAAAACTAAAAAAACATTATTTTTTCTTATTTTAATTGTCTTAATGACACAAATTTCAGTTTACATTTTTGCATGTACAGGAATTATCGTCGGTAAAAATCTGACAACTGACGGTAGCTTTATATTCGGAAGAAATGAGGATTTGGAACCTGACCATAATAAAACATTCGTAGTTCACGAAAGAAAGAAAAATAAATCAGGAGATGTATTTAAAGATGAAAGTAACGGATTTATCTATAAATTACCGGCAGAAAGTTTCAAATATACTGCCCTTCCTGATGTTACTCCAAAAGACGGAATATTTGACGAAGCAGGCTTCAATGAATACGGAGTTATAGTTGATGCTACAGTATCTGCTAAAGCTAATGAAAAAATACAGAAAATAGATCCTTATGTTGAAAACGGTCTTGCAGAATCGGCTCTCACTTCAGTTGTATTACCTTATGTAAAAACTGCAAGAGAAGGTGTTATGCACTTGGCACAAATTATTAAAACACAAGGTGCTGCTGAAGGAAATACTTTGGTAATTGCCGACAAAAATGAGCTTTGGTATATAGAAATTTATTCAGGTCATCAGTTTGTTGCCATAAAATATCCTGATGACAAATTTTCGGTTTTCCCTAACACTTTTTTCTTGGGAACTGTAGATTTGAATGACAAAAAAAATGTTGTCGCTTCTGAAGATATTGAAAATGTTGCTAAAAAAGCAGGAACATATATAGCTGAAAACGGCAAAATCCATTTGACAAAATCTTATGCTCCACCTTTTGAGGATAGAGACCGTTCCAGACAGTTTTCAGGAATATTATCATTAAATCCTGATTCAAAAATTACTTATAACGATGAAAGATATGATTTTTTACAATCAACAAATAAAAAAATATCCTTACAGGATGTTATGAAAACATTGAGAAATCGTTTTGAAGGTTTAGGATACAAGCCTGAACTTTCCAAAGCCGACAAAGGAAAAGAAGGATACAAATATCCTATAGGCAACATTAACACTAT
Organism: Pseudoleptotrichia goodfellowii; assembly: GCF_007990505.1. NCBI lineage: Bacteria > Fusobacteriati > Fusobacteriota > Fusobacteriia > Fusobacteriales > Leptotrichiaceae > Pseudoleptotrichia > Pseudoleptotrichia goodfellowii. The sequence goes on along the minus strand of NZ_AP019822.1, from coordinate 991,625 downwards.
GGAATCTCATATTTTCCAAATAAAAGGAACTCTTCCTAATGAAATCGGTGGAGTTATGTGGCTGACTATGGCAGCTCCTAAATTTTCTCCTTATGTTCCTTACTATGGAAATATAACTGCTACAGACAGTTCTTACCACAATGCCGACACAAAATATAACGAAAATTCTTTTTACTGGGTAGCTGATAATGTAAACGATATTCTTGATAAATCGGACTCTAAATCACAAAATGACTTTTTAAGCAAAATCAAAAGTTATGAAAATAAAAAAATTGCTGAACAAGCCCAAATAGATAAAAAAATTGCTAAAATGTCACCTAAAGAAGCTCAAAAATTTGCAACTGAACTTGCATTGAAAAATGGAAAAGAAGCTTTTAATATGGTAAAATCTCAAGAAAAATTATTGAAAAGTAAATAAAATTCAAAAGAATCCATAAAAGATTCTTGTGAATATATAAAAAGCAAATTTTCTTTCCTTATATAATAATACTCCCGTTATTTACAGTTTTTACTGTGTTAGCGGGAGTATTTTAAAATAAAAAATATCATTTGAATTAATTCTCATTAAATACATATTTGTAAATTGCTTTTGCGACACCATCATTTTCATTTGTATCAGTAATAAATTTTGCAGCTTTTTTTGCAGCTTCTGTTCCGTTTGCCATTGCTATTCCGAAACCTGCATATTCAAGCATTTCTATGTCATTATTTCCATCACCTAAAGCCATAACTTCACTTTTATCAATTCCCAAACGATTGGCAAAATCTTTTAAGGCTGTTCCTTTATTCACTCCTAAAGGCATTGCTTCCAAAATACTTACCTGACTTCTGACAAATTCATATAATTTTTTCATGTTTTCAGGGATATTTTTCTGAAATCTGTCAACTTCTTCGGGATCTCCCACATACATACCTTTAAATATAGTATATTTTCCGCTTACTGCTTCTTCCAAATCAATTTCCGTAATAGGAACATACACGAAATTTCCGTCACGTACAGTATATTCGTTAGGCTTTCCTACACAAAAATAATGTTTCTCATCAAATAAAGTAAAATCAAAATTATATCCTTTACCGAAATTATATAGATCAATAATTTCTTCTTTCGTTAAAGTGTGAGAATCAACCAGACTCCAGTTTTTAGTTTCTCTTATTTCACAGCCGTTATTCAGAATTACATATTCTTCCTCATCAAAATCAAGTTCTTTATACAGTGGTTCTACTCCGAATAAAGGACGTCCCGTGCATAATACAATTTTTATTCCTTCCTGAGCTGCCCTTTTTATTGCTTTTTTCTGTGCTTCCACAATATGTTTATTGTTATTTAACAATGTTCCGTCCATATCCAAAGCTATTAATTTAATCATAAGATTTACTCCTCTTTTTTATTATTTCAGTTCAGTATATCATATGATTTTACTTTTTAAAAGAAAAAGTATAATTCAATACATTTATACTCGATAAAAAAGTACTTTTTACAAAAACTGTCGACTATAATCGACAAAAATTATTTCTTTATAATTTTATCGGTTATAATCGACAGAATAATCGATTTAATTAAAATTACTTTTTATACAAAATTATTAATTTTATGCTTCTTTCTTAGCCATCATATCTTTGACTTTCATAAGTCTTGTGATACTTCCACGCTCATTTTCGTCAAGTTTCATCTGGATAAATCTTATTGTTTCCTGAAGTTGCGGTATTGTCATGTATTCCAACGCATTTACACGGCGTCTTGTCTTTTCGACTTCATCTGCCATAAGCTGACATGCCTTTTCCACTTCAGCCAATTCGAGCAACTTATCCATTACTTTACTTAATCCGTCAATAGCATCATCCAAATCGGCTGATGTCTGAGCATATCCGTAAGGATATATAGAAGCAGACTTTCCTTCACTATTTTTTATAAAATTCATTTGAGGCACGTGGACACTCATTATATTTTTTTTCTTAATTTCCACTCCTATTTCCTCATTTGAATAAATAATAGCATTTTCAAGCATTTCATCGGACATTACTCCTCTTGCAAGTAAGAAATCCTTGAATGAATCCTGTATTTTCCCTTCGACTTCTTCACGAAGTTTTTTATTCATTTTTATCATGTCTATAAACTGTCTCATCAGTTCGTCCTGCTTGTCTTTGAGAAGTTTATGCCCTCTGACTGCAGTTTTCAGCCTTATTTTAAGCTTTGTCAGCTCCATTCGGGTAGGATTTATATTTAATTTTGCCATAATTATTCATCTCCTGAAGGTAAATATTTTTCCAAATATTCATCCCTGATTCTTTTCAACTCTGTTCTAGGCAATATTTTTAACAGTTCCCATCCTAAATTCAACGTTTCTTCTATCGTTCTGTTTTTTTCAAAACCTTGAGCTACATACTGATCTTCAAAAGCAGTCGTAAATTTTACAAATGCTTTATCCGTATCGGACAATGCAGATTCTCCCAATATTACAGCCAATTCTTTCGCTTCTTTTCCTGTGGCATAAGCAGCAAACAACTGGTTCATTGTATCGGCATGGTCTTCTCTCGTTTTATTTTTTCCTATCCCTTTATCTTTCAATCTCGAAAGCGACGGCAAAACATCCACAGGCGGCATCAGATTCTGTTTATACAAATCTCTCGACAATATTATCTGTCCTTCTGTTATATATCCTGTCAAATCAGGAATCGGATGAGTTTTATCATCTTCAGGCATTGTAAGTATAGGTATCTGAGTTATTGATCCTTCTTTTCCTTTTATTTTTCCCGCTCTTTCATAAATCGTAGACAAATCTGTATAAAGGTATCCCGGATATCCACGTCTTCCCGGCACTTCTTTTCTAGCTGCAGACACTTCACGAAGTGCTTCACAGTAGTTAGTCAAGTCCGTAAGAATTACAAGTACATGCATTCCTTTTTCAAAAGCAAGATATTCAGCACATGTAAGAGCCATTCTCGGAGTTGCTATCCTTTCTATTGCAGGGTCATCTGCAAGGTTCATAAACAATACAGCTCTGTCTATCGCACCTGTTTTAGTAAAATCATCAATAAAGAACTGAGCTTCCTCAAAAGTAATTCCTATAGCTCCGAAAACTACCGCAAATTTTGATCCCGATCCTAAAACTCTCGCTTGTCTTGCTATCTGTGCTGCAAGTTCCGCATGAGGAAGTCCTGATCCTGAAAATATAGGCAATTTTTGTCCTCTAACCAACGTATTCAATCCGTCAATGGAAGAAACTCCGGTTTGAATAAATTCCGACGGATAATCTCTCGCAACAGGATTTATCGCCACTCCGTTTATATCCAAACTTTTTTCGGGTATGATTTTCGGACCGTTGTCTTTCGGTCTTCCCAATCCATCAAATATTCTTCCTATCATATCTTCAGAGACCCCCAATGATAAAGGTTTTCCTAAAAATCTGACTTTTGTATCTTTCAAGTTTATCCCTGCAGAACTTTCAAACAACTGAACCATAGCTTTGTCGCCGTTTACTTCCAATACTCTTCCACGTCTAAGTTCTCCCGTTTGAGTTTCGATTTCCACAAGTTCTTCATATTTTACACCTTCGACTCCTTCAACTATCATCAAAGGACCGACTATTTCGGTAATTGTTTTATATTCTTTAAGCATTAGATATACCTCCCTCACTTATAAGGTTGTCGATTTCTTTTGTTATTTCTTCGGAAATATCATCTATTTTGTTCAATTCTTCTTCAGGGAGATATTTTGCTCTCGCTATTTTTTCTCTTACAGGCATTTCGGAAACTTCTTTTAAATAAACTCTCGAATCAAGTCCTCTCAGTCCTTCATCGTAAAATTTCAACACAAGAGCCAACATTTTGTCCTGTTTTGCCAATGAAGTATAAGTATCCGATTCCATAAAGGCATTCTGTTGCAAATAATCTTCTCTTATAGATTTTGCTACTTCAAGTTTTAACTGATCTTTTTCCGATAAAGTATCTCTACCTACCAGTCTTACTATTTCCTGTAAACTTGATTCTTCCTGTAACAGTGCCATTGCTCTTTGTCTGTTTTGGGAAAATTCAGGTCCTATATTTTTATCCATCCATCCGTCTACTTTTGTCTGATACAGTGAATATGAATTTAACCAGTTAATAGCCGGGAAGTGTCTTCTGTAAGCAAGGTTCGCATCAAGTCCCCAGAACACTTTAACTATTCTAAGTGTAGCCTGTGATACAGGCTCGGAAATATCCCCTCCCGGAGGCGAAACCGCACCTATTACCGTCAACGCTCCTTCTCTGTTGTCAGCTCCCAGACATACTACTTTACCCGATCTTTCATAAAAGTCTGCCGCTCTCGATCCCAAATAAGCAGGGTATCCTTCATCTCCCGGCATTTCTTCCAGACGTCCTGACATTTCACGAAGAGCTTCTGCCCATCTTGATGTAGAATCGGCCATTATCGCTACCGAATATCCCATATCCCTGAAATATTCTGCAATAGTTATTCCGGTATATATACTTGCTTCCCTTGCGGCAACCGGCATATTTGAAGTATTTGCTATAAGCACCGTTCTTTTCATCAATGACTGTCCTGTATTAGGATCTATTATTTCAGGAAATTCCATAAGAACGTCCGTCATCTCGTTTCCACGTTCTCCGCATCCTACATATACTATTATCTGTGCATCTGCCCATTTTGCAAGCTGATGCTGTACTACCGTTTTTCCCGATCCGAACGGTCCCGGCACACAGGCAGTTCCTCCTTTTGTTACAGGGAAAAATGTATCTATTACTCTTTGTCCTGTAATCAAAGGAGCCTCAGGATTTAATTTCTGTTTGTATTTTCTACCTCTACGCACAGGCCATTTCTGCATCATCTGAATATTTACATCGCCTTTGTCGGTTTCTACTACTGCTACAGTATCTGTAACAGTAAAACTTCCTTTTTCGATGGATTTTATTTTCCCGCTTATTCCGAGAGGTATCATAATTTTATGGCTTATAACCGAAGTTTCCTGAACTGTTCCTATTATATCTCCGGCTTCCACTTTATCTCCGACTTTCATAACAGGTTCAAAATCCCATTTTTTCTCTCTGTTTAAAGACGGAACTTCTACTCCTTTATTCAAATAATCTCCCGCAACTTCCTGAAACTCTTTTAACGGTCTTTGTATACCGTCAAACATCGCTTCCAAAAGTCCCGGTCCGAGTTCCACACTCAAAGGCTCTCCTGTGGAGTATACAGGTTCTCCCGGTCCTATTCCTACAGTTTCTTCATAAACCTGAATAGACGCCTTGTCGCCTCTCATTTCTATTATTTCACCTATCAATTTATTATCGGAAACTCTTACGACATCATAAACATTTGCTTCGTCCATTCCCTCTGCAACTACAAGAGGTCCTGAAACCTTTATAATTTTTCCTACTTTCAATGAACATCTCCTTCTTTCTCCAAGTATTTGAAGTCTTGATTTCAAGTTTTAAAATATATTTGAACCTATTGCTTTTTCTACATAATCATTTATTTTTTGGATTCCTGTTCCCAGACTTCCCTGATTATTCGGAATCAATATTATCGCAGGAATCAAATCTCTGTTATATCTTTCAATAGTTTCTTCCACAAGCTGAGCAATCTGTTCGGTTACGAATATAATTCCGTATTTATCACTCGCCAGTTTATCTATTATTTTTCTTGCTTCTTCTTTTCCGACTGCAGGATATACATCTACACCCAACGCTCTAAATGCCAATATTGAATCTTTATCACCCACAACACCGATTTTATGCATATGTATCACGCAGCCTTTCTTTTACTTTTTCGGAATTTATATTGTTAATTTTACTTACCATTATCATTCTTACAGCATTTATTTCTCTTTCTTTTGCTACAAGATAAGTAAATAAAGGCTCAGGGCCGAATACAATATATTTTGATTCCTTATTAAGCTCAAGCAGATAATTATCCGCTATTTTTTCCAATTCCGAAAGTCTTCCGTTTTCTCCGAAAACTTCCATTCCTTTTGTCAAATAAACACCTATTTTTTCTTTTTTAAATTTATTTGCTATACCTTCCGGACTGTCATTCAAAGAAGAAATTATTTTTTCTCTGGAAATTTTTCCTCCGTCATGTATTACATTTTCCAAAAATTTAAAATCTCTGTTTTGTTTTTTTACTCTTAACAAAGTTATTATATTCTGAAAATCTATAAGTCCCTGGACATAATCCCTCAATATTTCCGTATCTATGCTGTTTGCAATTCTCAACAAATGAGAATAATAATATTTATCGGCTATTATATCTATTCTTTGAGGATCTTTATTTTCAGAAAAATCTTTTTCAGCCTCATTGATTACAGCTACAAACTCTTTCGGCAAATCATCGTAACTTTTTGTTTCAAAATCCGATTTCATTCTTCCCGCTTTTACAGTTCCAGCATCTATCAGCAAATTTGAAAAATCTTTTCCTGCCATTCTTCCTCTAAGCAATACTTTTAAATTATGATAATCATATTTTAAAGACAAAATATCGACTATTTCACTGTCTTTAGACATGTCTCTTACCAGTGAAAATACTCTTTCAGTTTCTCTTTTCAATATTTTTTCATAATCCCGACTGTTATCAATATCGGTCATATTTTGGGAATATTCCGTTTCTCCCAACAATTTCAATACTTCATCGGGAGTTTCGGCTTCTATCATTCTTTCCAGTTTATTTTTAGTTAAAAGCCTTTTTTCCAACACTCTTACAGTTACGACACTTCGTCCGTAATCCATTCTATTCATGCACTTTCTCCCTTATATTATTATGAAAAGAGCAATTTTGAAATTTCAACTTCCAATTCGTCTCTCATAAAATCCAGTTTAACTTCAAAAGTATAGTTTTCCTGAATTCCGTTTTCTTCAATTATAAATCCGGAATTTACAAATTCGTTCTCCTCGACTTTAATATTCGGAAATCTTTCTTTTACTTTATTTACGTATTCTTTTTTCACTATTAACTTTTTATTTTGATTAAATGAAGAAACATCTATATTTTTGGAAATATAATCAAGATATTCTCTTTCACTCATATTTACAAGTTTTTCTTTCAATCTCAGTATTACTTTATCTATTGCCTCCTGTTTCGCTTTCAGCTTATCATCTCTGGCTTTCAGATTTGCTCCGGATTTCATTCTTTCAGAAAGAAGTTCCCTCTCTCTTTTTCCTGTTTCCAAAATTCTTTCTTTTTTCTCCTCAGCTTTTTTCATACCGGATTTATATTTTTCTTCAGCTGTTTCTTTTGCTTTCTGCTCGATTTCAGCTGCTTTTTCTTTAGCATCATTTATAATTTTTGATGTTAAATTATCCAAATTAGACATTATTTCACATCCTTAACTTAAACTTATTTTATTGCTTTTTCCTGTGTCGTATACCATCTTCAGATAATTTTTATTTAAATGATACTCCCGACAAAAGCATAATTGATACGACAAATGCCAATAACGCATAAGTTTCAACCATTACGGCATAAATTATACCTTTTGTTGATTGTTCTTCATTTTTAGCAAGTAAACTTATTCCTGAAGCTGCAACTCTACCTTGAGCTATTGCAGAACCGTATCCTGCCACTGCGATAGGTAAACAAGCCATAAATATGTATAATCCTTCACCGATACCCATATCAGGTTTAAGTCTTCCCAATACCATAAGTCCAATAACAAATCCGTATAATCCTTGTGTTCCCGGCAATAATTGCAATACTAATGATTTCCCGAATTTTTCAGGCTCTTCAGCCATAAGTCCCGCTGCTACTTCTCCGACTATTCCTACTCCTTTTGCAGATCCTACACCTGATAAAAATACTGCTATTGCTGCTCCTAAAGCTGCAAAAATAAGTCCGCTCTGTTCTCCGAACAATGTTGATAAATTTACAAGTAATGTTGATGAATTCATTTTTTCCTCCTAAAATTTATTTTTATTTTATTTTTTAACAAAAATTATTAATTTTACTAATCTTCCAAATTTATATATTTACTTTCTGTTCTGAAATTTTTAAAAGCTTTACCTCCGCCTTCGTAAAATTTACCGAAAAATTCCACGTATATAAGTCTTGAAGTATGCACATAAGCTCCTAAGAATGCGAGGAACAGATTAAACAAATGTCCTACCACAAGTATTACAGGTACAAAAACCAATCCGTATATAGAACCTCCTAGCATTTGTGCTATCATATTCATTGACTGTGCAATAAATCCTCCTGATAATCCCAAAGCCATAAGTCTTGAATAAGACACAAAATCTCCTACATATCCTGAAATTCCGTAAAGACTGTAAAGTCCTCCTCCCAATTTCCCTCCGATACTTTTAGCTTCTCTTCCTCCTGTAAGTACTATTCCTATCATCCCTACAATCATTATCCACATAGATATATTTGTAACGACAGGGGAGAGTTTCATCAAAGAGAATACAAGATAAACTATTCCTCCTGCAAGAGCCATATACCAGAAACCTACGTCATACAGAGCATCTAAAGGTTTTTTTGCCTTAAACAGCAAGTATGCCTTAATCGCAAGTCCGAAAAATAAATGTATCAATCCAAATATCATCGATCCTATTAACAGTTTCTGAAATTCATTGGCAGGATTTATCAACCGCCACATTCCTGGCATTTCGGCACCGAAATATGAGCCATATAAGAATCCCCATATTATTACTGAGAAACTTAAATAAAAGAAAAATTGTACCATAAGTTTCATTTTTTTATTCAAATTTACAAATTTTAAGGTAAACAACGTTCCTAATAAAAGAATCAGTCCGTATCCGACATCTGCACCCATCATTCCGAAGAACACTATATAAAACGGTGTAAACAAAGGTGTAGGATCTATTTCGTTATATTTAGGTAAAGCATACATTTCAGTCAAATTCTCAAATGCACTTACAATTTTTCCGTTTTTCAATTTTATCGGAACTTTCTCATCTTCCAAGTCGGCTTCTTCAAATTCCGTATAATAATTTCCGTGTGTTATTTCCTTTACTGTTTTTTCAAATTCCTCTTTTCTTCCTGTAGGAATCCAGCCTCTTAATATACATGTATTTTCAGTTTTAGCCATTTTCTCCGTTTCGGTAATTCTCAACTTCTTATTTTTCAGATATTCATAAACGGCTTCCAAGCTACTCAACTCTTCGTCATAGCTTTTTATTTCATCTTTTAAAGCATGCTTTTCATCTTTAAGTTCCTGAATTTCTTTTTTAAGTACATTCATCTGTTCTTCAGGCACTGCATCCAGTTTAATATCTGTTACAACAAAACTCGTATCTCTAAAAGTTTCAGCAAGTTTTTCTTTTTCAGATTCACTTTTATCGGATATAACCAGATAATAAACATCATCTTTCGTAACTCTCAACTCTTCATAATAAGTTTTATCAAGTTCACTTATTTTGGAAATAAAATCATTTTTTAATTTAAAAGGTACTGTTCCCAAATAAGTGTCCACCGTTTTAAGATTTTTCAGTGCCTCAGGATTCACATCCAGTCTTTTCCATAAAGATACACTTTCAAGTTCACCATATTTTTTAGATATTTTCGAACGTACTTCATCCAGATTTGAGCCTAATTTTTTCAGTTTCCGACATATTTCTTTCCAGTCATACACAGCCGCTTTTTTAGCCAACTCCTCAAAGGTATAATTATCATTACCTTTCATCATTAACTTTATATCTTTTTTAATCACCTGATATCTTTTCAGCAACTTAATCGAATAATCAACAGAATAAAGTCTTTCTTCAATTTTAGTCAACTCTTCATTATCGAAAACTCTATTCAGGATTTCTTCTTCATTATCATCTTCATTAATATCAATAAAACTGACTTCTTTAAATTTTTGAAGTCCTTTTAAGATTTTAGCTCTTTGGGAGTCGAAAGCAATTAAATTAAACTTACTCATTTTAACTAT